>NZ_LT629770.1:1291713-1614642 GCF_900105335.1 Microbacterium paraoxydans | reverse complement strand
CGGCTGCCCGCGACCGTGTCGTCGGGATCGACCTCGCCGACCTCGGCATCACCGACTACGGCCAGCTCAGCCGCCACGGCTACTGGAAGGCCAACGACGTCAGCACCACCCCGCCCATGGAGCTGTTCATCGACGGCCAGGGCATGACCCTCGCGCGCTGGCCCAACGCCGACGCGGCCACCCCGACGGTGCAGATGGGCGACATCATCGACGCCGGGCCGGACCGCAACGACGCCGACCTGCAGGAGCGCGGCGGCACGTTCAGCTACGGCTACGACCGCCCGAAGCACTGGACGCAAGCCGAGGACGTCTGGCTGGACGGCATCTTCGGCTACAGCTGGGAGTGGTCGTACAACAAGATCGAGAGCATCGACACCGAGGCGAAGACCATCACCCTCCGCTACGGCGAGATGTCCGGGATCATGAAGAGCTGGTTCCCCGACTTCCACTTCGCGCAGAACCTGCTGGAGGAGCTCGACGCCCCCGGCGAGTACTACATCGACCGTGACGCCGGGAAGCTGTACCTCATCCCGAACGCGGCCTTCACGTCCGGTCGCGGCGCCGTGACGGTGACGACGCTCGACGAGCCGATGCTGCGCGCCGACGGAGCCTCGTACGTGAACTTCGACGACCTCGTGATGGAGTACGGCCGCGCGACGGCCGCGGTGATCCTCGGCGGCTCGCACGTGACGATCTCGCACAGCGACATCCGCAACTTCACCGACGGCGGCGTGCTCATCAACTCGCCGGGGCGCTACACGTACGACGGCATTCCGGTGAACCGCGGCGGCCGCGACCACGCCGTGACCGACAGCCGGCTCACTCACGTCGGCGGCGTCGGCGTGGTGCTCCAGGGCGGCGACAAGACGACGCTCGAACCCGGCCGCAACCGGGTCGAGAACTCCGAGATCGCCGACTTCGCGTACTACCACAAGGCCTACAATCCGGGCGTGATGTTCGACGGCGTCGGCAACATCGCCAGGGACAACGAGATCCACGACGCCCCGCATCCCGGGATCATCGTGCACGGCAACGACCACCTGTTCGAACGCAACGAGGTGTACGACGTCTGCAAGCAGTTCCACGACCTCGGTGCCATCTACATGAACTCCGGCAAGACCCCGCAGCAGCGCGGCCACGTGTTCCGGGAGAACTACTTCCACGACATCGGCGTCGGCATGGCGGGCGTCGAGGGCATCTACGCCGACAACTTCACGTGGGACCTCACGATCGAGAAGAACGTGTTCGTGAACATGGGCAACGGCGCGATCAAGAGCGGCTCGGCCGACTACATCGAGGCACGCAACAACGTCTTCGTCGACGCCTACGCCCCGTACGACAACTACGAGCAGTGGATGGGCGACCAGGAGGGCAACGTCGTCGACCGCGACTACATGCCGGCCTGGGAGAAGGTGTTCGCCGACAACAACGACTTCGTCGGCACGCCGTATCTGACGAAGTACCCCGAGCTCGCGCACTTCTTCGAGGACGACCACTACTTCCCGAACCACAGCACGTTCGCGGAGAACGTCGTGTGGAACCCGAACCGGGCCCGCATGGCCGGCGTCAACGAGCACGGCGCGAAAGACGGGAAGAACCTCCTGAACTACGAGGACAACTGGGTGGCCGACGCCGACCCCGGCTTCGTGGACGCCGCGAACGGCGACTACACGCTGAAGGCGGACGCGGCCGTGTTCGACCAGATCCCGGGCTTCGAGGCCATCGCGTTCGGCGAGATCGGCGTCGACGGCGCGATCGGGCAGACGCAGCAGCCGCAGACCATCCCGCTCGAGGACATCGCGTTCGACAGCGACACGCTCACGATCGACGCGGGCGACGAGGTGCGCGTGCGCGCCGTTCCGCTGCCCTGGAACGCCGACGACGCCGCGGTGACCTACGCCTCGGCCGATACCGCCGTCGCCTCCGTCAACGACAAGGGCGTGGTGCTCGGCATGGGCCCCGGCACGACCACGGTCACGGCGACGGCGAAGGCCGATGCCGCCAAGACCGCGACCATCGAGGTGATCGTCGAGGAGGGCGACGGCGTGCTGCACTTCACCGACTTCGAGTCGGGGGCGAACGGCTGGCCGACCGACCCGAACCGCTCCATCCAGGTGGATGCGTCGGGCGACAAGGTGTACCGCATCCTCAAGGGAGCCAACAGCATCCTGCCGCGGGACTTCACGGAGTTCGTGCTCGACTTCGACGTCACGGCCCCGGCCACGACCCCCGCCAACGCGGGACTCATCGTCTACGACCGCAACGGCAAGGGCGGCGGCTACATCCGCTTCCGCCAGGCCGCGGCGGGGCCGACCTGGACGATCTTCGACGACGCCTGGAAGGTCGTCGCCGAGAAGGTCGTGCCGGCGGCGCAGGGCCTGACCCCCGGGGAGACCTCGCACGTCCGCATCGCCGTGCAGGACGGGCAGATCCGGATCTCCGTGAACGGGGCGATCGCGCTGGAAGGCGCCGACCCCGGGCCCGGCAAGGCCGGTCGGGTCGGGTTCTACGTGGAGAACTACGCCTCGCTCGACTTCGACGACATCGGGTTCTCGCTCTCCGGGGTGCCGGTCACGGGCGTGAGCCTGGACGCTGACGCCGTGGGACTGACCGTGGGGGAGCGGCGGTCCGTCGCGGCCACGGTCGCCCCGGAGGACGCCAGCGACGCCCGGGTCACCTGGACGACCGACGCGCCGGAGGTCGCCACGGTCTCCGGCGGACGCATCGCGGGGGTCACGGCCGGCACGGCGACGATCACCGCGACCTCGGTCGCCGATCCGAGCCTCAGCGACACGGTCACCGTGACCGTGGACGATGCCGAGTACCCGACCACCCGCCTGGACGGCCAGCTGAAGGACGGGGCGAACTGGAGCCAGTCCGACCTCATCGCGGTGGACGACACGGGTGTCGTGATCAGCGGTCAGGGCGTGCACGGCTACGAGGCCGAGCGCTTCGGCGACACCCTGCTGCAGTTCGAGGCGGAGTTCGGCGCCTTCGACGGGGGCTGGTACGGCTTCCAGGCGCGCTCCGACCAGACCGGCCTTCCCGCCTGGCAGAACTCCAACACCGGATACCTCGCGGTGATCAAAGAGGACGTGATCGAGTTCCAGAGCTGGACCCCGGGCCAGACCATGCTCGACAGCATCCCCAACAAGGTCATCGAGCCGAACTCCACGCACCGGATCGAGTTCGGGGCCGTCGCCGAGGACGGCGGCACCCGCATCGTGCTCCGGGTCGACGACGTGACAGTGTGGAACATGGTCGACGCCAGGGAGAATCTCCGCGTCGGTGCGGACGGCTTCTTCAACGTCTACCACTACGGCAAGACGAACACCCTGGCCGTGCGGCCGACACCGCCGCCCGCGACGGTGACCGGCATCTGCTGGGCGCCCGAAGCCGACCCCAAGACCCGCTACGTGCGCGGCGAGGAGCTCGACGTGACCGGCATGCTGCTGGGCGTGGACTGGAGCGACGGATCCCGCACCACCCAGCAGGTGACGGCGGACATGGTCAGCGGCTTCGACAGCAGCAAGGTGCGCCCGCACCACACGCTCACCGTGACGTACGCTGACGCGAGCGTCGAGCTCCCGATCTCGGTGCGACCGAAGCTCAAGAACGACGAACAGGACGTGCCACGATGCGGGTGACCTTCATCGGAGACTCGATCACCGACGCGGGGCGCGATCGCTCCGACCCGGAGTCTTTCGGGGACGGCTATGTGTCGCTCCTCGCCCCCGAGCTGCAGGCCGCTGGGGCCACGGTCCGCAACCTCGGGGTCGCGGGGGACCGCGCCCGCGACCTGGCCGCGCGGTGGGACGCGGAGCTGCTCCCGACGGCGCCGGAGCTGCTGACCGTGTACGTCGGCGTGAACGACATGTGGCGACGGTTCGACAGCGACGACCCGACCTCGGCCGAGGAGTTCGCCGCCACGCTCGGCGACCTCCTCGGCCGCGCGGTGGCCGCGCACGCCCCGCGGCTGATCCTCATGGAGCCGTACTTCCTCCCGGTGACGGAGGAGCAGCACGCATGGCTCGACGACCTCGACGGGAAGCGGGCGGCGGTGCGGGCTCTCGCCGCGGAGCACGGGGCGGCGTTCGTGCCCCTGCACGAGGTGTTCACGGCGGCGACGGAGCAGTATCCGGTCGTCGAGCTCGCGCCGGACGGGGTGCACCCGACGCCCCGCGGATCCGCCCTCATCGCGGATGCCTGGCGCACGGCCGCGTCCATTAGCGATAGTCGATAATGGACGTAGACTGATGGTCATGACGGATGCTCTCGGCACGGCCGGACTGCAGCGCGGACTGCTGTCGGATCAGATCTACGCGCTCATCAAGGCGATGATCAAGGACTCGACGCTGGCCCCCGGCGAGCAGCTCGTGGAGTCGCAGCTCGCCCGGCAGATGCAGGTGAGCCAGGCGCCCGTGCGCGACGCCCTCAAGCGGCTCGCGCACGAGGGGCTCGTGTCGCACGTGCGGCATCAGGGCAACTTCGTCGCGAGCTACTCCGCGGAGGAGGCGGCGCAGGCGAAGGTCGCGCGCGTCGAGCTGGAGGGGCTGGCGGGACGGCTGGCCTGCGGAGCGCTCGACCCCGCTCGCCGGGCCGAGCTCGTCGGCCTCATCGCGCAGATGCATGAGGCGGCTGAGGCGGAAGACCTCGCCCGGTTCCGCGAGCTCGACTTCACCTTCCACCGTGCGGTGATCGAGGCCAGCGGCAACGTGTACCTCCCCCGCATGTGGGACCTCCTGGAGCCGAGCCTGCGCGTCATGCACGTGCTCGGCGACCCCACCTTCACGGGGGACTGGCACGAGGTCGCGGACTGGCACAAGGGCCTGCTCGACACGCTGGAGGCCGGTGACGAAGAGGCCGCGTCCGCCCTGTTCCGCGCCCACGCTGCCGGCACCCTCCTCGACTGACCCCGCTTCCCGCCGCGCAAGGTCGCAGTTTCGCACCGAGGTCGCATGGCTGGCCGGAGTCCCTGCGACGCGGTGCGAATCCGCGACGGGACGCGACTCTGCTTCCGGGATGGGGTGTTCCGGCGCGAGGTCGCAGATTCGGCACGCGGTCACATCCATCCCCGGAATCCCTGCGACCTCGGGGCGAAACTGCGACGGGGGCTACGCGGTGAAGGGGGAGAGGCGGTCGGCGGTGCCGGACCAGAATGCTCGAGCCTCGGCAGCGGAGAGCGGAGGAAGAGCCTGCCGGGTCGCGGCGAGAACCTCCCCGTAGGTCGTGGTCCGCGTGGACATCGGCCAGTCGCTGCCGTACATCAGTCGATCCGCGCCGAAGAGGGCGAAAGCGGAGCGCAGCAGTTCCCGCGACTCGTCCGCCCCGCGCGCCGTGAGGTCGAGCCCGGAGACCTTCGCCGACACCCCCGGAGCCGACGCGGCCTCGGTGAGGGCGGAGAGCCATGCGCCATCGGCCGTCCGGGCGCCGAGGCCGAGGTGGCAGACGACGATCGCGGTGTCGGGGTGCCGTCGGGACAGGGCGGCGGCGGCGGGCAGCTGGTCAGGGCGGATGAGCAGTTCGAGGGTGCGGGAGGTCGCGCCGAGGTGGGCGGCGAGGGCGTCGAGGCCGTCCACATCCGAGAGATCCGCGGCGAACTGCGGCACCGCGGCGCGCACGCCGACCACGGCGGGAGAGAACGCGACCGCCGTGGCGCCGGCGGCTCGTCCCGGCGCGGGGGTGTACTGCAGCACCACGCGCCGCAGGAACGGGTCCCGGGCGGCGGTCGCGGTCAGCCACTCCGACTCCGCCACCGAGTCCGCCGCCTGCACGGCGATGGCGGAGGAGACGCCGGCGTCGGCCAGCTCCCGTCCGAGACGAGCGGCCGCGGCCTGCCGGGGGAGCCCGAGGTCGTCGCGGAACCACGGGATCGGCACGGCGTCCGCATCCCAGACGTGCACATGGGCGTCGACGATCCGCACGTCAGCTCCCGGGTCGCGCGGTCATGCGGCCTCCGCATCGAGGGCGTCCCACAGCGCGGCGGGCAGCGCGGCGTCGAGGCCGTCCACGAACGCGTCCACCTCGGCGGGGGTCCGCGCCCCGACGACCACCGCATCCGCGCCCTGCCGCAGCGGGAACTGCACCGCGGCGTCCGCGAGGTGCACGCCGTACGAGGCGCAGACGGCCTGCAGGCGCTGTGCCCGCTCTCGGAGCTCCGGGGGTGCCGGCTTGTACTCGAAGAAGGGGGAGCCGACCGGGTCGACGAGGATGCCGGAGTTGAACACCGCGGCCGCGAGCACCCCGATGCCGCGGGCCGCCGCGGTCGGCAGCAACCGGTCCAGGGCGGTGCGGTCGAGCAGCGTGAGCCGACCGGCCTCCATCACCACGTCGAGCGGCGCCTCGGCGACGTAGCGCTCCAGGGGGTCGAGCCGTCCCAGCCCCACGCTGATCGCGCGCACCACCCCTTCGTCGCGCAGTTCGACGAGGGCCGGAAGCGCCGTCGCGAACGCCGCCTCCACGTCCAGGGGGTCGTGCAGGTGCAGCACGTCCACGCGATCGACACCCAGCCGGGCGAGGCTGCCGTCGAGGCTCCTCCGCACGCCGTCCCTGCTGAGGTCGACGACGGAGTCGTGCCCGCTCGCGGCGCCCGCGACGGGGCGGCCGTCCGCATCGACCAGCACCCGGCCGACCTTCGTCGCGATCACGTAGTCGTCCCGAGGTACGCCGCGCAGGGCGAGGCCGAGCTTCCGCTCGCTCTCGCCCGAGCCGTACAGCGGTGCGGTGTCGAAGAAACGGACATCGCGGGCGAGCGCGGCCTGCACGGTCGCCACCGCGTCGCCGTCAGGCACGGGGGCGAAGAGGTTGCCGATCGGCGCGCACCCCAGTCCGACGTCGTCGCGCGCGGCGACCTCGGGATTCAGCGGACGGAGCTCTGGACGGAACGCCATGCCTCGTACTCCTCGCGGCTGTCGGGGGTCAACGGGTAGTAGTCGCTCAGGCGTGCGCCCTCGTCGAGACGGCGGCGGCTGAACACCTCCCACTCCTCATGATCGCGCGCGTCGTCCACGACCCGCGGCGCCATGGCCTGCGGCACCACGACAGGGCCGTCGTCGTCCGCGACCACGAGGTCGCCCGGCATGCACAGGGCCCCGCCCACCGCGACGGGCACGTCGTAGGCCCACGGCACCAGCTCCGACTGCGAGGCGTAGTGCGGGGTCGTGCCCGTCGACCACACCGGGATCCCGAGCTCGCGGATGCGGCCGGCGTCGCGGATGCGGCCGTCCACGACGATCCCCGCGCCCCCCTTGCGCGCGAAGTAGCGCGCGAGGATGTCGCCGATGCACCCGGAGAACCGGCTGCCGTACGCCTGAATCACCAGCACGTCGCCGGGTTGCACGGCCTCGAGCACGTGCCACAGGGCGGTGTGCCGCTCGGCGTACTCCTGGCCGTCGCCCGAGGCCATGTCCTCGCGCTGCGGCATGAACTGCAGGGTCAGCGCCGAGCCGACGACGCGCTGGCCGAGGCTCAGCGGCTCCGGTCCGTCGATGTAGCTGCGGCGGATCCCGAGTCCGTGCAGCTTGGCGCACGCGGTGGCGGAGGAGATCGCGTCGAAGGACTCGACCACCTCGGGCGAGGGCCGCTGGTAGGCCCCACCCCGCACGGGCAGGGCGAAGTCGGGTCGGATCAGATCGGCGCTCATGCGTCTCCTTCAGGGAACAGGTGGCGCGGCGAGCCGGTCGCACGCGCGATGGTCAGGTCGAGATCGGCGCTGTGCGCCGGGGGCAGGGTCACCACGAGGTCGTCGTCCACGTCGAAGGTCGTGGTGACGGTCGGGGCGTCCGGGGCCGTGTAGGTGCCCGAGGCGCCGGGCCAGAAGCCGGGCTCCTCGCCGGTCGCCGTGACCCGCACGATCCGGTCGAGGCCGAAGCGCCCGCCGCGCAGCCGCACGGTGCGGGTGTGCACGGCAGAGGTGTTCACGAGCTGCACGCCGATGCCGTCGTCGTCGAGGCGGTGCACGAGCGCGGCGACGTCCTCCGGGAGTCCGGGCCGCGCGCGGTCGACGTCCTCGTAGCGGAGCGCCGTGAAACCGAGTCCGCCGTTGTAGAGCACCTGTGGCGCCCCGCCGACGAGCTGCGTCAGCACCTCCGTCACCACGGGATTCACGCGCTGCCAGAAGTGCAGGTGTGCGGCGTCGGGATCGCGGTCGTCGGCGAGCATCATCGCGGCGCGACGTGCCACCTGGCCGAGCGCCATCTCCAGCGCCCGCACCGGATAATCGGGCAGGTCGCCGGAGAGGTACGCGAACCAGCCGGCCTCGTGACCCGCCTCCTCCTTGTCGCGGAACGGCGCGACGAGGTCGGCGGAGGAGGGGAGGCCGGCGATCGCCGTCTCCAGCCGCTCCCGGTCGGACGTGCGTCGCGACCACCACCACAGCCACAGGGGGAGGTCGAGCTGCAGCGGACCGTAGTCGAACCAGCCGTCCGCGCCGTGGCGGTAGGGGACCAGCAGGGCGGGCTCGGTGGCAGCGGCGCCGAGCCGGGCCATCCACCCGCCGCGCAAGCTGTACGTGGACTCCGCGACGCTGCCGCTGCGCGCCTCGGCGAGCACGGTGTCGAGCATGGTGCGCACGAGGTCGAGGGCGCCGTCGTCGCCGGTGACGAGCGCGTGGTTGAGCGCGCCGATCAGGGCGCTCATGCCGACGGAGTGCAGCCCGTGCGGCCAGGCCCAGCCGTAGTGTCCGCCCCACCAGCGGCCGTCGTGGAGGGAGCCGACGGTGCCGTCGGGGCCGACGTTGTCGGGGAGCAGGCCCCCGTCCGCCCGCGCGCGCCAGCCGTCGACGTACCGGCGGATCCACGCGGCCGTCTCCTCGTCGCCGTCGTAGAGCCAGCGATTCGCGGCGAGGGAGGTCGCAGCCAGGTTCACGGCGATGTCACCCGCCGCGCGGCGCTGCATCTCCTCCGCCATCCGCTGGGCGTGGGCGGGGTCGGCGAGGTCGTCCCAGGAGGCGATGCCGTCCAGGCCGTGCAGCGGCAGACCGTAGGGGCGCATCTCGTCCCGGTCGGCCGTGTACGGCACGATCTTCTCGTCCAGCCCCTCGCGGGCACCCAGAGCGCCGTTGTGCGGCGAGCGGATCATGTTGCGCTCGGCGTCGTAGTTGCCCTTCGCGGGGTCGGTGAAGAGGGCCGAGAACCGGGCGGCACGCGCGGCGAACGCGGTGTCGGCCGGGTCGGCGGCGCAGATGCCGGCGAGGAACAGCAGCGACTCGCCCTGATGGAACCAGTCGTAGCCGTTGTCGTACTCCTCGGTGAGCATGCCCGCGTCGGCGAGCTGCACGGTCACGCCCTCCCAGTGCCGCTTGGCGTCGGCGAGCACCTCGTCGGAGCCGCCGAGCAGATAGAACGCGGGCCAGTTGAAGAAGGGCTCGTACAGGTCGTCCACGCCGTCGCGGTCGATGAACTCGGCGACGCCGCGGAGGCGGCCGTCCGGCAGCGTGTAGCGGTCGCCGAAGAGGCGGCGGGCCTCCTCGACCTCGGCGAAGAGCCGGCGCTGCAGCACGGCCCAGGCCGGGATCGTGCGCAGCGGACGGGTGAGCGGGGTCTCCGGCACGGTCATCCCTTCGTCGCTCCGGCGACCAGGCCGCCGATGATGTGGCGCTGCATCACGATGAAGAACACCATCGCGGGCAGCACGGCCAGCAGGAGGGTCGGGAACACTTGGGTGTAGTCGGTCGAGAACTGTCCGACCGCCGCGTAGACGCCGGTGGTCACCGTGTAGATCCCGGAGCTCGGCCCGAGGATGATCTGCGGACTCACGAAGTCGTTCCACACGCCGATCGAGTTGAGTACCACGACCGTCGCGACGACGGGCTTCATGATCGGGAAGATGCACGCCCAGAAGGCGCGGATGGGCCCGGCGCCGTCCAGCGACGCCGCCTCGTCGATGTCACGCGGGACGCTGCGGAGGTAGGCCGTGAACAGGAAGATCGTCACCGGCAGGGTCGCCGCGGTCTCGAAGAGGATGAACCCGGGGATCGTGTTGATGAGCCCGAGCACCCGCAGCACGAAGACCACGGGGATCAGCGTCACCTGGCCGGGGATGAAGAGCCCGGAGACGAAGAGGAGCAGCAGTCCCAGGTGCCACTTCGACCGTCCGCGGGCGATGACGTAGGCGACGGGCGCGGCGAGGGCGATGCAGCACAGGTTCACGAGCACGACGAACAGCAGTGTGATGCCGTACGCGGCGATCACGTTGAACTTGCTGCTCGTGATCGCGGCCCACAGGTAGTCGAACGTGAACATCTGCGGCGTGATCAGCAGCGGGTTCTCGATGATGTCGGCCTGCGGTTTGAACGCGTTGATCAGCATCGTGTACATCGGGATCAGCATCGTGATCGCGACGACGCCGAGGACGATCCACCGGATCGTGCTGACGGCGAGGGCCGGGCGGTTGCGGGTCTGCTTCATCAGTCGGTCGCCTTCTGCTCGGCGCGGCGTCGCACCAGCGTGACGGCGAGGCCGACGACTGCGGTGACGATGAGGAGGATCATGGACTGCGCGGCGCCGAAGCCGAGGGCCGAGTTCGCGAAGGAGTCCTTGAGGATCTGGTAGACGATCGTCTGCGTCGAGCCGGCGGGTCCTCCGTCGGTGAGCGACAGCACCACGTCGTACGCCTTGAGGAGCCCGACGAGGGTGAGCACGAGGTTCACCGTGAAGACGGGGGCGATGAGCGGCAGGGTGATGGAGCGGAACTGCTGCCACCGCGAGGCGCCGTCCACGGTCGCCGCCTCGTAGTACTCCGCGGGGACGGACTTGATGCCGGCGAGGAACAGGATCATGTTGAAGCCGAAGTGTGACCACACGATCGTGAAGATCACGCTCGCCTTGGCGAAGGTCGGGTCGGTGAGGAACGGCATCGCCGGGAGGCCGAGCGTGCTGAGCAGGCCGTTGACGGCGCCGGTGGGGGAGAGCATCGCCGACCAGAGGAAGCCGATGATGAGGGCGCTGATCACGTACGGGTAGAAGAAGATCGTGCGCAGGATCGTGTTCGAGCGGCCGGGCCCGGAGATGAGGGCGGCGATCGCGAGGCCGATGGCGTTGCAGAGGATCGTGCCCACCACCGCGATGATGCCCGTGAAGATCGCGGCCTGGGTCGAGCGCGGGCTGCGGAACGCCTTGATGTAGTTGTCCCAGCCGATGAAGTTGAAGTTGAGGCTGTACCCGTTCCAGTCGGTGAAGCTGAGCACCGCCGCGAGGATCATCGGGATGACGAACATCGCGAGGAAGACCGCGACGGCCGGGCCGCCCATGAGGATGCCGGGGATCCGGTTCCGCCACTGCTGCAGCGCCGTGCGGCGGCGCGGGGCGGGGGGCGAGCTCATCGGCGTCGATGGTCCTGTCGGGGTGGCGGCGGCGGCCGGCGGCGGCGCGGTCGTGGTGGGCGGAGTCATGGCGGCACTCTCGTTCTCGGTGGCGCGTTCAGGGGGAGGCGCTGGGGCAGCGCCGGGACGGCGCCCGGGACGGATGTCGCGTCCCGGGCGCCGCGAGGGTCAACCGGCGTTGGCGGCGAACCAGTCGTCCATGGCCTGCAGCACCTGGTCGGCGGGTGCGCCGCCGAGCAGGGCCTGGGTCTGGGTGTTGATCTCGCCCGAGTAGCCGTCGGGGAGCGTGCGCTCGCCGTAGCCGCCGCCGGTGGGCGTGTAGGCCTCAGCCGGGGTGTCGGCCACGATCTGCAGCAGCTCCTCGCCGAGCGGCGTCATGTCGTACTCGTAGCCGTCGCGGAAGTTGCCGTCGACCGCGAGCTGGTCGCTCACCGCGGTCTGGTCGGTGGTGAGGAACTCGATGAGCTTCGCCGCCGCGTCCTGGTTCTTGCTCGCCTTGAGGATCGAGTACGGGCTGGCGATGTTGGCGCCCATCGCGGGCTGCTCGTCGGCGCTCATGGCGGGGGCGCGGAAGACGCCGATGTCCGCGGAGTCGGCGGCCTTCGCCTGGGTGCCGGCGAACCAGCTTCCCATCGAGTACACCGCGGTCTTGCCCGAGAGGAAGGCCTGCTCGGCGTCCGGGTACTTGATGCCCAGGGCGTCGCCCGGGATGTAGCCCTCGGACACCCAGTCCGCGTAGGTCTCGACCGCATCGCCGTAGGTCTCGCTGAAGGTGACGTCGCCCGCCGAGATGTCCTGGAACCACTCCGGGTCCTCGGCGATGATGGTCGGCAGCCCGAGCGCCTGCAGGGTGTGGCTCGTCATCCAGTCGCCACCGGTCTGGACGGGCGTCCACCCGGCGTCCTTGAGCTTGCCGAGGGCTTCGGTGAGCTCGTCGACCGTGGTCGGCACCTCCGTGATCCCCGCCTCCTCGAACGCGGTCTTGTTGTAGAAGAAGAGGCTCTGCAACTGCACGCCGATGCCGGCCATGTAGTTCTTGCCGTCGATCGAGTACTGGTCGGCGAGCGGACCGGACGACGCCCACTCGTACTGCGAGAGGTCGACGAGCTCGGGAGCGAGCTTGGTGGTGGGGGCGATGGACTGCACGACGTCGGGAGCGTCGCCGGCGGCCAGCAGGCGCGGCACGGCGGCTTCGACGCCCTCCGCACCCGGGTTCTGGATGACGACGTCGATATTCGGGTTGGCGTCCTCGAACGGCGCGACGAGGTCGTTCCAGAACTCCTCGGTCAGGTTCGGGGTGACGTTCACGAGCATGCGGACGGTGACGTCGCCACCGGCATCGCCGCCGTCGTCGCCGGCGGTGGTCGAGCAGCCGGCGATGGCGAGGGCGGATACCGCCGCGATGCCGACGAGGGGGAGGACTCGGGCCTTGATCATCGTTGATCCTTTCCTGATGCATGAGGGAGGGCCGCTCGCGACATTACACTAATCGATAATCGTTTGTGAAGAGCGGGCAGCATCGATTCCGCTCGGACCGCGTTCCGGTCTGCGGTCTCCGAGCGGAGCGCGCGGCGTGGTCAGCCGGCGGCGCGGCGGGCGCGGTACGCCGCGACGGCGTTGCGGTTGGCGCAGCTCGTCGAGCAGTAGCGCTTGGAGCGGTTGCGGGAGAGGTCGAGGGCGATCGCCTGGCATGTCCCGTCCGCACAGACGGTGAGGCGAGAGCCCTCGTCCGTGCGGATGACGTCGATCAGGGCCATCGCGGTCTCCACGAGCACCCGTTCGGCGAGCGGGCGTTCGTCGGCGAGGCCGTGCAGGTGCCAGTCCAGCTCGTCGTGACGCACGAGCCGCGGGGTCAGGCGCACCTCGGCGAGAGCGGCATTGACGTGCGCGGCCATCTCGTCGCGCGGAGCGAGCAGCATGGCGCGGAGGCGCGGCCGCAGAGCGCGGAGGTCGTCGAGTTCCACCGTGTCCCCGTCGACCCGTCCCGTGTACGGGAACACCTGAAGGAAGGTCTTCTCGTCGTCGATGTCGACCAGGGTGTCCGGGTCTTCCGCCGAGTTCGCGAGCCAGACCGCCGCGCGCAGCGCATCCTCTGTGTCATCGGTGAAGACCATGTTGACAGCTTACTCCCGCGGGCGTAGCGTCATCCCTCATGAGCACCGTGGCCGATGACACTCCGCGCACCCGGACCGGGGTGCGCCTCGGCCTGCCGCTCGCTGTCGCCGCCGCCTTCGCGTTCGGCTCCTCCGGGGCGTGGGCACGTGGACTCATCGACGCGGGATGGACGCCGGGCGCTGCCGTCACGGTGCGGGTCTGGGTCGCGGCGCTCGTGCTGCTCGTCCCCACGGTCCTCGCGCTCCGCGGGCGGTGGCGTGCCCTCCGGCAGAACGCGGGGATGGTCGCCGCCTACGGCCTCCTCGCCGTCGCCGCCACCCAGCTCTGCTACTTCCAGGCCGTGGCGTTGATGGACGTCGGGATCGCGCTGCTCATCGAGTACACCGCCCCGGTCGCCGTGCTCCTCTGGCTCTGGCTGCGCCGGGGCGAGCGTCCCACGCGGCGCAGCGTCCTCGGTGCCGGCATCGCCTTCGTCGGGCTCGTCCTCATGCTCGACATCGTGACCGGGGCGCAGGTGGATGTCGTCGGTATCCTCTGGGCGCTCGGGGCGATGGTGGGGGCCGCGAGCTACTTCGTGCTGTCCGCCAGGGCCGACACCGGGATCCCGCCGATCGCCCTCGCGGGCAGTGGGCTGCTGCTCGGTGCCGTGGGTCTGAGCCTCGCCGCGCTCGTCGGCGTGCTGCCGTTCGCGTGGACGACGGCCGACGTCGACTACCGGTTCGGCGCGGTGCCGTGGTTCGTGCCGGTCCTCGCGATCGGCGTGATCGCCACGGCCCTCGCGTACGTGCTCGGCATCGTCTCGACGCGGATGCTCGGCTCCCGGCTGGCCTCGTTCGTCGCGCTCGCCGAGGTCGTGGCGGCCCTGCTCTTCGGCTGGCTCCTACTTGGGCAGCTCCCCGGCCCGCTGCAGGCCCTCGGGGGCGTGCTCGTGCTCGCCGGCGTGGTCGTCGTGAAGCTCGGCGAGCCCCGCCCCGCCCCCTGAGCGGCGTCCCGCGGGCACGACTTCGGAGATCGGAGCCGACACGCCGGCCTCCCGCCCCGCGGTGCGGCGTGTCCCGGGCGCTCTCCGAAGCTGTGCCCGGGTGCGGGGCGGGTGGACGGAGATTATGTATACGAATCGACCACCCGCGCCCGAGAAGGGGACCACCTCGGGAGGTTTATGTATACACTGACGGAATGGTTCTCCCGGTCGAGCGCACGTCCATGGGTGATCGCGCCTATGCGGCGCTCCTCGACGGCATCCAGTCCGGGGAGCTGCCGGCCGGGTACGTGCTCGGCGAGGTGGAGCAGGCCGAGCGCCTCGGCGTGAGCCGGACCCCGCTGCGAGAGGCGCTGCGCCGCCTGGCCGCCGACGGCCTGGTGGTGCAGCAGTCGCCCCGCGTGACCGTGGTCGCCGACCTTGACGCCGACGACATCCGGTCCCTGTTCGAGATCCGTCGCGCGCTGGAGGAGACCTCCGCCCGACTGGCGGCCGTCCGGGGCGACGCCGACCGGTTCGCCGCGCTCGCCGCGGAGTTCGCCCACGTGGACCTCACCAGGGCGGAGGGCCGCGATGCCTACTACGCCCTGATCGCACGATTCGATGCGGCCCTCGACGACGCCGTCGCCAACGACTACATCGCTGCGGCGCTGCGCACGGTCCGCACCCACCTCGTCCGCGTGCGGCGCATGGCGCGGGACAAGCCCGCGCGGCTCGCCGCCTCCGCGGCCGAGCACCGCACCATCGCCGAGGCGCTCGCCGCCCGCGACGGCGACCTCGCCGCCCATGCCACGCACGTGCACCTGCACAACGCGCTCACCGGCATCCTCGACTCCCTCCCTCAGCGAAGGACACTCATGACCGTCACCCACCACGTCCGCGTGCACGCCAGCTCCGAGAACCTCGTCCGCGAGGATCAGCTCGCGTGGAAGATCGCCGAGGTCGCAGTCGACCAGGTCGAGGTCGAGCAGCCCGTCGTCGACATGATCATCAACCGCATCATCGACAACGCCGCCGTCGCCGCCGCCTCCCTCACCCGTGCGCCGATCGTCGCCGCCCGCGCGCAGGCGTTCAGTCACCCCGTCTCCACCGGTGGTGCCGGCGCCAACCTCTTCGGAACACCGCTCGACCGCCGCACCAGCCCGGAGTGGGCGGCCTGGGCGAACGGCGTGGCCGTGCGCGAGCTCGACTACCACGACACATTCCTCGCCGCCGAGTACTCGCACCCGGGCGACAATATCCCGCCGATCCTCGCTGTCGCGCAGCACACCGGCAAGGACGGCCGCGCGCTCGTGCGCGGCATCGCCACCGGCTACGAGATCCAGATGGACCTCGTGCGCGCGATCTGCCTGCACAAGCACAAGATCGACCACGTCGCGCACCTCGGCCCGTCCGCCGCCGCCGGCATCGGCACCCTCCTCGGCCTCGACGTCGAGACGATCTACCAGGCGGTCGGCCAGGCGCTGCACACCACGACCGCCACGCGCCAGAGCCGCAAGGGCGAGATCTCCACCTGGAAGGCGCACGCCCCGGCCTTCGCCGGGAAGATGGCCGTCGAGGCCGTCGACCGGGCGATGCGCGGACAGACGAGCCCCGCGCCGATCTACGAAGGCGAGGACGGCGTGATCGCCTGGATGCTCGACGGGAAGGACGCGGCCTACGAGGTGCCGCTGCCCGCTGCCGGCGAGGCCAAGCGCGCGATCCTCGACTCGTACACGAAGGAGCACTCCGCGGAATACCAGGCGCAGGCGTGGATCGACCTCGCCCGCAAGCTCGGCACCGCGAACCCGGCCCTCCGCGACCCCGCGAACATCGCCTCGATCGTGCTGCACACCAGCCACCACACCCACTACGTGATCGGCTCGGGAGCGAACGACCCGCAGAAGTACGACCCGACGGCCTCCCGCGAGACCCTCGACCACTCCATCCCGTACATCTTCGCGGTGGCGCTGCAGGACGGCGGCTGGCACCACGTCGACTCCTACACGCCGGAGCGCGCAGGCCGCCCCGACACCGTCGCGCTGTGGCACAAGATCACCACGGCCGAGGACGCGGAATGGACCCGCCGTTACCACTCGGAGGACCCGGACGAGAAGGCGTTCGGCGGCCGCGTCGAGATCCGCCTCACCGACGGCTCGACCGTGGTGGACGAGATCGCCGTCGCCGACGCCCACCCCCTCGGCGCGCGCCCGTTCGCGCGGGAGAACTACATCGCCAAGTTCCGCCTGCTCGCGGAGCCCGTGCTCGAGCCCGCCGAGATCGAGCGGTTCCTGGAGCTCGTGCAGCGCCTGCCCGAGCTCACGGCCGCCGAGGTCGCCGAGCTCTCGATCGTCGCGAAGCCCGGTCTGCTCGACGACGCCGCGGCGCCCGCCGGTCTGTTCTGATGCCCACGCCGTTCATAACTCAGGAGAATCGGCGCGGAACGCGTCGGCTGACCGCCTACACGGCTCTCTCCCCCGCCGGTCTCCTGAGTTGTGAACACCGATCGAAGGGGAGCAACTGATGCTGTACTCCACCACGACGCCGGCCGAGAAGCGGCGCCTGTTCCGGGAACGGCTCGCCTCCGGGGAGCTGCTGCGCTTCCCCGGCGCGTTCAATCCGCTGAGCGCCCGGCTCATCGAGGACAAGGGCTTCGAGGGGGTCTACATCTCGGGGGCCGTGCTCTCCGCCGACCTCGGCCTGCCGGACATCGGGCTGACCACGCTGACCGAGGTCGCCGGGCGGGCGAAGCAGATCGCCCGCATGACCGACCTCCCCGCGATAGTCGACGCCGACACCGGCTTCGGCGAGCCGATGAACGTCGCGCGGACGATCCAGGAGCTCGAGGACGCCGGTCTCGCCGGTACCCACATTGAGGACCAGGTCAACCCGAAGCGCTGCGGCCACCTCGACGGCAAGGCCGTGGTCGACGAGGACACCGCGATCAAGCGCATCCGCGCCGCCGCCGACGCCCGCCGCGACGAGAACTTCCTGATCATGGCGCGTACCGACATCCGGGCGATCGAGGGGCTGGATGCGGCGATCGACCGGGCCAAGGCGCTCGTCGACGCGGGAGCCGATGCGATCTTCCCGGAGGCGATGCGCACGATCGGCGAGTTCGAGGCCATGGCCGCGGCGCTGGACGTGCCGATCCTCGCGAACATGACCGAGTTCGGCAAGAGCGAGCTGTTCTCCGTCGACGCTCTCCGCGATGCCGGGGTGCGCATGGTCATCTGGCCGGTGTCGCTGCTGCGGATCGCGATGGGGGCGGCGGGCCGTGCGCTCGATACGCTGAACGACGAGGGGCACCTGACCTCGAAGCTCGGGGAGATGCAGCACCGCGCCGACCTCTACGAGCTGATCGACTACGAGTCGTACAACCACTTCGACTCGGGCGTCTTCAACTTCACACTCGACAACACCGGTCGCTGAGCGCAGCGAAGCGGACACACGACGCGGTTGCTGAGCGAGGAGCGCAGCGACGAGTCGAAGTACACGAAGGAGTGACCATGACCGAGCCGGACATCAAGAAGGGCCTCGCGGGGGTCGTCGTCGACACGACGGCGATCTCGAAGGTCAACCCCGAGACGAACAGCCTGCTCTACCGCGGCTATCCGGTGCAGGAGCTCGCAGACACGCAGTCCTTCGAGGCCGTGGCGTACCTGCTGTGGAACGGCGAGCTGCCGACGGGCGACGAGCTCGCCGCGTTCCGGCTGGAGGAGCGGAAGCACCGCGCCCTGGCCGACAACGTGAAGGCCGCCATCGACCTCGTGCCCCTCGAGGCGCACCCGATGGACGAGGTGCGCACGGCCGTGAGCCTGATCGGCGCATCCGACCCCGAGGCCGGCGGTTCCGTGCTCGACGCCGGTGGCAGCCCCGAGCAGAACCTGGCGCGCAGTATCCGCCTGTTCGCCGCGCTGCCGGCCATCGTCGCCTACGGCCAGCGTCGCCGTCGCGGCCAGGAGCTCATCGCTCCGCGCGACGACCTCGACTACTCGGCGAACTTCCTCTGGATGACCTTCGGGGAGGAGGCCGACCCGGTCGTGGTCGACGCGTTCAACCGGTCGATGATCCTCTACGCCGAGCACTCCTTCAACGCCTCGACCTTCACCGCCCGGGTCATCACCTCGACCCTCAGCGACATCTACTCGGCTGTGGTCGGGGCCATCGGCGCGCTCAAGGGCCCGCTGCACGGCGGGGCGAATGAGGCCGTGCTGCACATCTTCAAGGAGATCGGTTCGGCGGACGCCGTCGAGGCCTGGCTCGACAAGGCCCTCGCGGAGAAGCGCAAGATCATGGGCTTCGGACACCGCGTCTACAAGAACGGCGACTCACGCGTGCCGACCATGAAGGCCGCGCTCGACACCCTCGTCGCGCACTACGGCCGGGAGGACGTCGCCGAGCTGTACAACGCGCTGGAGTCACAGTTCGTCGAGCGCAAGGGGATCCACCCGAACCTCGACTACCCGTCCGGCCCCGCGTACAGCCTCATCGGCTTCGACACGCTCACCTTCACGCCGCTGTTCGTCGCGGCGCGGGTGACGGGGTGGACGGCCCACGTCATCGAGCAGGCCGGCGCGAACGCCCTGATCCGCCCGCTGTCGCACTACGACGGCCCCGACGAGCGGCACGTGGCCGGCTGACTCCGTTCCGTTCGAATCGCCTGAATGGCTCCATCTCACCGCGGGATGGAGCCATTCGCGCGATTCGGAGCAGTAGCGTGCCGACGGCCCGGGGTCAAGCGGATGCGGCGGATTTCCGGGAGGAGTAAACCGGATCCGGGACGACAGCGTGTCCCGCGAGAAGGAGGCCCCATGTCCGCGTCCGACGTCACCGTCAAGGAGGTCCGGTCGCTCGTCCCCGCGCGCATGGACCGGCTCCCCTGGTCGCGCTTCCACTGGATGATCGTCGTCGGACTCGGGTTCTCCTGGATCCTCGACGGCCTCGAGGTGCAGATCGTCGCGGCGAACGGCTACGCGCAGACGCTGGGGATGGGCCCGGCCGAGGTTGGCCTCGCCGGCACCTGCTACCTGCTCGGACAGGTTTTCGGCGCCCTCGTGTTCGGCCGTCTCGCCGACCGTCTCGGCCGCAAGAACCTCTTCCTGCTCTCCCTCGGGGTGTACCTCGTCGGGTCGGCCGTCGCCGGTCTCGCTTTCGCCCCGTGGTTCTTCTACATCTGGCGCTTCGTCGCCGGGGCGGGCATCGGCGGCGAGTACGCGGCCATCAACTCGGCCATCGACGAGATCATCCCCGCGAAGTACCGCGGCCGTGTCGACATCGCCATCAACGGCACCTACTGGGGTGGTGCGGCGCTCGGCGCCGTCGCCAACATGTTCTTCCTCAACACCGACCTCCTGCCCGCTGACATCGGCTGGCGGCTGAGCTTCTTCGTCGGCCCGATCCTCGGCCTCCTCATCATCTGGCTGCGGCGGCACATCCCGGAGAGCCCGCGCTGGCAGATGACCCACGGTCGCGAGGAGGAGGCGGAGCGCAACGTCGACGAGATCGAGGAGCGCATCCGCAAGGAGGGCAAGACGATCGAGCCCGTCGACGAGAGCAAGGCCATCACGGTCAAGGAGTACGGCAGCGTCCCGTTCCTCGTGATCGCGAAGGTGCTGTTCAAGAAGTACCCGCGGCGCACGCTCGTCGGCATCACGATGATGGTCACGCAGTCCTTCCTCTACAACGCGATCTTCTTCACGTACGCGCTCGTGCTGGAGAACTTCTACGACACTCCGCCGGCATCCGCGTCGCAGTACTTCATCGTCTTCGCGGTGGGCAACCTCGCCGGCGCCCTCATCCTCGGCCACTTCTTCGACACGTGGGGTCGTCGGCGGATGCTGTTCGGCACCTATGTGCTCGCGGGACTGATCCTGCTCGTCAGCGCCTTCCTCTTCAACGCGGGCGTGCTGAACGCGGGCACGCACACGGCGTTCTGGTGTGCGTCGTTCTTCTTCGCCTCAGCCGGGGCCTCCGCCGCGTATCTGACGGTGAGCGAGATCTTCCCACTCGAGCTGCGCAGCCAGGTGATCTCGTACGTCTTCTCGATCGGGCAGCTCGTCGGCGCCATCGCCCCGGTGCTCTACGGTGCACTGATCGGTGCGAGCGCGGAGTCCGGCGACCGCGGTCCGCTTTTCTGGGGCTACGTGCTCGGTGCGGCGATCATGATGTTCGGCGGTGTCGTGTGCGGTGTCTTCGGAGTCAGCGCCGCCGGGAAGTCGCTGGAGGACATCGCCGATCCGCTCTCGCTCGTGGAACCGGCGAAGAAGGGCGTCACCCCGGGCGCGGAGTCCGGCTCCTGAGAAGGCGGTTCCGCTAGCGGGCGAGCCAGTTCCGCAGGGAGCGTGTGACGAACGGCAGCACCCAGTACGTCATGATCGGCGTGAGCACGAGGGTGGTGATGAGCACCCGGAGCCACATCGGCACGGCGTCCCATCCCGGCACCGGGCTCATGGCGTAGGTGAACGCGAGGTTCACGGGGAAGAAGCCGAGCCAGATCGAGACGGCCTGCTTCCACCGCGGCGGCGCGGGGGCGACGGTCACGGTGCTGGTCGTGCCGTCCGGGTCGACGACGGGGATGGAGCCCGTGGAAGGCTCGTCGAACCAGCCCTCGATGCCGGAGCGGCGCTTGGACCGCTCGCTGCGGACGAAGCCCTGGCCCATCGACAGCCACCACGCGCGCTCTCCGGACTGCTCCCACGCGGTGAGCGCGTCCTCGCTCGCGAAGCGGTAGAGCATGTGCCAGACCTGGGAGTCCTCGCCGGCACGGACCCAGCCGGAGCCGAGGAATCCCGGGTACTTCGTCGCGAGGTTCACCCCGGTCTGCACCCACGCGGTGGCCTCGGCGATGCGCTCCGGGTCGACCTCGCGGCGGATGGAGACGGTGACGGGTTCGGACACAGGGGCGGATGCGGACATGGTGCGGTCCTCGGGGTGAGCGGCGTCGGGGTGCGGACGCGGGGTGGCGGCGCCAGGGTCGCGGCGCCTGGTCGATTCTAGTTCCCGTTCGAGTCGCGCGATTGGCTGTGAATCCGGGCCGGATGCCGCCATTCGCGCAACTCGAACGCGGGGTCATCGCCCCAGCGCCGACGCCACACGGCGGATCAGCTCCTCGGGTCTGTGGAGGAGAGGTGCGGTGACCTCGATCACCGTCCACCCGGCAGCCCGGAGCGCCGCGACCCGCTCGACATCCCGTGCCCACTGCGCGCCGTGCATCATGCCGTGATACTCCGCCGCGACGCGTTCGGCCTCCCAGACCATGTCGACGCAGGCGAGGAAGCGACCCCGGTCGTCGAACACGTCCACGTTGAGCTGCGGTTCCGGGATTCCGGCTGCCACGAGGAGGCACCGCATCCGGCTCTCCCGCGGCGACCAGGAGTCCTCCCGCACGAGCTCGACCGCCTCCCGCAACCGTGCCGCCCCGCGTCTCCGCCCAGCCGCCAGCATCTCCCGCAGCTCATCGATCGTCGCCCAGGGCTGCCTCGTGACATCCGGCCGTCCGACCCCCGGCCTCCAGTGTCGGCAGAAGTAGTCGCCGAGCGCCACCAGGTCCACGAGCGGCAGCGTGCCGAGGGAGACCCAGGTCGCGGCGGGGGAGGTCACCCGGAGGCCGTCCCGATAACGGATCGAGGTGAGGCTGGACAGCGTGCGGTGTCCGGTCACGCCGCGGGCGCGGGGGAACGGGATCCCGCCGGACGCGCTGACATGGAGGGCGAGGTCGTCCGCCGTCGCGACGCTCCCGCGGTCGTCGAAGGCGAGCGGTAGCGGACCTCCCCAGATCGATGCGGCGGTCTCGTGACTGAAGAAGTGTCCGGTGTGCAAGATCGGCGCGTAGGACTGGGCTCGTGCCACCCGCGCTCGTCGCTGACGTTCGTACGGGTCGGCGATGTCGATCGAGGGGTCCGCTCGCGGGTGCACGCGGACGCCGTGGAACGGAGCCTCGAGGTCGGATCCGCGCAGCCGACCGCGGCTCACGCCGTGCAGTCGCGCCGTCCGTACCGCGAAGTCCACCCCGAAGCGGGCCGGAAGCTGCTGTCGTCGTCCCATGCCCCCACGCTCCCACCCCGGCGGCCGCGACGGGATCGGTCTCCACAGCCCCGCTTCGAATCGCGCACTGTGCTCTATCCCCGGCCGAAATGGAGCAAAGCAAGCGATTCGAAGAAGGAGAAGACCCCCGCCGACCCGATTCGGCGGGGGTCTCGGGAGCGAGAGTGCTCACCGTGTGCACGGGAGACGCGACTACCCGATCCGGTCTGAGTCTGTGCCGTGCATCTGCAGTTGTAATCGGCCCGGATGTCCGGCGGGTGAACGGCCGGAGAACGGGCGACGGCGGCATCCGCACGCGGGGCGCCGCAAAATGCAAGGACGTCCTCGTATTTTCACGGTCGTCGGAGTAAACTCGCCGATGTGCCAAAGAGGGCACGGAGGGATGTCGCACAATGACCCGTACTATCCCGCACTTCGTGGGCGGAACGCATGTCACCCCGGAAGACGGACGCTTCGCCGACGTCTTCGACCCAAGCACCGGAGCCGTGCAGGCCCGGGTGCCGCTCGCGTCCGCGGAGGAGGTGCGCCGCGTGATCGCGAACGCCGAAGAGGCGCAGGTCGCGTGGGCGGCGACCAACCCGCAGAAGCGCGCCCGCGTCCTCCTGCGGTTCCTCGACCTCGTGCAGCAGGAGATGACCTCGCTCGCGGAACTCCTCGCGAGCGAGCACGGCAAGACCGTCGACGACGCCAAGGGTGACATCCAGCGGGGTCTCGAGGTCATCGAGTTCTCCGCCGGAGCCCCGCATCTGCTCAAGGGCGAGTACTCCACCGGGGCCGGGGCTGGCATCGACGTGTACTCGATGCGGCAGCCGCTCGGGGTCGTCGCCGCGATCACGCCCTTCAACTTCCCCGCCATGATCCCGCTGTGGAAGGCGGGTCCCGCGCTCGCCGCCGGTAACGCCGTGGTCCTCAAGCCCAGTGAGCGCGACCCCTCGGTGCCCGTGCGTCTCGCCGAGCTGTTCCTGGAAGCGGGGCTGCCGGCCGGCGTCCTCAACGTGGTGCACGGCGACAAGGAGGCGGTGGACACGCTGCTCACCGACGACCGGATCCGCGCGGTCGGCTTCGTCGGCTCCACGCCCATCGCCGAGTACATCTACGCCACCGCGGCCGCCCACGGCAAGCGCGCGCAGTGCTTCGGCGGCGCAAAGAACCACATGATCGTGATGCCGGACGCGGATCTCGACCAGGCCGTCGACGCCCTCATCGGCGCCGGCTACGGCTCCGCGGGAGAGCGGTGCATGGCCATCTCGGTCGCCGTGCCGGTCGGCGAGGAGACCGCGGAGGCGCTTGCCACCAAGCTCACCGAACGCGTCGCTCAGCTGCGGGTCGGCCCTTCCCTCGCGGCGGACGTCGACTACGGACCCCTGGTCACCCGCGCAGCGGTCGAGCGGGTCGAGGGCTACATCCAGCAGGGGATCGACGAGGGCGCGACGCTGCTCGCCGACGGCCGCGGCTTCACGGTCGACGGGCACGAGGAGGGCTTCTACCTCGGACCGACCCTGTTCGATCACGTGACGACCGACATGGCGATCTACCGCGAGGAGATCTTCGGCCCGGTGCTCGTGATCGCCCGCGCCGCCGACTACGAAGAGGCGCTGCGCATGGCCTCCGAGCACGAGTACGGCAACGGGGTCGCCATCTTCACGCGCGACGGTGACGCCGCCCGCGACTTCGCCGCTCGGGTGGAGGTCGGGATGGTGGGCGTGAACGTGCCCATCCCGGTGCCGATCGCCTACTACACGTTCGGCGGCTGGAAGCGCAGCGGCTTCGGCGACCTCAACCAGCACGGCGCCGACGCCTTCCGCTTCTACACGAAGACCAAGACCGTGACGAGCCGCTGGCCGTCGGGGATCCGCGAGGGCGCGAGCTTCGTCATCCCCACGATGCACTAAGGACACGCGATGACCATGACCACCGTCACCACCACCGACGAGGAGCGCGAGGCGATCCTCGATGCCGTGCGGGAGTTCGCCGACGCGGAGCTCGCCCCGTTCTCCGCGGAACGCGACGAGAAGCACCTGTTCCCGCGGGAGTCGCTGCAGCGCGGCGGCGAGCTCGGCCTCGGCGGGATCTACGTGAGCGAGGAGTTCGGCGGCACCGGCCTCACCCGCGTCGACACCGTCGCCATCTTCGAGGAGCTCGCCAAGGCCGACCCCGCCGTGGCCGCCTACATCTCCATCCACAACATGGTGGTGTGGATGATCGACACCTACGGCGACGACGAGCAGCGGTCGCGCTGGCTGCCGTCGCTGACCGCCATGCAGGAGTTCGGCGGCTACTGCCTCACGGAGCCGGGAGCCGGATCCGACGCGGCGAACATCGCGACCAGCGCCGTCCGCGAGGGCGACGAGTACGTGCTGACCGGGGTGAAGCAGTTCATCTCCGGAGCCGGTGAGGCCGCGGTGTACGTCGTCATGGCGCGGACCGGCGAGCCGGGAGCCCGCGGGATCAGCGCCTTCCTCGTCCCCGGCGACGCGGAGAACCTGAGCTTCGGTGCTCCGGAGAAGAAGATGGGGTGGCACGCGCAGCCCACCCGCCCCGTGATCATGGACGGCGTGCGGGTGCCGGCGTCCGCGATGCTCGGGGACGAGGGGCGCGGCTTCGCGATCGCGATGTCGGCGCTCAACGGCGGACGCCTCAACATCGCGGCGTGCTCTCTCGGTGGAGCGCAGGCCGCGCTCGACAAGGCCGTGCAGTACGTGCACGAGCGCGTCGCGTTCGGGGAGCCGCTGGCGGAGAAGCAGTCGATCCTCTTCGCGATCGCCGACATGCGCACCGACCTGCAGGCCGCGAGGCTGATGGTGCGCGACGGCGCGGAGGCGGTGGACGAGAAGGCGCCGGACGCGACGATGCGCTGCGCGATGGCCAAGCGCTTCGCGACCGACGCCGGCTTCGAGGTGGCCAACCGCGCCCTCCAGCTGCACGGCGGCTACGGCTACCTGCAGGACTACGGCATCGAGAAGATCGTCCGCGACCTCCGCGTGCACCTGATCCTCGAGGGGACGAACGAGATCATGCGCCTGATCGTCGGCCGGGAGATGCTGCGACCCGCGGGGTCGACGTCGATGCGGAGCGCATCATGACCCGCGTGGCCTTCCTCGGGCTCGGGCACATGGGGCTGCCGATGGCGAAGAACCTCGTCGCCGCCGGACACGAGGTGCACGGCTTCGACCTCGTGCCCGCGGCCGTCGAGGCGGCGCGGGCGGGCGGGATCCCCGTGGCGGCGAGCGGCGCGGAGGCGGTGGCGGACGCGGAGGTCGTGGTGACGATGTTCCCGGCGGGGAAGCACGTCATCGAGGCCTACCGCACGGAGCTGCTGGCGGCCGCGCGCCCCGGGACGCTGTTCATCGAGTCGTCGACCATCGCCGTGGACGAGGCGCGGGCCGCCCATGCGCTCGCGCTCGCCGCGGGCCACCGGCACATCGATGCTCCGGTCTCCGGCGGCGTGGTCGGGGCGGAGGCGGGGACCCTCGCGTTCATGGTCGGGGGTTCCGACGACGACTTCGCGGCGGCTCTTCCGCTGCTGGAGATCATGGGGAAGCGCATCGTGCACTGCGGCGGACCGGGACTCGGTCAAGCGGCGAAGGTCTGCAACAACATGGTGCTCGCGGTGTCGCAGATCGCCGTCGCCGAGGCCTTCGTGCTGGGCGAGCGGTTGGGACTCGAGCATCAGGCCCTGTTCGACGTGGTGTCCCAGGCGTCGGGGCAGTGCTGGGCGCTCACCACGAACTGCCCCGTGCCCGGTCCGGTGCCCACCAGCCCCGCGAACCGGGACTACCAGCCGGGGTTCGCTGGAGCCCTCATGGCGAAGGACCTCGGTCTCGCGCTGCAGGCCATCGAGCAGACCTCGACGGACGCCCGGATGGGTCGTCTGGCGCAGGAGCTGTATGCCGCCTACGCCGCCGGCGAGGGCGCGGCCCGCGACTTCTCCGGCATCATCACGGACATCCGTGGCTGACCTCCGGCTTTCGAATCGCCTGAATGGTCGCGAATCCGGCCGAAATGCAGCAAATCGGGCGATTCGAAGGAGAGGGTGGATGACGACAGGAAGGCGGGAGCGATGACCGAGTACGAGACGATCCTGGTGGAGCAGCGCGGACGGGTGGGCTGGATCACCCTCCACCGTCCGGAGGCGCTCAACGCGCTGAACAGCCGGCTCGCCGAGGAGGTCACCGCGGCCGCGCAGGCCTTCGATGCGGATGACGGCGTCGGGGCCATCGTCGTGACCGGCTCCGAGAAGGCCTTCGCGGCCGGCGCCGACATCAAGGAGATGGAGGGGATGTCCGCGGCGGAGATGCTCGAGACCGACCACTTCGGCGTCTGGCACGACTTCGCGGCCGTGCGCACGCCGGTCATCGCGGCGGTCTCCGGATTCGCGCTCGGCGGCGGCTGCGAGCTGGCGATGATGTGCGACATCATCCTCGCCGCGGACACCGCGAAGTTCGGACAGCCCGAGATCAACCTCGGCGTGATCCCCGGCATGGGCGGCACCCAGCGGCTCATCCGCGCGGTGGGGTACTACAAGGCGGCGGAGCTCGTGCTGTCCGGCCGCTTCATGGGCGCCGAGGAGGCGGAGCGCTCCGGACTCGTGTCCCGCGTCGTCCCCGCGGCGGACCTCCTGGCCGAGGCGACGACGTTGGCGGAGACGATCGCTTCGAAGTCGCTGCCGTCGGTCTACGCTGCCAAGGCCGCGCTCGATGCGGCGATGGAGACGACGCTGTCCGCCGGCCTCGCCCACGAAAAGCAGGCGTTCGCGGCGCTGTTCGACACGCACGACCAGAAGGAGGGGATGGCGGCCTTCCGCGAGAAGCGCACGCCGGACTTCCAGAACCGCTGACCGCGGTTCACAACTCAGGAGAACCGGTCGCGGAATCGCCGTTCGGCGGTTGCGCGTGGTTGTGGGCCGCAGTTCTCCTGAGTTGTGAACGATCAGCCGCGCAGGGACTCCACGATCTTCGCGATCCGGCGCTCGCGCGTCGCCTCCTGCTTGGCCTCGGCGACCGCCCTGGCGTGCTCCTTGCGCGCCGACGGGGAGAGGGCGTCGAACGCCGCGCGCACGGCCGGATCGGCGTCGAGGGCGCCGGCCAGCGCCGGCGGCACCTCGACCGTGCGTTCGGCGGTGTCGAGCCGGATCACGGCGTCGACCTCCTGGTCGATCTCGACCCCGAGGTCTGCGCGGGTGGCCTTGCTGAGACCGATCATGTTCTCGCCCCCCATGCGGGCCAGGCGCAGGCGAGCGGTGCGCCCGCCGATCGTGACCGCGACCGGGAAGGCCTTGCCGGCGCCGAAAGACGCCACCTGCTCGTCGGTGAGGAGGATCGCCGCGGCGGGGCCGCGACCGGCGAGGACGGTGTGCACGCGCAGTTCGCTCATGCAGGAAGAGTACGCCCGCTGTCCTCGATCGCGGCGACCAGAGCGGAGTTGCGTTCGGCGATGAGCCGCTCCATGTACCGGCCGAGCACGAGGGCGTCGACGACGCGGCCGAGGGGCCCGAAGGGCGACCGGAACACGATCGTGTCGCGCATGAGGGTGCCGCGCGGGTGCTCCTCGAACACATGCTCGTGCCGGAGCTCGCGGAACGGCCCGGCGATCTGTCGGTCCGTGAACCGATGCGGCGCGTCGATGTCGAACACCACGGAGCGCAGGCGGAAAGGGATGCCGAAGTGCCGCGCGCGCCAGGTGACCGTGGACCCCTCGGTGAACGCGCCGCCCGCGGGCTCCTCGATCATCGTCTCGTCGTAGCGCGCCATCGACTGCAGATGCAGTTCCGGGTCCAGTGCCGCGGCGAAGACGACAGCGCGCGATGCCGCGATCACGGTCTCGAGCACGAACCGGGGCATCAGAGCGGTTCGGGGAGGGGGCGCGGATCGATGAAGTCGCCGGCGTCGCGACGCAGGCGGGCGACGATGGCGACGAGCTCGGCGGCGTCGGCCTCGCTCATGCCGGGGTCGGCGAAGACGTCGGCGTTGAGCGCGGTCGTGGCGCGCTCGACGAGATCGCGGCCGTCGTCGGTGAGGGCGAGCATCGCCGCGCGTCCGTCGTGCGGGTGCGGTTCGCGGACGACGAGGCCGTCGCGCACGAGGCGCTCGGCCGTGCTGGTGATGGTGGTGGCGTGGACCTGCAGCCGCGCGACCACGCTCGACAACGGCAGGCGTCCGGCCCGGCTGAAGGCGAGCAGCCGCAGGACCTCGTAGCGGGCGAAGCTCAGCGCGAAGGGCTTGAGGGCCGCGTCGACACGGGCGAGGAGGAGCTGCTGGGCGCGCATCACCGAGGTGACCACCGTCATGCCGTCCGCGGCCTCGGTCCAGCCGTGCGCGATCCACTGCCGCTTCGCCTCGGCGAGCGGGTCGACGGGAAGCGGGCGGGGTCGGACCACGTCTCTACGGTACCGGGGGAGGCCGCCCCCGGCTGTCAGCGGCGAGCCGCGGGGCCCGACTGTCGACTATGTATACATTCGCGGCCGAAATCGGGGGTACCACCTGCGGATCCCTCCGCCTTTGGCTACATAGAAGACCGTGCGGATAGACTCAGCGTGTCGTGAGGAGCATTCGATGAAGATCTTCGTCCTGGTCAAAGAGGTGCCGGACACCTATGGCGATCGCACGTTGAATCTCGAGACCGGACTCGCCGAACGCGGCGCGGGGGATGTGGTCCTCGACGAGATCACGGAACGGGCCCTCGAGGTCGCCCTGGCCCACGCCGACAAGAACGAGGGCACCGAGGTCGTGGCCCTCACGATGGCGCCGGAGAGCGCGACCGCCTCCGTGCGACGCGCCCTCGCGATCGGTGCCGGGTCAGCCGTGCACATCGTCGACGAGCAGCTCGTCGGTGCCGACCTGGGCCTCACCGCCGAGGTGCTCGCCGCCGCGATCCGCCGCGGCGCCCCCGACCTCGTCATCACCGGCAACCTGTCCACCGACGGTGCCGGCGGCGTCCTCCCCGCCATGCTCGCCGAGCACCTCGGCTGGGCGCAGGCCACCGCCCTCACCGCGGTCGAGATCACCGCCGAGGGCGTCTCCGGTACCCGGGGTGCCGACGCGGGCAACCAGCAGGTCACCGCGCCGCTGCCCGCCGTGATCTCCATCACCGAGGCGCTCCCGGACGCCCGGTTCCCGAACTTCAAGGGCATCATGGCGGCGAAGAAGAAGCCGCTGGAGGTGCTGTCCCTCGCCGACCTCGACGTGTCGGCCGACCCGGCGCTCGCTCCGCGCACCATCATGACCGCGGTCTCCGAGAAGCCTCCGCGGGCGGCCGGGGTCAAGATCACCGACGAGGGCGATGCCGCCGAGAAGCTCGTCGAGTTCCTCGTGCAGAACAGGCTGGTGTGACATGGCGTACCCCGAGAACCCGATCCTCGTGCTCCTCGACGTCGACCCGTCCGGTGCACTCGCCAGCAGCACCGCCGGACTCCTCGGCGCGGCGGCAGGCATCGGCACACCGGTAGCGGTGATCGTCGGTGGTTCCGAGGCGGCGGTCGCCACGGCCGCGGAGGCCGGAGCCGCGGTCGTGCTCACGGCCGACGGCGACCCGTCCGCGCTGACGGTCCCGATCTTGGACGCGTTGCAGGCCGCCGCCGCGCAGGTGCAGCCCGCGGCCGTCCTCATCTCGAACTCGATCTCCGGCCGCGATGTCGCCGGGCGGTTCGCGGTGCGGACGAAGAGTGCTCTCGCCGTGGATGCGGTCGGGGTCTCCCGTGACGACGAGGGCATCGTCGCCCACCACTCGGTCTACGGCGGGGCGTACCTCGTCGACGCGGCCGCGACGTACGGCACGCTCGTCGTCACGGTGCGCCAGGGTGCGGTGGAGGCCAGGGCCGAGGCGGTCGCCTCCCCGCAGGTCGAACAGCTCGCGGTCACTCCGTCCGGAGCGGTCGCCGCGACGGCGGGGCCCGTCGAGACGGTCGAGGCCACCTCGTCCCGGCCCGAGCTGCGCGGAGCGACCCGCGTGGTCTCCGGCGGCCGCGGTCTCGCCTCGAAGGAGAAGTTCGTGCTCGTGGAGGAGCTCGCCGATGCCCTCGGGGCCGCGGTCGGCGCGTCGCGCGCCGCAGTCGATGCGGGCTACATCCCGCAGTCCCACCAGGTCGGGCAGACCGGGGTCTCGGTGTCGCCGCAGCTCTACGTCGCGCTCGGGATCTCCGGCGCGATCCAGCATCGCGCCGGCATGCAGACGTCGAAGAACATCGTGGCGATCAACAAGGACCCGGAGGCGCCCATCTTCGACGTCGCCGACTTCGGCATCGTCGGCGACGTGTTCGCGATCGTCCCGCAGGTGATCGCCGCGCTTGAGGCGCGGAAGAAGTAGTCATGGCGACGCGGGTGCTGCGCCGCGGGCTTCCGCGGGTGCCGGGCGGCGAGCCGTGGCCGCCCGCCGACGTGACCGTCGATGCGGTCGATGCCGTCGAGGTGGCCGCCGTGGCCGAGGTGGCCGCCGTCGAGGCGCCGGTGTCCGCGACGACGGAGCGCATCGAGCGCGGGGCCGCCGAGGTCGAGGCCGCTGTCGCGACCCCCTCGCTGTCGGAGGACGCCGCACCGCGTCCGGCCCTCCGTCGGGGCCTTTCGCGCGTGCCCGGCGGCGATCCCTGGCCGCCGCCCGCGGTCGGAGCTGCGCCGACGGCCCCGTCCCCACCCGCCGCGCTTCCGGGGGCGGCCGCGCCGTCCGCTGCCGCTGCTGCCGCTGCTGCTGCCGCTGCCGCTGCGCCTGCTGCCGAGCAGGCTGCCGCCGCGACGGCCTCGGCGCCTGCGGCGACGCCCGCCGCTGCGTCGCCCGCCGGAGGCGAGAGCGTCCGTCGTGGACTGCCCCGTGTCCCGGGCGGCGAGCCCTGGCCGCCCGCGGGGACCGTGCCCGCACGGGCGACCGCCGACACCTCCTCGGCCGTGGCGGCGGACGCCCCCGCGATCGCGGAGACTCCGGCTCCGGCCGCGGCACCCGCGACGGCGGAGCCCGCCATCCCCGGCACCGCGCTCGCCCCGGCCGCCGACATCAGCACACCGCTGCCCTGGACCCGCACGGTCTGGAACGGTCGTGCCCCCCGACACCTCCCGGCCGCCGCCTCGACCACCCCGCCCGCTCGCCGGCGCCCGACCTGGACCCAGGCGATCGCGGTGCTGTTCGGCGCCGCCGCTCTCGGCGTGCTCGCGGCCGCGGCCGTGGCTCTCGTCCGCACGCTGCTGAGCCTCCCGTTCATGCAGGACTTCCTGGCAGCCTTCCCGGGCGAGTACGAGTCGCCGATCCCGGTCGAGCCCGGCTTCGCGCCGTGGGTCAACTGGGCGCACTTCTTCAACATGTTCCTGATCGTGCTGATCATCCGCTCGGGGCTGCAGGTGCGCACCGAGAAGCGTCCGAGCGTGTTCTGGACGCCGCGGAACAACCCGAAGGGCAAGATCAGCCTGAACCTCTGGTTCCATCAGGCGCTCGACATCCTGTGGCTGCTGAACGGCGTGATCTTCGTGGTGCTGCTGTTCGCCACGGGGCACTGGGTGCGGATCGTGCCGACGAGCTGGGAGGTCTTCCCGAACGCGCTGTCGGCGGCGCTGCAGTACATCTCGTTCGACTGGCCGCACGAGAACGGCTGGAACAACTACAACAGCCTGCAGCAGCTCGCCTACTTCGTCACCGTCTTCCTCGCGGCACCGCTCGCCGCCGTCACCGGGTTCCGCATGTCGGGGCTCTGGCCCAAGAAGGCGGAGCGCCTGTCGAAGGCGTACCCGGTGGAGTGGGCGCGCGCCCTGCACTTCCCGGTGATGCTCTACTTCGTGGCGTTCATCATCGCGCACGTCGCGCTCGTGATGCTGACCGGCTTCCTGCGCAACCTCAACCACATGTTCGCCGCCCAGGATGCCGCGACGTGGACGGGGTTCTGGGTGTTCATCGCCTCGCTCGTCGTGATCGCGATCGCGTGGGTCGCGGCGCGCCCGCTCGTGCTCGCGCCGATCGCGAAGGCGTTCGGCAAGGTCTCGGGGCGCTGATCCATGACCGACCGCACCGCCATCGAGGACTACTGGCGCGAGGCCCGCATCGCGCTTCCGCACCTGCCTGAGGCTCTTCCCGAGGCGTGGGGTTTCGGCGCGACGCCGGAGCACGCCGACGAGCTCCTGGAGCTCGTGCTCCGCGGCATCAAGGTGGGCACGGCGTCCTCCGTCTGGGACTACGAGGAGACGGGGGATCCGCTGCCGACCGTCGGCGAGCTCAGCATCATCCTCGACGGAACCGGCGCCCCGCGTGCCGTGATCGAGACCACGGCGATCGACATCGTGCCTTTCGACGAGGTCGACGCGGCGCACGCCTTCGCCGAGGGGGAGGGGGACCGCACCCTGGCGCACTGGCGCGAGGTGCACGAGCGCTACTGGCGCACCCACTCCGAGAACCCGCGCGGCTACGCCCCTGACATGCCGGTGCTGTGCGAGCGCTTCCGGCTGCTCCTGCCGGCCGGCGCGGAGGACTGAGGAGAGGGAGATCATGGCAGAGGCCTACATCGTCGACGCGGTCCGTTCGCCGGTCGGACGCCGAGGCGGCGCTCTCGCGGAGATCCACCCCGCCGACCTCGGCGCGCACAGCCTGCGGGCCCTCGTCGACAGGACCGGCATCGACCCCGGCGCCGTGGACGACGTGATCCTCGGAGCCATCGATGCGATCGGCGGGCAGGCCGGGAACGTCGCCCGCACCGCGCTGCTCGTCGCCGACTTCCCGGAGCACGTGCCCGGCGTGACGATCGACCGCCAGTGCGGATCCAGTCAGCAGGCCGTGCACTTCGCCACGCAGGCGGTGCTCAGCGGCACCAGCGACCTCGTGATCGCCGGCGGGCTGCAGAACATGTCGCGGATCCCGCTCACCGCGGCCGCGACCGTCGGCCGGGAGTACGGCTTCACGACGCCGTACGCCGAGTCGCCCGGATGGCAGGAGCGGTACGGCGACCAGGAGATCTCGCAGTTCCGGGGTGCGGAGCTCATCGCCGAGCGGTGGGACATCTCACGGGAGGAGATGGAGCAATACGCACTGGAGAGCCACCGCCGGGCGGCCGTCGCCCAGGACGAGGGGCGCTTCGCGGCGGAGATCGCGCCGCTCGCCGGGCTCGATGACGACGAGGGCGTGCGCCGGGACACCAGCCTCGAACGCATGGCCGGCCTGCCGCCGCTCGCGCCCGGCGGGCGGATCACCGCCGCGGTCGCGTCGCAGATCAGCGATGCGTCGAGTGCTGTGCTCATCGCCAGTGCGCGGGCGGTGCAGGAGCACGGCCTCACCCCGCGCGCTCGCATCCACCACGTCTCCGTCCGCGGCGACGACCCCGTGCTCATGCTCACCGCGCCGATCCAGGCCACCAGGCACGCGTTGGAGCGCACAGGGCTCCGGATCGAGGACATCGACCTGTTCGAGGTCAACGAGGCGTTCGCCTCGGTCGTGCTCGCCTGGATGCGCGAGACCGGTGCGCCGCACGAGAAGGTGAACGTCAACGGCGGCGGCATCGCGCTGGGACACCCGATCGGCGCGACCGGCACCCGCATCCTCGCGACCCTGCTCAACGAGCTGGAGCGCACCGGTGGCCGGTACGGCCTGCAGACGATGTGCGAGGGCGGCGGCGTCGCGAACGTCACGATCATCGAACGCCTCTGAGACAGACGGAAGGGCCGCCCCGCGGGGCGGCCCTTCCGGTGAGGACGAGGGTCAGGGGCGCACGAAGCGGACCTCGGTGAGCGTCTCGCCCAGGAACGGCTCGGTGTGCGCGGCGCCGTCGAGGTGGAACCCGTTGCGCGTGTAGAACCGGTGCGCGCGGGGGTTGTCCTCGGCGACCCAGAGGTAGAGCGGCTCGTCCTTCTCGACGGCCGCGTCGAAGAGCTTCTGTCCGATGCCCGTCGAGTGGTATGCGTCGAGCAGGTAGATGAAGTACAGCTCGCGGAACGCCGGGGCGTCCTTGTCGCGGGCGGGACCCGAGCCGACGAAGCCGACGATCTCGCCGTCGACGAGCGCCGCGTTCATCTTGAAGTCGGGACCCTGCGAGGCCCAGTGCGTCCACAGCTCGGCCATACGGCGGGGCGAGACCTTCTCCAGCGCCGCCTTGCTGATGAGGTGATCGTAGGTCTCGTGCCAGCACTGCGCATGCACGCGACCGAGGGCTTCCGCATCCACATCACGGACCGGACGGACGATGACTTCGGGCTGGGCTTCGGCGCTCATGCGGTGACTCTACGGCGGGTCCGTGGAAATCGGAAATCGGGGTGACGGCCGCCGAGAGGGCCACCGGGGGCATGGAGGAATCGGACAACGAAGTTCGACCGTCGTGCGCGGATGGCTACGATCAGTGCTCGTGAATGTGATCTGGCGGACCCTCCTCGTGATCCTCGGTGCGCGTCGCCGCGTGCGGCAGGGGAAGACCCTCGACCCGACCGCCGTCGGCACCGTCACCGTCACTACCCTGCCCACGGACCTCGACATCCTCCGCCACATGAACAACGGCCGGTACCTGTCGCTGTTCGACCTCGGCCGCTGGGACCACCTCATCCGCACGGGGCTGTTCGACGTGATGAAGGAGCAGGGCTGGTACGCGGTGGTCTCCAGCGAGACCATCACCTTCCGCAAGTCGCTCCAGCTCTGGCAGCGGTTCGAGGTGCAGTCCCGCTTCATCGGGCACGACGAGAAGGCCCTGTTCCTGGAGCACCGGGCCGTGGTCGGCGGCGAGGTCTACGCCCGGGCCATCGTGCGGGCCCGCGTGCTGCGCCGGTCCGGCGGCACGGTCAGCAACGAGGATCTGTTCGCCGCGGTGGGCAAGCCCGACGGTGTGCCCGAGATCGACGCGTGGGTGCACGACTGGGCCGCCGCGTCCGCCCTGCCTCCCGTGCGCACCCCTGCCCCCAGCATCTGGAACTGACCCGACTGCGGCCCGCCCGGTCGGGCACCCCGGGATTCCGCGACCGGAGACCTAGGGTGGTCACATGGCAGAGTCGTCGTCATCCTCCGCGGAGGCGGGGGCGTCCGCATCCCTCGCCGATCAGGCCGTCGAGCTCGCGCGCCGCTGGGTGATCGAGGCGGCCGCGGCCGACGTCGACCCCGCCGCCGAACGCCTCGCCGGGGTCCTGCGCGACGCCAACGGTCTGCCGTTCACCCTCGGCTTCGTCGACGGCGTGATGCGGCCGGAGAGCCTGACCGCCGCGGCCGCCCAGCTGCGCCGGATCGCGCCCATCGTGCCGGAGTTCCTGCCGTGGTACCTGCGCTCCGCCGTGCGGCTCGGCGGCGGCGTCGCCCCGGTGCTGCCGACCCCGGTCGTCCCCCTCGCGCGGCGGGCGCTGCGCGAGATGGTGGGGCACCTCGTGGTGGACGCGCGGCCGACGAAGCTCGGACCCGCGATCGAGAAGCTGCGGGAGTCGGGCTCGCGCCTGAACCTCAACCTCCTCGGAGAGGCGGTGCTGGGCGAGGCGGAGGCGCAGCGGCGGCTCGACGGCATCCACGAGCTCATCCGGCGTCCGGACGTCGACTACGTATCGGTCAAGGTCTCCGCGATCGTCAGCCGCATCTCGATGTGGGGCTTCGACGAGGTCGTCGACCGGGTCGTGGAGCGGCTGCTCCCGCTGTACGTGACGGCTGCGGCAGACGGCACCTTCATCAACCTCGACATGGAGGAGTACCGCGACCTCGACCTCACGATCGCCGTCTTCACGCGGCTCCTGGAGGACCCGCGGCTTACCGGACTCGAGGCCGGGATCGTGCTGCAGGCCTATCTGCCCGACGCGCTCCCGGCCCTCCAGGAGCTCACCGCCTGGGCGCAGGACCGCGTGATCCACGGGGGAGCCCGCATCAAGGTGCGCCTCGTGAAGGGCGCGAACCTCGCGATGGAGCACGTCGAGGCGACGCTGCACGGGTGGACGCCCGCACCCTACGACACGAAGCTCGACACCGACGCCAACTACCTGCGCTGCCTGGACTGGGCGCTGCAGCCCGAGCACACGGCCTCGGTGCGGATCGGCGTGGCCGGCCACAACCTCTTCGGCATCGCCCACGCGTGGCTGCTGGCCGGGGAGCGCGGCGTCCGCGACGCGGTCGAGTTCGAGATGCTGCTCGGCATGGCCCAGGGGCAGGTGCAGGCGGTCTCCCGGGAAGTGGGTCCGGTGCTGCTGTACGTGCCGGTCGTCGCACCCGCCGAGTTCGACGTGGCCATCAGCTACCTCGTGCGGCGGCTGGAGGAGAACGCGTCGTCCGAGAACTTCCTCTCCGCGGCGTTCCACCTGCACGACGACGAGACGCTCTTCGCCCGGGAGGCGGACCGCTTCCTCGACGCTCTCGACCGGGCAGGTGACCCGGCCCTCGGCCTCGGTCCGCGCCGCACGCAGGACCGCCTCGCGCCCGTGCACGAGTCCGTGCGGCCGGCGCCGGCCGGCCCGGTCGCGGAGGCCGATCTCACGAAGGCCGTGCTCGGCATCGTGCGCGGCTCGGACGACGCCGACACCGGCGCCTACCTCGAGACCGCCGTGTACGCGGCGCGCGAGCGCGGGGAGGACACCGGGGGCGCCCCGGGCTTCGAGAACACGGCCGACACGGATCTCGCCCTCCCCGCCAACCGCGAGTGGGCGGCGGGGATCCGCGCCCGGCTCGCGGACTCGACGGTCGGGACGGAGGTCCTGGACGCGGCCCGCGTCGACGACGCCGACGACCTCGGACGCATCGTGCGCGGCGTGCAGGGTGCGGCGGCGGCGTGGGGATCGCGTCCTGCGGCCGAACGCGCCGAGGTGCTGCTGCGCGCGGCGGCGGCGCTCGAATCCCGGCGTGGGGAGCTGATCGAGGTCGCGGCCGTGGAGACCGGCAAGGTCTTCGCCGAAGCCGACGTGGAGGTGAGCGAGGCCGTCGACTTCGCCCGGTACTACGCCGCGACCTGCCGTGAGCTCGATGCGATCTCCGGCGCCGTGTTCGTCCCCGCCCGCGTGACCGTCGTCGCGCCGCCGTGGAACTTCCCCCTCGCGATCCCCGCGGGTGGCGTGCTGGCGGCGCTCGCCGCGGGCTCCGGCGTGGTCCTGAAGCCCGCCCCGCAGGCGCGGCGGTGTGCGGCGGTGCTCGTGGAGGCCCTGTGGGACGGCGGCGTTCCCCGTGAGGCTCTCGCCCTTGTCGACATCGAGGAAGGCGACCTCGGCCGTGCCCTCATCACGGACGAGGCGGTGGACCGGGTGATCCTCACCGGGTCGTGGGAGACCGCGGCGCTGTTCCGCTCCTGGCGTCCCGACCTGCCCCTGCTCGCGGAGACCAGCGGCAAGAACGCCATGATCGTCACGCCCTCGGCCGACCTCGACCTCGCCGTGGCCGACCTCGTGAAGAGCGCGTTCGGGCACGCGGGGCAGAAGTGCTCCGCTGCGTCGCTCGCGATCCTCGTCGGGCCGGTGGGGCGCTCGCAGCGTTTCGCCCGTCAGCTCGCCGACGCGGTCCGCTCGCTGCGGGTCGGCTGGCCCTCGGATCCGCTCGCCGAGGTGGGCCCGGTGATCGAGAAACCCGAGGGGAAGCTCGCCTGGGCCCTCTCCGAGCTGGAGGGCGAGGAGCGGTGGCTCATCGAACCCGCCCTCGACCGCGCCGACGACGGCAGCGGACGGCTCTGGCGCCCCGGCGTGCGGGTCGGCGTGCAGTCCGGCTCCCGCTTCCACACCGAGGAGTTCTTCGGCCCGGTCCTCGGGATCATGCACGCCCCGACCCTCGCCAAGGCCGTCGACCTGCAGAACGCCGTCGCCTACGGCCTCACCGCGGGGCTGCATACGCAGGACCCGGACGACCTCTCCTTCTGGCTCGACCGTGTGCAGGCCGGGAACCTCTACGTCAACCGCGGCACCACGGGGGCGATCGTGCAGCGGCAGCCGTTCGGCGGGTGGAAGCGCTCCTCCGTCGGGGCCGGTGCCAAGCCGGGCGGGCCGAACCACCTCATCGGACTCGGGTCGTGGCGCGCCCAGCACGGGTCCCCGGCGTCGAGCACCCTTCATCTGCGGGGGCTCGACTCCCGGATCACGGGGCTCATCGAGGCCGCGCAGCCGTCCCTCCCGTTCGAGTCCTTCGAGTGGCTCCGGCGGTCGGCCTTGTCGGACGCGTTGGCCTGGGACCGGGAGTTCGGGCGGGTGCGGGACGTGTCGCGGCTGGAGATCGAGCGCAACCTCTTCCGCTACCGGCCCGTCCCCGTGGAGATCCGCGCCACCGAGGACGCCGCCCTGCACGACCTGCTGCGGGTCGTGATCGCGGGCGTGCGCGCGGGGGCAGGCTTCGTGGTGTCCACTCCGGTCGGGCTTCCGGCGGGCGTGCGGCATGCTCTGGGCGACCTGGACGCCGTGGTGTTCCTGGAGACGGAGGACGAGTGGCTCCAGCGGATGCAGGTGGCCGAGGGCGAGGGGTCCTCGGGAGACGCGGGGGTTCCGGTGCTTCCGCGGCATGAGCGCGTGCGGCTCGTGGGCGGACGGGAGTCGGTGGCGGCGCTGCGCTCCGCGTTGGCGGTGGCCACCGGCGGTGACCCGGACCTCGCGGCGTACGACGCGGAGGTGACGGCGGCGGCCCGCATCGAGCTCCTTCCGTTCGTGCACGAGCAGTCCGTCTCGATCACCGCGCACCGCTATGGAAACCCCGACCCCTGGAGCGCCTCCGTCATCTGACCCCCCGCCCGTCTCCGGTGCGGGTGCGAAAAGGCGCCTCCCCTCGCCATCCGGGGTGCGTTTTTGATCCCGCCCGCCGGGGGCGCCGCGCCGGTTTCGGTGCGGGTGCGAAAACGCGCCGCTGCGGAGCGACGGGGGTGCGTTATTGATCCCGCCCGACCGGGGGGGCGCCGGTTTCGGTGCGGGTGGAAAGACGTGCCGCTCCGGAGCGACGGGGGTGCGTTTTCGATCCCGCCTGCGGTGGGTGTGCCGGAGTCGGGGGCTGCGGCGGGCAGGGGAGGTTCCTGGGGCGCGGGATCGGAAAGGTGCCGTCGTGGGCCTGGGGAGGGGCGTTATTGATCCCGCGGCGCGGGGTGTGGGGGAGGGAAGGGGACGCGGGATCGGAAACGGACGGGAGAGGCGGTGCGGGGGTGCGATTGTGATCCCGGGAGAGGCTGTGGGGAGGGACGCGAACAGGTGTAAAAGATTCTTGACACGCTCGGGAGTGCGGTCGTAGTCTCGTGTCAAGAATTTTTGACACGAGGAGATTCGCATGGTCTACGAGGAGCGCAACGTCTGGGCCGGGCTGATCGTCAGCCCGATCGTCGCGGTCGTCTACGTCGTGCTGTTGCTGCAGCAGGCCGGCGGCGGTCCGCTCACCGCCACGGACTGGTTCCCGCTGATGCTGTGGACGATCGGCGGGGGCATCGTCGGGACGATCGTGCTCAGCGTCCTCTGGGGGATCATCGCCGGGATGTCCGATCCGGACGGCGTCGGCCGCTCCGACATCCGCGACCGGGACATCGGCCGGATGGGAGCCCGCGTGGAGCAGGCCTTCGTCACCATCGCCGGCCTCGGGGTCATCGTCCTCTGCGGTCTCGGCGCCGACGTGTTCTGGATCGCGAACACCATGTTCGCCGGGTTCCTCGTGGCGGCCGTCGTCGGCGGTGTCGCCCGGGCGATCGCGTACCGCCGGGGGCTCCGCTGATGGTCAAGCCCACCCTCGTCTCCAACACCATCCGCGCCCATCGCGAGCGCGCCGGACTCACGCAGGCCGAGCTCGCCCGCACGATCGGGGTCACCAGGCAGACCCTCATCGCCATCGAACAGCAGAAGTACTCGCCGACACTCGAGCTCGCGTTCCAGATCGCCCGGGCGTTCGGGGTCGGGATTGACGACCTGTTCGCGTATCCGACCGACCCCGGAGGTGCCGCATGACCGAGACGATGCCCGCCTGGACCCGCGAGACGTACGGCCCGGCCGCCGGGACGACACTGACCCGGCAGCCCGTCCCCCAGGCGCATCGCGGCGAGGTCGTGCTGCGCGTGCAGGCCACCGCCCTCAACGCCGGCGACGTGCGGCTGCTCCTCGGCGACCCGCTGCTGGTCCGGCCGTTCTTCGGGCTCACCCGCCCGAAGAACCCGGTGCGGGGACTCGACGTCGCCGGCACCGTCGTGGCGGTCGGCGCCGACGTGGTGAACGCCGAACTCGGTGAACTCGTCGTCGGGGAGCTCCAGGGCGGCGGCGGCCTCGCCTCCCACGCCCGCATCGCGGCCGACCGCGTCGTGCCCATCCCGCCCGATGTGACGCCCGAGGCGGCTGCGTGCCTGCCGATCGCCGGAGGCACCGCGTGGCAGGCGCTCGACGCGGCCGGGGTGGGGCTGCGGCACCGTGCGCAGCGGGTCCTCGTGATCGGGGCGTCCGGCGGCGTGGGGACGTTCGCCGTGCAGCTCGCGGCGCTCCGCGGGGCCGAGGTCTGGGCGACGTGTGGCGCGCGCAATGCCCTGCTGCTGGAACGCCTCGGAGCCGTGCGCACGCTCGATCACCGCACGTCTCCGCTCACGCACCTGCCCTCCTCGCGGTTCGACGCCGTCATCGACATCGCGGGAGGGGTGCCGATCCGCGAGCTGCAGCGCCTCGTCCGGCCGGGTGGCCGCGTGGTGCTCGTGACCGGCGACGGCGGACGCGTGCTCGGTCCGGTGCCCCGGATGATCCGCGCCGCCGTGCTCTCGCTCCGCGGGCCGCGGGTGGTGTCGCTCACGGCGACCCCGCGCCCTGAGGTCCTCACGAAGCTGCTCGAGCTCGTGGAGGAGGGGCATCTGGTGCCGGTGATCGAGCGCACGTATCCGTTCGACGAGGGGGTGTCCGCGCTCGCGCACGTCGAAGCCGGGCACACGGTCGGCAAGGTCGTGGTGACGCAGCGCGAGGGCTGAGGGCGACACGGGACGGATGCTGGTGGCGCCCAGGGTCTGGTGGCACAATGGTCACCGGCGTGCCCGAGTCGCATCTTCCCCTCCGCCTCTTCCGAGCAGGGGGTCGAAGGACCGCCGGGCCCCTGGACAGCGTCCGCCGCGCCCGTTCACACGAGGAGCATCCATGTCGACGCCGGAGACCGCCGTCACCACCGCCCCCACGCGCACCGCGCACCGCCGCCACTACCTGATGTGCCGTCCCGAGCACTTCACGGTGAACTACTCCATCAATCCGTGGATGGAGCCGTCGCGGCCGACCGACACCGCCAACGCCGTCGCCCAGTGGCAGAAGCTCTATGACCTGTACGTCGAGCTCGGTCACGAGGTCGAGCTCATCGATCCGCTCCCCGGCTACCCGGACATGGTCTACACGGCCAACGGCGGCTTCCTCATCGATGGCCGCGCCTACGTGCCGGAGTTCCGGTTCGTCGAGCGCCAGGGCGAGGCTCCGGCCTTCGCCGACTGGTTCCGCGCCGCCGGCTACGACACGGTGATGCCGAAGGAGGTCAACGAGGGCGAGGGCGACTTCCTGCTCGTCGGCGACGTGATCCTCGCGGGCACGGGCTTCCGCTCCACCGGCGACAGCCACCGCGAGGTCGGCGAGGTCTTCGGCCGCGAGGTCGTGTCGCTGAACCTCACCGACCCCCGCTTCTACCACCTCGACACCGCGATCGCGGTGCTCGACCCCGTGCAGGGCGTGGAGAACGGCGGTCCCGAGCGGGCGAACATCGCCTACCTCCCCGGGGCCTTCGACGACGCCAGCCGTGCCGAGCTGGAGAAGCGCTTCCCGGACGCGATCCTCGTATCGGACGAGGACGGCGCGGTGTTCGGCCTGAACTCCTCGAGCGACGGCTACAACGTCATCATCTCGCCGCGGGCGAAGGGCTTCGAGCAGCAGCTCCGGGAGCGCGGCTACAACCCGATCACCGTCGACCTGTCCGAGCTGCTCCTCGGTGGCGGCGGGATCAAGTGCTGCACGCTCGAGCTGCGGGGTGCGAAGTGACGATCGAGCAGGCGGCGGGCGCTTCGACGAGCTCAGCGACCCAGGGAACGGACGCAGCGACCCAGGGAACGGACGCTTCGACCCTTCGACAGGCTCAGGGACCCAGCGCGGTCGCCGAGCCGCACGTCGCGCACAACTACCACCCGCTGCCGGTGATGATCGCGCGCGGCGAGGGGGCCTGGGTCACCGACGTCGAGGGCAAGCGGTACCTCGACCTGCTCGCGGCCTACTCCGCGGTCAACTTCGGGCACCGGCACCCCGCGCTCGTCGCGGCGCTGACCGAGCAGCTCGGTCGGGTCACGCTCGTCAGCCGGGCGTTCCAGAGCGACATGCTGGAGCCCTTCGCCGCCGCCCTCGCCGAGCTCTGCGGCAAGGAGCTCGTGCTGCCGATGAACACGGGCGCCGAGGCGGTGGAGACCGGAATCAAGGTCGCCAGGGCCTGGGGCTACCGTGTGAAGGGCATCCCCGAGGGGAAGGCGCGGATCGTCGTGGCGAAGGGCAACTTCCACGGCCGCACGACGACGATCGTGAGCTTCAGCGACGACGAGACTGCGCACGACGACTTCGGCCCCTACACGCCGGGCTTCGACCGCGTGCCGTTCGGCGACGCGGAGGCGATCGCCGCGGCGATCACGGAGGACACGGCGGGCGTGCTCGTGGAGCCGATCCAGGGCGAGGCCGGGGTCGTGATCCCGCCGGAGGGGTACCTCCGCCGCATCCGCGAGATCTGCGACGAGAAGAACGTGCTGTTCATCGCCGATGAGATCCAGGCCGGCCTTGGCCGGGTCGGCGAGACCTTCGCGTGCGACCGTGAAAGCGTCGTTCCGGACCTGTACCTGCTGGGCAAGGCGCTCGGCGGCGGCATCCTGCCGGTCTCGGCCGTGGTGGGGAACACGGATGTGCTGGGCGTGATCCGCCCCGGCGAGCACGGCTCCACGTTCGGCGGCAACCCGCTCGCGGCGGCCGTCGGCCTCCGCGTGGTGGAGATGCTGCAGACGGGCGAGTTCCAGGAGCGTGCGCGGGCGCTGGGCGCGCACCTCGAGCAGGCGCTGCAGCCGCTGATCGGCAACGGGGTCACGGGCGTGCGCATCGCCGGGCTGTGGGCGGGCGTCGACATCGACCCTGCCATCGGCACCGGCCGCGAGATCGCGGAGAAGCTGCTCGACCGCGGTGTGCTCGTGAAGGACACGCACGGGCAGACCATCCGCATCGCCCCGCCGCTCGTCATCCGGGCCACGGAGCTCGACTGGGCCGTCGAGCAGCTCAAGGTGGTACTCGACGCCTGACCGCGGCCGACCCACCCCCTTCTGCACGAGCCACCCCCTTGCGAACGTTCGCAAGGGGGTGGCTCGTCTCGAAAGGGGTGGGTCGACGGATCAGGCCGGCGGGGAGTCGGGGTCGAGCGTGCGGAGGGTGTCCTCCTCGGCGGCGTTGTCGGCCGCGAGCTCGTCCTCGGTGTTCTCGTCGCCGCCCAGCGGAGCGTCGCGGCCCGGGCCGGAGCTGCCCTGGATGGCGCCGCCGGTCGACTCGCCGCGGGAGCTGTCGCCCTGGATCGCGCCGCCGGTGCCGTCGCCCTGGCCGGAGTTCTCGTCAGGGACGTCGACGCCGGGAGCGCCTTCGGCCGGATCCTGCGGGTGCGGGGTGCTCATGTTCTCGTCCATGACCCGACGCTACGACCGCCGGGCCGTGATGAGGAAGGCGTTGACAAACGCCTTCGCAGCTCACTCGCCGTCGCGGCGCGGGAGGCGGATGGGCGTGGTCGCCGCCGCCTTCTCCGTGTAGTCGACCGGTTCGACGGGCTGCACGACGCGCAGCGGCCGGGTCTCGTCGAGCGTCAGCCGGAAGCGGCTGCTCTCCTCACGGCGCAGACGCCCTGACGTGAGCACCCAGGTCACGCCGATCGCGCACGCGATGAAGCCGGCGGTCCCGCCGAGCATGATGGCGGCACGAGGACCGAACGCGTCGGCGACCCAGCCGGCGATCGGCGCGCCGACCGGAGTCGACCCCATGATGACGGCCATGTAGAGGGCGAGCACGCGTCCGCGCAGTGCCGGATCCGTCGTGATCTGCACGTAGCCGTTGGCCGTGGTCAGCAGCGTCACGATCATGAAGCCGGTGAACGTGAGCGTGACCGCATAGGAGAGGTAGGTGGGCATCGCGGCCGAGACGAACGCCGCGATCCCGAAGCCGCCCGCCGCGAGGATCACCACGCGCACCCTCGCCCGGTCCCGACGCGCGGCGAGGAGGGCGCCGATCAGGGACCCGATCGCGAGCACCGAGCTCAGCACCCCGTACCCGTCGGCGCCGGCTCCGAACTCCAGCGCCATGGTCGAGGCGAAGATCGGGAAGTTCATGCCGAACGCGCCGATGAGGAACACGGTCACGAACACGACCTTGAGGTCGCTGCGCGCCCAGACGTACCGGAACCCCTCGGCGAGGCCGCCGCGGTTGCGGTTCTTCGGCCGCGGTGCGAGCAGGTGCGTGCGCATGAGCAGCAGCGCGACGATCATGGCGAGGAACGTCGCGGCGTTGACGATGAACACCCAGCCGGAGCCGATCGCGACGATGAGCAGACCGCCGACCGCGGGGCCGATCATCCGGGCGAGGTTGAAGGAGGCGGAGTTGAGCGCCACGGCGTTGGAGGTCTCGGTCGCGGACACCATGTCCGACACGAAGGCCTGCCGCGCGGGGGCATCGAAGGCGTTGACGATGCCGAATCCGAGGGCGAAGGTGAGCATCATCGGCAGGGTCATCACCCCGGCGAGCAGCAGGGAGCCCACGGCGATCGCGAGAGCGAGGAGCGCGGTCTGCGTGGTCAGGAGGATCTTCCGCCGGTCGAAGCGATCCGCGACCCAGCCGGTCAGGCTCACGAGAACCAGGGGAGGGCCGAACTGCAGCGCCATGGTGACGCCCATCGCGGTCGCGTCGTTGTCGGTGAGTTCGGTCAGCACGACCCAGTCCTGCGCGGTGGCCTGCATCCACCCGCCGACGTTCGACACGAGGGCTCCGGCGAACCAGATCCGGTAGTTGATGTTCGCGAAGGAGCGGAACATGGCGTTCATCGCTCCACCACCCTCCGCATCAGGGCGCTGGCTTCTCGCAGCGTCGCCAGCTCCTCCTCGGTGTAGTCGACCTCGCGGAGCATGTCGGCCAGCAGCACGTCGCGGCGGCGGATGGTCTCGACGACGATCTCGACGCCGGCGGGGGTGATGTCCACCTGCACGCGGCGGCGGTCGTCCTCGTCGGGGGTGCGGGCGACATAGCCCTGCTCCTCCAGGCCGTTCACGATGCTCGTCATCGACGGGGCGGTCACGCGCTCGCGCTCGGCGAGGGTGGAGATCGTGCGCCGACCGTTCATGCGGAGGTCGGCGAGGACGGCGAGCTGAGTGTCGCTCATCATGTCGGCGGCACGGGCGCAGCGGAGCCGGCGGGCGAGCCGGAACGTGGCCATGCGGAGGTCTGTGGCGGTGAGGTGCAGGGAATCATCGGACGCAGACATACTTAGTTAGTCTATCTAATATTTCTGCCCCGAGGGCCGGGGGAGCCGAGGTCAGCGGGCACAATGGAGGGGTGACCCGAACGATCCCTCTCGAAATCGCCGTCCAGGATCCCGCCGGAGTGCGCATCGCCGCCGAGGTCGGCGCCGCTCGCGTCGAGCTCGCCACGGCCCTCGCGCTGGGCGGGCTCACCCCGTCGCCGGCCACCCTGGAGCTCGCGCTCGAAGCCGCGGGGGCGAACGGCCCCGAGGTGCACGTCCTTATCCGTCCGCGCGCCGGCGGCTTCCACTACAGCGCCGATGAGCTGGCCGTCGCCGAACGCGACGTGCGGCACGCGGTCGCGGCGGGCGCAGCGGGAGTGGTGATCGGCGCGCTCGACGGCGAGGGCCGACTGGATCGCGACGCCATGGCCCGGCTGCGGGATGCGGCCGGGGGAGCTCCGGCGACCCTGCACCGCGCGATCGATGTGACCGCCGACCCGGTGGCGACCCTGCGGGCCGCGAGGGAGCTCGGGCTCCGGCGCGTGCTCACCTCCGGAGGGGCGTCCGCAGCGATCGACGGCATCGACACCCTGCGCGCGCTCGTCGCCGCAGCCGAGGGGCAGATCGAGGTGATGGCCGGCAGCGGCGTCGACGTCGCGAGCGCTCCGGTGCTCGCCCGGGCCGGGGTGGACGCCCTCCACTTCTCCGCGAAGCGGGCCGTGACCGAGGACGGCGGCGTGCGCATGGGCTCCGCCTCCGACGGGGTCGGCGGCTACGAGGTGACGGATCGCGACATCGCCTTCGCCATCCGCGACGCCATCCACGACGCCCTCGCGGAGACCGACCGGTAAGGCAGGACCATGACCGAGACCCGCGAGTACACCGACAGCCACGGCATCGCCATCGTCTACGACGTCCACCCGGCGGAGGGGACGCCCCGCGGCGTCGTCCAGCTCCTGCACGGGGTGGGGGAGCACGCAGGACGGTATCCCGCGCTGATCGCCGCACTCACCGGAGCCGGGTTCACCGTCTACGCGGACGACCACCGCGGGCACGGGCGCACCGGAATGCGTCAGCACGGCGACCCGGCCCGCCTCGGACGGCTCGGTCCCGGGGGACTCCGGGCGGCCAAGGACGCGGTCTGGCAGCTGACCGGCATCATCCGCGACGAGAACCCCGACCTCCCGCTCGTGCTCCTCGGGCACTCGTGGGGGTCGTTCCTCGCGCAGATGCTGGTGAACGAGCACGCGGAGGCCTTCGATGCGGTCATCCTGTCGGGCTCGGCGCTGCGCACGCCCCGCTCCCTGAACCCGGCGCCGCTGAACGCCGCGTGGGCCGCCGACGACGCGACCGGATACGAGTGGCTGAGCCGTGACCCCGCGGTGTGGAAGGCCTTCGAGGAGGACCCGCTCACGACGGGGGTGCCGCTGCTCAAGCTCTTCGGTCCGCTCGACGCGGCGCGACTCTACGGGCGTCCGGCGAAGCACCTCGCGCGCGACCTCCCGGTGCTCCTCCTCGTCGGCCGTGACGATCCGGTCGGCGGTCCCCGCAGCGTCCACAAGCTCGCCGACGCGTACCGCCGACGCTCCGGGCTCACGGACGTCACGACCCTCGTCTACCCCGACGCGCGGCACGAGATCTTCCAGGAGCTCCAGCAGGACGAGGTGCGCGCCGACGTGCTCGCGTGGCTCGACGCCCACATCCCGGCCCGCTGACCCCCGCCCCGTCCCCTCCAGTTCCGTCCAGGATCACTTTCGCCCCTCCGTCCGCCTCGCGGGATCACTTTGGTGCCCGGAACACGTCGCAGAGGCGCGTTTCTGCACTCGCGACGAGTGGGGGCGTCGGCGAGCGTCGACGCGGCGGCGTCCGCGGCGACGTATCGGGATCACTTTCGCGCCTCCAGCCATCCCGCGGGATCACTTTCGGGCCTGGGGCGGGCTGCGGGAGAGCGTTTTCGAACACACACGGTGAGCGGGTACGCCGGGGGCCGCGCCGCTGATCGGGGCGGTGGTGGTGAGTTCAGAGCGTGCGCATGGCGGAGGGCCGCGCGGTGGCGGATCAGAAACGGGCGGGGGACGGGATGGCGGGTGCGGTTTCGATCCCGCTGGCGGTGTGTGTGGCGGGCGTGTCCCGGTGGCGGGATCAGAAACGGGCGCGGAGCGCGGTGCCAGGGGCCGGTTTTGATCCCGCGCGCGAGGGGTGGCGGGCTGCGCGCCGGGGGCGGGATCAGGAACGGGCGGGGGAGGGGGCGGGGAGGGGCGGGTTTGATCCCGCACGGGAGGGAGGGACGGGAGGGAGGGACGGGGCTGAGGGCGGAGGGAGTGTGACGCGGGATGACGCGGGGTGAAGGCGTGTGACGGAGGGAGGCCACGGGCCGTGGGGGCAGCCCTAGATTCGGGGCACATCCGCACGAGCGAGGGGGAGGGCCCGCGGCGATGAGCTTCCTGACCGACTGGCATGAGTGGCACGCGGCGCGCGAGCGCTATGCGGGGTCGGAGTACGGGCCGTCCGCGCTGGAGTCGACGAACTGGCTCATCACCGAACCCGCCGCGGTCGACGGCGTGCCCGGACTCTGGGCCCTCACCGGGGACGGCGGCATCCGCGGCAGCGAACTGGGACCGTCGGGGTCGGTCGTCACCCTCCGCGGCACCCAGACCCTGCGCCTCGGGCGGCGCGAGCTGCGTGTGTTCGACCGCAACGGACTGCTGGCCCTCCGCGTCTGGAACCCCGCTCGTCCGCAGCGGGAGTGGTTCACGGCGATCGACGCCTACGGCCCCGACGAACGATGGCGGATCCCGGCCACGTTCGAGCCCGCGCCAGACGAGCGGATCGTCGTCACGGCGGTCGACGGCGAGGAGCGCGAGACCGCGATCGCCGGACGCCTGCGGTTCGAGCTCGCCGGGGCCCCGCGCGAGCTCACGGTCACCCGCAGCGGGAGCGGAGCGCTGAGTGCGGTCTTCGCCGACGGGACGAACGGGCTGGAGACGTACCGGTTCCGGTTCCTCCCCGTCGACGAGCCCGCCGCCGACGGGTCCGCCGTGATCGACTTCAACCGGGCGTACCTGCCGCCGTGCGCCTTCTCCGACCAGTTCATCTGCCCCCTGCCCACGCCCGGCAACCGCTACTCCACGCCGATCAGGGCCGGGGAACGCGTGGTCGTGCTCGGCGGCTGACCACGGCGGCAGCGTGCGCCTTAAGCTGGATCCGTGCACGGTGAATACAAGGTTCCTGGGGGCAAGCTCGTCGTCGTCGACCTCGAGGTCGAGAACGACCGGATCGCGCGGTTCCGGCTCGCCGGGGACTTCTTCCTCGAACCGGACTCCGCGCTCGACGACATCAACGCCGCCGTCGAGGGCCTCCCCGCCGAGTCCGACGCCACGGCCATCGCCGCGGCCGTCCGCGGTGCCCTCCCCGAGGGGTCGCAGCTGCTCGGCTTCAGCCCCGAGGCCGTGGGCACCGCCGTGCGTCGCGCTCTGGTCACCGCGCCCGGGTGGCGCGACTTCGACTGGGAGATCGTCCACGAGAAGGCGGTCTCGCCGCGCATGAACCTCGCCCTCGACGAGGTGCTCACCTCCCGGGTGGGCGAGGGGCGCCGTCGTCCGACGCTGCGCATCTGGGAATGGGACGAGTCGGCCGTCGTCATCGGGTCGTTCCAGTCGTACCGCAATGAGGTCGACCCCGAGGGCGCTGCGACGCACGGCTTCGACGTCGTCCGCCGCATCTCCGGCGGCGGGGCGATGCTCATGGCCGCGGGGCAGATCATCACCTACTCGCTGTACGTGCCGGCCTCGCTCGTGGCGGGTATGACCTTCGCCGACTCCTACGCGTTCCTCGACGACTGGGTGCTGCAGGCGCTCCGGTCGCTCGGCATCGACGCCGTCTACCAGCCGCTCAACGACATCGCGAGCCCGACCGGCAAGATCGGCGGCGCCGCGCAGAAGCGCCTCGCGAACGGTGGCGTGCTGCACCACGCCACCCTCTCCTACGACATCGACGGCCAGATGATGACCGAGGTGCTGCGCATCGGCCGCGAGAAGCTCAGCGACAAGGGCACGACCTCGGCAGCCAAGCGCGTCGACCCGCTGCGCAGCCAGACCGGACTGGAGCGCGCCGAGATCATCGAGCGCTTCAAGGACACGTTCCGCTCGCTCACCTCCGCCGAGGACGGCGGCATCACGCCGGACGAGTACGCCGATGCCCAGGCGCTGGTGGAGTCGAAGTTCTCGACCGACGCGTGGCTGCACCGGGTTCCGTGAGCCCTTCGACAGGCTCAGGCCCTTCGGCAGGCTCAGGGACCCAGGGCCCTTCGACGGGCTCAGGGACCCAGGGCGGTGGCTCAGGGACGCAGGTTCCGGGGCGGGTGTCGGTGATCGAGGGGGACAACCTCGCGGTCGCGGCGACCCTGCCGTCCGCATCCTTCACGCTCGTCTACCTCGACCCGCCGTTCAACACCGGGCGGGTGCGGGAGCGGCAGGTGGTCACCGCCCGCCGCACGTTCACAACTCCGGAGGAATCGGCTGATCCGGACGGGAGCAGCCCCCAATCGGCCGACACCGCATCGGATCTCCTGGGTTCTGAACGTGCGCCCGGCGAGCCCGAGGTGCGGCACGGCTTCCACGGGCACCGGTACGAGCGGGTGCGGGGCATGCTGCGCGCGTACGATGACAGCTTCGACGACTACGGCGCCTTCCTCATGCCGCGGCTGGAGGAGGCCTGGCGCCTGCTCGCCGACGACGGCACCCTGTACCTGCACCTGGACTACCGCGAGGCGCACTACGCGAAGGTCATGCTCGACGCGGTGTTCGGCCGGGACTGCTTCCTCAACGAGCTCATCTGGGCGTACGACTACGGCGCGAAGTCCCGGCGGCGGTGGCCCACCAAGCACGACACGATCCTGGTGTACGTGAAGAACCCGCGGACGTACGTGTTCAACTCCGACGACGTCGACCGGGAGCCGTACATGGCGCCGGGACTGGTGACCGCGGAGAAGGCCGCGCGCGGCAAGCTGCCGACGGACGTGTGGTGGCACACGATCGTCCCCACCACCGGGCGGGAGAAGACCGGGTATCCGACGCAGAAGCCGGAGGGCGTCCTGCGGCGCATCGTGACCGCGTCGAGCCGGCCGGGTGACCGGGTGCTCGACCTCTTCGCGGGCAGCGGCACGACCGGAGCCGTGGCCTCCGCACTCGGTCGGGAGGCCGTGCTCGTGGACGACAACCCGGAGGCGGTGCGGGTCATGGCTGAGCGCATCCCACACGCGGAGGTCCGCCGGGCCTGAGCGGGCCTGGTCGGCAGCAGGCGTCAGAGCCCGATCGAGACCTTCCGCAGGGTCTCACTCGCCGTCCAGACCGTCCGCATGCCGGTGGTGAGCCGCATCACGGACCCGGGGCCGAGCTCCACCGGAGGGAGCGCGGGCGCGGTGAACGTCACGGTCGCGCGGCCGGAGAGCACGACGAACACCTCGTCCTCCTCGACGTCCACCGCCGTGCCCGGCGTCATCTCCCAGACGCCGATCTCGATCCCTCCTGCGTCGTCGAGCACGGAGTACGCGGTGGTCGGCGCGCCGTCGCGGACGTCTTCGGCGGGCAGGGAGGCGTGCGTCAGCGCGAGGCGTCCGGCGTCGACGGCGGCCCCCGGGGCGAGGCCAGTCACGAGTCGAAGCCCATGCCGAGAGCGTCGAGCGTCTTCAGGAACAGGTTCCGGCGCCCCTCGTTGTGATCCGCCCTGTCCATCGCGGCACGGACGAGGTTGATGCCGACGGACGCGGCGGGCTCCGGCGGGAACGGGATCGGCTTCTCGCGCACCATCCGGAGCTGCGTGCGCTCGGTCTCCTCGCCGGCGAGCTTGTCGAGCATCACGTCCGCAGCGAACCGGGCGGCGCCGACCCCGAGGCCGGTGAAACCCGTGGCGTAGGCGACCCGGCCGCCGCGGGCGGTGCCGAAGAACGCGCAGAACCGGCTCGACGAGTCGATCGCTCCGGCCCAGCGGTGCGTGAAGCGGAGGCCGGCGAGTTGCGGGAACGTGGTGAAGAAGTGCGAGGCCAGGCGCCGGTGGCTCTCCATCCGATCCTCGTAGGCGGGGCGCACCTTGCCGCCGAAGTGGTAGACCGCGTCGTAGCCGCCGAACAGGATCCGGTCGTCGGCCGTGAGGCGGTAGTAGTGGAACTGGTTGGCGCTGTCGGCGAGCCCCTGGCGGTTCCGCCAGCCGATGGACGCGAGCTGCTCGGCCGACAGCGGCTCCGTCATCAGCACGTAGTCGTACACGGGAACCGTCATGAGGCGGTTGCGCTTCAGGAGCGAGGGGAACACGTTCGTCGCGAGCGCCACCGTGTCGGCGGTCACCCGGCCGTGCTCCGTGACGAGGGTCACCGGACCGGAGTCCGCGCCCTCGATCCGCCGGACGAGGCTGTGCTCGTGGATCTCCACGCCGAGGTCGGCGGCCACCCGCGCGAGCTCCAGCCCCAGCTTCGCCGGGTGTACGAGAGCGCAGCCGTCCCGGTCCCACGCGCCGGCGAGGAACGTGGGCGAGTGCACCTCCGCCTGCACCGCCTCCCGGTCGAGGAAGCCCTCCTCCTCGCGCAGCCACTCGACCTGATGCGGCTCGACGGCCACCGCGAGCTGGCCCGTCCGCTCGAACTCAGCATCCATGTCGTACCGCCGCACGGTCTCGGCGATGCCGTCGAGGTTCTCGTGGCCCAGCTCCTCCAGGCGGTCGATCTCCTCGGGCCAGCGGTTCACGCCGTTCTCATGGCCGTGCGTGAGGCTGGACTCGCAGAAGCCGCCGTTGCGCCCGGACGCCGCCCAGGCCACGCGGGACGCCTCGAGGAGGACCACCCTCCGCTCCGGATCCCGCTCCTTCGCGCGCACGGCTGTCCAGAGTCCGGTGTAGCCGCCGCCGACGACCACGAGGTCCGTGTGCACGGTGCCGCGGAGCGGCGGGTGCGCGGGGCGCTCGACGTCGTCGAGCCAGAAGACCGACAGGGCCGTGTCGCGCAGGGCGTCGTCGATGACGGACTGCGGAGGACGCCGGCGTTCGAAGACCGTGGTGCCCATGTTCACTCCGATGCGAGGGGAGCGCGTCAGCGCGTTCCCCAGTTGTAGAGGTCTTTGTAGAGGCCGGCGTAGAGCAGGCTCTCCGTCTGGATGATGCCGGGGATGGTACGGATGCGGGTGGCGATGAGGTCGAGCAGGTGGTCGTCGTCCTCGCACACCGCCTCGACGAGGATGTCGAACGTCCCGAGAGTGACCACGACGTACGCGAGCTCCGGGATCGCCGTGAGCTCCTCCGCGATCGCGCGGGGGTCGCCGGACACCCGGATCCCGATCATCGACATGCGGTGGAAGCCGAGCTGCAGCGGGTCGGTCACGGCGACGATCTGGATCAGGCCCGATTCGGTCAGCCGCTGCACCCGCTGGCGGGCCGCGGCCTCGCTGAGCCCCACCTCCCGGGCGATCTCCGCATAGGGACGCCGACCGTCCTCCTGCAGCAGCTCGACGATGCGCTTCGAGATGTCGTCGAGGGCGGGGGGAGGCGTCTTCGGACTCATGTACCGATCGTGACACTCGGATGGGGGCTGCGCAACCGAATCCGTCGATCTGTGGACGAAAAGCTACAGATTCCGCGTTCTGATGGCTACCATGGCGCTATGTCCTCACCGTCGACGATGACCGTGCCCCTGCAGAACTTCATCGGCGGTCGCGCTGTCACCGCAGCGGGGAGCGGGCGCCTGCCGCTCATCGATCCGGTGACGGAGGAAGCCTACGGCGAGATCCCGATCTCCGACCGCACCGACGTGGATGCCGCGTATGCCGCGGCCGCGGCGGCGTTCCCGATCTGGCGGGACACCCCGCCGTCTGCGCGCCAGCTCGCGCTGTTCCGCATCGCCGAGGAGATGGCCGCGCGGGCCGAGGAGTTCGCCGACCTCGAATCGAAGGACACCGGCAAGCCGCGGGCGACGCTCGTCGCCGACGAGATCCTGCAGTCCGCGGACCAGCTGCGGTTCTTCGCCGGCGCCGCGCGGAGCCTCGAGGGTCGAGCCGCCGCGGAGTACCTCCCCGGGCACACCTCCTTCGTGCGCCGGGAGCCGATCGGCGTGATCGGGCAGGTGACGCCGTGGAACTACCCCCTGAACATGGCGGTGTGGAAGATCGCTCCCGCGCTCGCCGCCGGGAACACGGTCGTGCTGAAGCCGGCGGAGTCCACGCCGCTCACCACCCTGCTGCTCGCGGAGATCGTCGCGCGCCACACCCCCGCCGGCACCCTCAACATCGTGCTCGGCGACCGTGAGACCGGAGCGGCCCTCGTCGAGCATCCGACGCCGCAGATGGTGGCCATCACCGGCTCGGTGCGCGCGGGCATGGCCGTGGCCCGCTCGGCGGCCGACGACGTCAAACGCGTGCACCTGGAGCTCGGCGGCAAGGCGCCCGCGATCGTCTTCCCCGACGCGTCGATCGAGAAGGCGGTCGAGGGCATCGTCACGGGGGCCTTCTTCAACGCGGGGCAGGACTGCACCGCGGCGACCCGGGTGCTCGTGCACGCGTCGGTGCACGACGAGCTCGTCGCGGCACTGGTGGAGCGGACCCGCACGCACGCGCGGACCGGGGCGCCGGACGAAGAGGGCGTGCTGTACGGACCGCTGAGCAGCGCGGCCCAGCTCGCGCAGGTGCAGGGCTTCGTCGACCGGCTTCCCGGGCATGCGACGGTTGCGACCGGCGGGGCGCGGCAGGGTGACCGGGGCTACTTCTGGGAGGCGACCGTCGTGACCGGCGTGCAGCAGGACGACGAGGTCGTGCAGGGGGAGATCTTCGGTCCCGTGCTCACCGTCCAGCCCTTCGACACCGAGGAGGAGGCGCTCGCGATGGCGAACGACGTGCCGTACGCGCTCGCCGCGTCGGTGTGGACCCACGATCATGCCCGCGCCATGCGCTTCTCCCGGGATCTCGACTTCGGGTGCGTCTGGATCAACACCCACATCCCGTTCGTGTCGGACATGCCGCACGGCGGTTTCAAGCACTCCGGATACGGGAAGGACCTGTCGCAGTACGGCTTCGACGACTACACCCGCATCAAGCACGTGATGAGCGCGCTCGACTGACGGCGGGACCGCTTCAGCGCGGGGCGAGGTGCTTGACGCGGCGGTGCTCGCGGAGCGTGAACTGCGGGCGCTGATCGATCTTCGTGGCCCCGTCGAGCTCCCACCCGTGCCGGGCGTAGAAGCCGTCGGCCCGGTCGTTGCCGTCGAGCACCCAGAGGTAGGCGCGGGTGTGGCCGGCGTCGATCATGCGCTGCTCGGCGGCGTCGAGGAGGGCATGCCCTGCCCCCGTCGACCACGCGGTGGGATCGGCGTAGATGCCGTACAGCTCCGCATCGTCCAGGCCGTCGGGGTCGCGGCCGGAGCCGAACGACGCCCAGCCGACGACCGTGCCGTCGCGCTCGGCCACCAGGGTCCCGAGGCTCGTGGGGAGGGGATCGGCGAAGATGCGGCGCCACCCGTCGGCGCGCTCCGAGACGGACAACCCGTCCAGCACCTCCTGGTCGATGAGGCCCTCGTAGGCCGCCTGCCACGAGCGCACATGCACTCCGGCCACGGCCTCGGCATCGTCGGCGATGGCGTCTCGGATCACCAGGGGCGTCATCCCTCCACCCTATGCGCGCCCGCCGACGTCCTTCCGTCCCCTCCCGGTACTCGGTGACCCGGTGCTGGCGACCCGGCCGGAGAAGACGGGTCGACGGGTGCGACGCGATGTGGCAGGCTGGCGGGCACCGACTCCGCACGAGAATCGACCCCCCAGAGGTTCCGCCGCATGTCACGACCCCTCGCAGGACCGCAGACCCTGCTCCGTACACTCAACGGCCGCGCGATCCTCGAGCGCCTCGCCCGGAGCGGACCGCAGACCCGGGCCGAGCTCATGGCGGCGACCGGCCTCTCCCGCACGGCCGTGACCCAGGTGCTGCGGATGCTCGACGCGGCAGGAGCCGTCACCGCGGCCGGGGTGGACCGCGACACCCGCGGGCCGGCGGCCGGCCGTGTCGCGCTGCACCCGGCCCTCGGCTTCGCGGCCGCCGTGCACGTGGACCATCACGCCGCCCATGTCGTCCTCGTCGACGCGACCGGCACCGTCAGAGCCGAGCGGCACGGCGCCTTCCCCACGGGCGAAGACCGGGTCGCGCACATCGCCGCGCTCGTCACGGCCTGCCGCCGATCCGTGAAGGGCGCGCTCCACCTCGCCGTCTTCGGAGTGCCCGGCATCGTGGCTGCCGACGGCGCGATCCGCGACGACCAGGGGCCGGACGGCGGCGCCTTCCGCGCGGCTCTCGCGGCCGCCCTCGACTGCCCGGTCCGCGTCGAGAACGACGTCAACCTCGCCGCGCTCGCCGAGTCGACCAGCGGCGTCGGCATCGACCTCTCGAGCTTCGCGCTCCTGCTGCTCGACGACGACCTCGGGGCCGGGATCGTGATCGACGGGACGCTGCATCGCGGGTTCTCCGGAGTGGCGGGCGAGGTGATGTACCTCCCGCAGACGCCGGTGCCCATCGGCGCCCCCGTCGCGGGGGCCACGGTGGTGCGCGACCTCGCCCTCGGCCTGGGGCTGGATGTCGACGCGCCGTTCCTCGCCCACCTGGAGGCGGCACAGCGCGGCGACGAGGCGGCGCAGGCGCTCGTCGCCGAGATCGGACGCCGGCTCTTCCTCGCGGCGGGCAGCGTCGCCCTCGTGCTCGATCCCGAGGCCTTCATCCTCGGCGGGGAGGCGGTACACCCGGCGCTCCTGGACGCGATCGAGCGCGTCGCGGACGAGTTCTCCGCGCAGCTGCCGCTCCGCTTCCTCGCCTCGGCGTTCGGGCCGGAGGCGCCGCTCGTCGGAGCCGTGGGCGAGGCGGCCTCCGCGCTCCGTGCCGACGTCTTCACCCGGATCCTCACCCCCTCCCGCGCAGCCGCCGCCGGCCGCTGACCGCCCGCCCGACAGGACACGCCATGACCGCCTCCTCCGCCCTCGCCGACCGACTCGGACTGCCGTCCGGAGCCAGGGCGGTCATCCTCAACGCCGACGACTTCGGGATGTGCCATGCCGCGAACGCCGCGATCTCCGGACTCCTCGTGCGCGGCCGGATCGACTCGGCGACGGTGATGGTGCCCTGCGCCTGGTCCCCGGAAGCGCTCGCCTTCGCCGCTGCCCACCCGGACCTCGACGTGGGCGTGCACCTCGTGCTCACGAGCGAGTGGCGCCGGTACCGATGGCGTCCGCTCACCGGGGCCTCGACCCTGGTCGACGCCGACGGCTACTTCCCCGCCGACGTCGCGACGGTAGAGCAGCACGCCTCCGAAGCGGACGTCGCGGCCGAGATCGCCGCCCAGCTGCAGACCGCGCTCGATGCCGGCGTCGACGTGACCCACCTCGACAACCACATGGGCTCCGTCTATGGGCTGCTGACCGGCCGGGACTTCCTGCGCGCCGTCTTCGAGCTCGCCGCCCGGCATGGCCTCCCCTTCCGCCTGCCCCGCGAGATGGAGGGGGCGGACGCCGATCCGATGCTGCAGGCGAAGCTCACCGAGGCGGCGGCGGTGGCCGATGCGTTCGGCGTGGAGATCGTCGACCGGCTGTGGACGCACCCGTTCGAGCTGCGCGGCGAGGGCACCGCCGACGAGGAGTCGTACGAGCAGGTCCGAGACGGCTTCCTCGCGGTGCTGCGCGCCGTCCCGCCCGGGGTCACCGAGATCTACCTGCACCCGATGGCCGACGGCGAGGAGCTGCGCGCGGCGGTGGACTTCGCGGCGGCCAAGCGCGGCTACGAGCTGCGGCTGCTCGACGACCCTCTCGTGCAGCAGACCATCGCCGAGGAGGGCCTGGTCCGCGTCGGCTGGCGCGCGCTGCGGGACCTGCAGCGGGGAGACGCCCGATGACGACGCTCGGCGAACGGCTGCGCGACCGCCGTCTCGACGCCGCGCCGTCCCGCGCCCAGACCATCGCCTTCGGGGCCTCGGGGTTCCCGACGCAGCTGATGACGCAGACGTTCTCGGCGTTCGTCGTGTACTTCTACGTCTCGCACCTCGCCGTCCCCGCGGGGTGGGTGGCGGCGGCGATGATCGCGCACGGCATCCTCAACGCGGCGCTCAACCCGGTCGTGGGGGCGCTCTCCGACCGGATCCGCACGCCGTGGGGCCGGCGCATCCCGTGGATCGGGCTCGGCATCGTGCCGCTCGTCGTCGCCTTCGCCCTCGTCTGGATGCCGCCCGCGCTCCCGGCGGCCGGGCTCATCGTGTGGTTCCTCGTGGTCGTCGCGGTCTACGACATCGCCTTCGTCGTCGTGGTGCTGAACATCTCCGCGCTGTTCCCGGAGATCTTCCGGACCACGGAGGAGCGCGCCCGCGGGAACGTGCCGCGGCAGATCTTCGCGATCCTCGGCATGGTGCTCGGCACGGCCGGAGCCCCCGCGCTCTACGACGCGATCGGCTGGCCGGGGATGGCGCTCGTGCTGTCCGGTGTCTGTCTCGTGCTGCTCGCCTGGTCGTTCCTCGGCGGGATGATCGAGCGCCGGGTGCCGGAGGCCGCCTCCGAGGCGATGCGCTGGCGGGATCAGCTCGTCTACACGTTCCGTAACCGCGCCTTCGTGCCGTACGTGCTGGGCTCGCTCTGCGTGCAGACCTCGATCGCCGTGATCCTCGCCGCCGTCCCCTTCTACGTCCGCTACTCGCTGGGGGCGGCCGAGGGCGAGGGGAGCCTCCTGCTCGGCGCCATCTTCCTCACGGCGATCCCGTCGATCGTGCTGTGGAGCGCGGTGGTCCGGCGCACCTCCCCGCGCACGGCCCTGCTCTGGAGCGTCGGGGTGTTCGGGGTCGCGGTGCTCGGGTACCTCATCCCGACGTCCGTGGGGGCGGCGGCTCTCGTCGGGATCGCGGTCGGGGTCGGCGTCGGCGGGCTGCTGCAGCTCCTCGAGGTCGTGCTCGCCCAGATCATCGACGACGACGCGCATCGCACTGGCCACCGCCGCGAGGGCGCCTACTTCGGCGTGAACGGCTTCGTCGTCCGCGGCTCCGTGGTTCTCCAGGCGATCGTCGCCGCGGCCGTGCTGACCGCGACCGGCTTCGACGCCGAGCTCGGCGACGCGCAGCCGGAGGCCGTCGACGGCGGCATCCGGCTCATGCTGGCGGTCATCCCGCTGGCGTTCACCGCCGTCGGATGGCTGTGCTTCTGGCTCTACCCGCTCCGCACCCGCGACGTGTGAGGTCAGCCGGCGGCGCGGCGGGCCTCCCAGCCCGTGCGCACCATCTCGTCGACCGTGTAGCGCATGGTCCAGTCGAGGTCGCGGGCCGCGAGCTCGCCGGTCGCCACGATCCGATCCGGGTCGCCGGGGCGGCGAGGGCCGATCTCCGGGGTGAAGTCGATGCCGGTGACGCGGGCGACCGCATCCATGATCTGCTTCACGCTGAGGCCATCGCCGGAGCCGAGGTTGTACGCGGGCTCGATCGGAGCACCCGAGGCCAGGCGCTGCGCCGCGGCGACGTGGGCGGCGGCGATGTCACCCACGTGCACGTAGTCGCGGACGTTCGTGCCGTCAGGGGTGTCGTAGTCGTCGCCGAAGATCTTGGGAGTGCGGCCCTCGATCAGCGCCTCGAAGACGATGGGGAAGAGGTTGTGGGGGCTGACGTCGTAGACCGTCGGGTCGGCCGAGCCCACGACGTTGAAGTACCGCAGCGAGGTGTGGCGCAGCGGGCGGTCGGAGTCGGCGGTGGCGATCGCCTGATCGCGGAGCAGCCATTCTCCGATGAGCTTCGACTCGCCGTAGGGGCTCGCGGGCCGCTTGGCGGTGTCCTCGACGACGAGGGAGACGTCCGGGGTGCCGAACACGGCCGCCGAAGACGAGAAGACGATGTTCGCGACACCCGCCGCCGCCATCGCCTCGAGGATGATCCGCGTCCCCTCCACGTTCTGGGCATAGGTGTGCAGGGGGCGCTGGACCGAGACTCCGGCGTACTTGTAGCCCGCGACGTGGATCACGCCCTCCGCCTCGTGGGTGCGCAGCGTCTCCTCGACGAGGGCGCGGTCGAGGATGCTGCCCCGCACGAACGGCACGCCCTCCGGTACGAACGAGGCCACGCCGCTGGACAGGTCGTCCAGCACGACGGGGGAGAGGCCGGCCTCCGCGAGGGCGCGGACGACGTGGGCACCGATGTAGCCGGCGCCGCCGGTGACGATCCAGGACATGCGTTCCTCTCCTGCCGCGGCGGTGGCGGCTCGACCCTTCATTGTGTCAGGCGTCGCGGCGCGGACCTGCGGACGGGCTGACCTCGAACAGGTGCGGGGCGACGAAGCCCTCCGCGGCGAACCGCCCCCGCACCGCATCGGCGAGGTGGGGCACGGCGTCGCGGTCGACGAGGGCGATCGCGGCACCGCCGAAGCCGCCGCCGGTCATGCGTGCACCCACCGCGCCCGACGTGAGGGCGGTCTCCACGGCGGCGTCGAGCTCGGGCGTGGAGATCTCGAAGTCGTCGCGCATCGACGCGTGGGACGCGACGAGGAGGTCGCCGATGCCGCGTGCGCCCGCGGTGCGCAGCGTCGCCACGGTGTCCTGCACGCGCTGGTTCTCCGTGACGATGTGGCGCACGCGGCGGAAGGTCACGTCGTCCATCAAACTCTCGGCGCGGGCGAGGTCGGCCACGGCGACGTCGCGCAGCGCGGGCACGCCGAGGATCGCGGCTCCGCGTTCGCATGCGGCGCGGCGTTCCCGGTAGCCGCCGGTGGAGTGCGCGTGCGTGACGCGGGTGTCCATCACGAGCACCGCGAGGCCGGCGTCTGCCATGCCCAGCGGCACGACCTCGGCGGCGAGGGAGCGGCAGTCGAGGAAGATCGCGGCGTCGGGCTCCCCGAGCATCGAGGCCATCTGGTCCATGATGCCGGTGGGCGCGCCGACGGCCTCGTTCTCGGCCGTCCGCCCGACGCGGGCGAGGGTCACGGCGTCGAGACCGGTGTCCCAGAGCTCGTTCAGTGCCGCGGCCGTCGCGCCCTCGATCGCGGCGGACGACGAGAGCCCGGCGCCGACCGGGACGTCGGAGGCGATCGCGATGTCCAGGCCGGAGACCGCGGTCATGCCGGCCACTGCACGGAGCGCCCAGGCGACGCCCAGCGGGTAGGCGGCCCACTCCGGCACCGCGGGCTCCGTCCCGGGCGGGGTGGGGAAGAGGCGGTCCAGCTCGTCGAGGTCCACTTCCACTGGCTCGTCCGCGAAGGTCGAGGCGACGCGGAGCCGACCGTCGGCGCGACGACCGACCGCGGCGACCGTCCGCTGCGGGATGGCGAACGGGAGCACGAAGCCGTCGTTGTAGTCGGTGTGCTCGCCGATGAGGTTCACGCGTCCCGGTGCCGACCAGACGCCGTCCGGGGTGCGCCCGGCGAGGGTGGCGAAGAGCTCGGCGGCGGCGTCGTGTGCGGAGGTCATGCGGAGGCTTCCTGATCGGTGCGGGCGATCGCTTCGCGAAGTCGGGCGGCGCCCTGCTCGGGCGCGACCTCGGCGGCCCACGCCCACATCGCGGCCTCGGAACCCGCGAGGAACTTGAGCTTGTCGGCGGCGCGGCGCGGGCTCGTGAGCTGCAGATGCAGGCGCACGGTGTCGCGGCCGACGTGGACCGGAGCCTGGTGCCAGGCCGCGATGTACGGCGTCGGGCTGTCGTAGAGCGCGTCGACACCGCGGAGGAGGCGGAGGTAGAGCGGGGCGAGTTCGTCGCGCTCCTCCGCCGTGGTCTCGGCGAGGTCCGGCACGTGCCGATGCGGCATGAGGTGCACCTCGAGCGGCCACCGCGCCGCGAAGGGCACGAACGCCGTCCAGTGCTCGCCGCGGAACACCACCCGCTCGGACGCCTGCTCCTCGGCGAGGATGCGGGCGAAGAGGTCGGGCGCGGTGCGGTCGACCGCGTCCAGCACCCGGGCGGTGCGTGGGGTCACGTAGGGGTACGCGTAGATCTGGCCGTGCGGGTGGGGGAGCGTGACGCCGATCGCCTCGCCCCGGTTCTCGAACGGGAAGACCTGCTGGATGCCGGGGAGGGCGGACAGGGCGGCGGTGCGGTCGGCCCAGGCCTCGATCACGGTGCGGGCGCGGGTCTCGGTCTGCGTCCCGAAGGAGCCGGAGTGCTCGGGGCTGAAGCACACGACTTCGCAGCGGCCGACGGCGGTACGGGTGCGCCCGAGTCCGAGGGCCGCGAGGTCGTCGAGGCCGCGCGGGGGGTTCGTCGCCCCGGGGGCGGTGCCGACCGGCTCGGCAAGGGCGGGGCCGAACGCGGGGGAGCGGTTCTCGAACACGGCCACGTCGTACCGGGACGGCACCTCGGAAGGATTCCCCGGCGTCTGCGGCGCGAGCGGGTCGGCGTCGGCTCCCGGCATCATGACGCGGTTCTGGCGGTTGGCGGCGACGGTGATCCAGTCGCCCGTGAGCACGTCGAGCCGCATGGTCGCGGTGTCCGGTCGAGGTGCCAGGGTGCGGGCGTCGACCGATCGCTCGGCACCCAGAGTGGTGTCCGGATCGTCGTAGTAGATGAGGTCACGGCCGTCGGCGAGGGTCGTCGCGCGTTTGACGACGCCGACGCCGAGAAGCTCGGTGCGGATCTCAGGAGATTCGGGCGTGTTCACGTCAACATGCTAGGTGGGGCGCCATGCTAACGTCAACATCACTGAGTTGTGAACGGAGGATCCGTGGTCGAGAAGCGCCCGATGGCGACCGCCGCTCGCGTCTCCATGGCGACCGTGGCAGCGCGCGCTGGCGTCTCCGGGCAGACCGTGTCCCGCGTCGTCAACGGCAGCCCGCGCGTCGACCCGGACACCCGGGCGCGGGTCGAGGCCGCGATGTCAGAACTGGGATACCGGCCGCACCGGGCCGCGCGGGCCCTGCGCACCGGCCGCAGCCACACCATCGGCCTCGTCGTGACCACCCTCGCCACGGTCGGCAACTCGCGCATGTTGCAGTCCACGGCCGAGGCGGCGGCGGAGCGTGGCTACGCGCTCACGGTCGTCACGGCCGCGGACGGCGTGGAGGCCGCGTTCGCCCGGCTCGCCGATCAGGGCGTGGACGGGGCTGTCGTGCTGAACGAGGCGTCCGCGCTCGTCCCCGCCGCGACCCTGCCGCCGGAGCTGCACCTCGTCGTCGTGGATGCCCCCGCCGGCGCCGGAGCGGCCGTGGTGCACAGCGATCATGCCGCGGGAGCGCAAGCCGCCACCCGCCACCTCCTCGATCTCGGGCACGAGACCGTCCACCACCTCGCGGGACCGGCGGGCTCTTTCGCCGCCGCCGAGCGCGAGCGGGGCTGGCGCGAGGCCCTGGCGGATGCCGGCGTCCTGCCACCGCAGGTCGTGCGCGGGGACTGGAGCGCGGAGTCGGGCTTCGCCGCGGCTGCGGCCCTGGCTGGGGCGACCGCGGTGTTCTGCGCCAACGACCAGATGGCGCTCGGGCTGCTGCGGGCGGTGGCGGAGTCCGGGCGCGCGGTGCCCGGCGACGTCAGCGTGGTGGGCTTCGACGACATCCCGGAGGCGGCGAACTTCCTCCCGCCGCTCACGACCGTCCGGCAGGACTTCCCGGCGCTCGCGCAGCGGGCGGTCACCGCCCTCATCGCGGCTGTGGAGGGCGACGGGACGGCAACGGATCCCGCAGTACCCGTGGTGGTGCCGACCCGGCTCGTGGAGCGGGCGAGCACGGCACGCCGCTGACGACGCTCAACCGCGGGGCAGGAACTCCTCGGGGTGAAGGGTCGTCGCGGCGCCGTCCGGCCACGACACCGTCACATCGTCCTGCCGCAGATCGAGCCGGGGAGCCCCGGGCGAACTCCCGAGCAGCACGCCCGCCGCGATCCAGGCGTCGGGCCGCACCGCCGCGGAGAGCCACGGGGTGGCGGTCTCCGGGCCGAGCGGCGTCACGTCCCGCTCCCGCCGGACGCCTGCGGTCGCGTCGTCGAGGCCGTGGAGGCCGACCACCCGGCTCTGCGTCTCCCCGCCGGGAGTGAGGGCGGCGACGGCCGCGGGGCCGGTCTCGACGACGATGGGGGCGGATAGCGCCCACCCGCCGATGCGGAGGACGTCGCCGTCGTGGATCGCCCCCTCCGTCCTCGCGCCCGACCGGACCCGCACGAGCCGCACCTCCCACGGTCCGCGTACCACCGACACCACATCGACCACGGGGCCGATCGTCGTCTCGGCGGCCGCGCCGCCTCCGCCGACGTCGAACTCCGAGCGGACGCCGTCGTGCCAGTGCACGGGGCCGGAGGAACCGCCGAACGCCGTGCCGTCCGTCTCCCTCAGCATTCCCGTCAGGAAGCCCGAGCGGTGGCTCGCTCGGCCCCCGCGCACCACGGCGACCGTGCCGTCCAACCCGTCTCGCACACCGGGCCCCGCGAGTACCGGGGCGGTCGCGGTGGAGTAGCCGAGCTTCGCGTACAGCGGCGCATCCGGCTTGAAGGCGCCGGGCGTGCGGTGGTCGGTGCCGTGGTTGACCACCCGCACGATGCCGTCCGCGGTGCCCGTCGCCAGCCATCCCGGGGCGAGGAGGACACGGGCGAACGGACCCCGATCGATCGGCAGGGGCTGCTCGACGGCGGTCCAGAACGGATGCGCGGCGGGAAGCGCGAGGGGCAGAAGGCCCTTCGCCGCCCAGTACGGGGAGCCGGGGCCGGAGTAGTCCTGGGCGAGCGGGCGCCAGGGTCCGTGCCAGCCGAGAGGGAGAACTCCGGTCGCGTCCGGCGCGCCCCGGTCGGCGAAGTGCCGCACCTGCCCGCTCACCGCGCGGCGCAGCAGGCCGGGGTGGTGCCGGGACGTGCCGCTGAACGCGGCCACCCCGGCCGCGGCCGCCGTGGCGAAGCGGTAGGTGAGGCTGCGCCCCTGAAGGAGCGGTCCGCCGTCGGCGCCGACGAGGTGCAGCGCGTCGTCGAGGAACGCGTCGAGCCGGCGGCGGTACCGGGCGACCCGGCCCGTGTGCCGCGGCTCCCCGCCGACCATGTCCGCCCAGAGCAGCGGATAGAAGGACAGCGCCCAGCCGGCGTAGTGGTCGAACGACCGGGCGGCACCGTCCGCGCTCCAGCCGCCCGCGCGTTCGAAGCCGTCGAGGAGTGCGAGGTCGGCGGCGCGGTCCGCAGCGGAAGTCGGCCCGCCGACGCTCTCCAGGAACTGCTCGACGAGCACCCGGAACCACGCCCAGTTGTTCGGCGGGTAGCTGCCGCCGACGAATGTCGCGAGGTAGTCCACGGTGTGGGTCCGCGCCGTGTCGTCGAGGCGCGCCCACACCGTGTCGCGCGTGAGGTGCAGGCCCACCGCGAGCGCCGCCGCCTCGACCTTCGCCTGGTCGACCTCATCAGGGCGCGGCCACCGTTCGGCACCGTCGGGGTCGGCACCCGCAGCGAGGCCCCGGGCGTACCGGTCGGCCAGCGACTCCGTGCCGAGCGGGTCGCCGGCGATGCGGAACGCGGCCAACAGGAACGTGCGGCTGAATCCCTCGAGCGCATCGACCGCGGAGCCGAAGCCACCGGGGGCGCCGGGGTAGCGGATGCCCGCACCCGCCGGGCTCGCATGTCGGGCGGCCCCGTCGAGGATCGCATCGGCCACCGTCATCAGGTGCGCGCGCGTCCATCCCGTGTACGGGGAGAGCGCGCGGTCGTCCGGAGGCAGCGCGAGGAGGGTCATGCGCTGTGCGCGAGGTCGGCGCGGTGCACGGGGTGCCGCGGCGGAAGGCCGGTCACCCACGCCTCCAGCTCGTCGAGGGCGGCGTCGGCCAGCCGGTGCGCCTCGGTGCCGAGGGAGCCGGCGAGGTGCGGGGTGACCGCGACGTTCGGCAGGTGCAGCAGCGGGTGGTCGGGCGGAAGCGGCTCCGGGTCCGTGACGTCGAGGATCGCGTCGAGGCGACCGGCGGCGCACTCCGCGAGAAGCGCCTCGTGATCGAGGAGGGCGCCCCGCGCGGTGTTGAGCACCGTAGCGCCGTCGCGCAGGGCCGCGAGCTGCGCGCGGCCGATCATCCCCCGCGTCGCGGGCAGGGCGGGTGCGTGCAGGGAGAGCAGATCGACGGCGGGGAGCAGGGCGTCGAGCGGGACGAGCCGGGCACCGGCCGCGGCCACCTCCTCGGGATCCGCGTACGGGTCGGCGACGAGCACCTCAAGGCCGGGGAAGGGTCGCAGCAGGTCGACGACGCGGCGGCCGATGCGGGAGAACCCGACGATGCCGACCGTGCGGTCGAGGTTGCCGATACGGCCCCCGACGCGAGGCCCGACGCGCAGGTCGTGCTGCGCGTCGTCCGCACGGAGCGGGAGGAGGGCGCGCTTGCCGGCGAGCAGGATCATCGCGAGCGTGTACTCCGCGACCGGGGCCGCGTTGGCCTCGGCGGCCGAGGTGAGCAGGATGTCGCGCTCCCAGAACGCCTCGGACACGAGGCCGCGCACGCTTCCCGCCGCGTGGAACACCGCGCGCAGCCGGGGGAGCCGATCGAGCAGAGGTGCGTCCAGGACCGGAGCGCCCCACCCCGTCACCAGGACCTCCACGGCGGCGAGGCGATCGTCCAGCGTCGGGGCGTCGAGAGCGGGGGCGTGCACCGGATCGCCGGGCGCGGCGAGGGTCTGCAGGCGGGCGCGCCGCGCATCGTCGAACACGAGGTCCCACGCCTCCCTCGAGAGAGCGGCGAGGACGACTGGTCGAGGGGTCATGGGTCTCCGCGGGTCTCGGGTATGCGCTTGCCGAAGCGCGCGGTTCCAGTGAAGACTGTGCGTTCGAGTGCAGGCAACGTGATCGAACCGAAACCCTGCTGATCGAACAGACTCGAACAATGAAGGCGAGAATCGGATGCTGATCCCCCGCGGCACCCTGAGCGATCTGTGGCGAGAACACGGCGCCGTCGATCGGCCCGTCGTGCCGCCGAGCACCGACCGCGAGACATGGACGTCCGTGGCACCCGAACTCCGCGCGACCATCCTGGCGGCGGCGGACGGCGAGCGCGGCACCGCCTGGGCGCAACCGCTCCTCTCGCAGTGGGCCGCCTACGCCCGCACCGGTGACCGAGCCGGCTGGGAGGGGGCGGTGTTCCGTCGCGACCTCCGGCTCCGTCGCGCCGTCCTGGCCGCTGCCATCGACCCGGCGGCCGAGCGGTTGGACGAGGTGGCGGACGGACTGTGGCTCCTGGTCGAGCAGTCGACCTGGTGCTGGCCCGCTCACGACGACGCGTTCGCCCGCGGTCGGCGCGCCCCCGACATCGAGCGCCCCGTCCTCGACCTCGGCGCGGGGGAGGCAGCGGCGCTGGCGGGGTGGGCCGTGCTGGTGCTCGGCGAGGCTCTCGACGCGCACGCGCCCGGTCTGGTCGCACGGGTACGGGACGAGACGGTCCGCCGGGTGCTGCGCCCGTTCGTCGACCGCCGCGAGTGGGCGTGGGAGGGGTCGGAGGAACGCGTGCACAACTGGGCGCCGTGGATCCACGGCAACCTGCTGCCGGCGGCGCTCGCCTTCGCGGACGAACCGCTGCGTGCGCGGGTGCTCGCCCTCAGCATCGACGGCCTCGATCGCTATCTCGCCCAGCTTCCCGCCGACGGCGGCATCGACGAGGGCTTCGCCTACTGGTGGCAGGGAGCGGGGCGGGCGTTCGATGCGCTCGGCCTCCTCGACGCGCTCACCGACGGAGCAGTGGCCGCTGCGATCCGGGACGGACGCCTCGCCGGGCTGCGGGAGCTCGCCCTCTTCCCGGAGCGCGTGCAGCTCGGGGAGGGGTGGGTGGCGAGCTTCTCGGATGCGGAGGCGCGCACGGGGGAGGCCCTCCCGTGGTCCGTGCTCCACCGGGCCGCCGTCCTGTGCGGTCTGGAGGCGACGGCCGCGTTCGCCGCGCGGCACCGCCGTCCGGGGCGCGTCGTCGGAGACGAGGCCGATGTCGTCGCCGGTCTCGGCCGGACGCTGGCCGAGCTGTTCGACGCCGACTGGCAGGCGGCGCATCCGGGGCCTGCGCCCCTGCCCGGGCGCGTCGAGTTCGCCTCCCTCGGCGTGGGTCTGCGCCGTGAGCGGAGTGGGGATCCACGGGGGCTCGCGGTCGTCGTCAAGGGCGGTCGCAACGACGAGAACCACAACCACAACGACCTCGGCGCGATCGCGATCGCGGTCGACGGCGTCCCGGTCGTGATCGACGTCGGTCGGGCGACGTACACCGCGGCGACCTTCTCGGATGCCCGCTACCGCCTGTGGCACGTCACCAGCGGCTGGCACTCCACGCCGCTGGTCCGCGGGCGCGAGCAACAGCCGGGCGGCGCCTGGCGGGCCGCGGTGCAGGCGCGGAGCGACGGCTGGACCCTCGACCTCGGTGCGGCGTTCCCGGGCGGCGACCCGTGGCTGCGGACGGTGCTGCTGCGCGGTGGTGCGGTGACCGTGCGCGACGAGAGTCCGGCGCTCGCCGACCCGGCGACCCGCCTCGTGCTCGTGTGCGCGGGGACGCCCGAGGTGCACGGTGACGGCGTCCTCCTCCCAGGTCCGGAGGGGAAGCGGGGTCTGCGCATCGCCCACGATCCGGCGGACGTCGTCGTCGAGAGCAGGGCCGTGGACGATGCGCTCCTGGAGCGTTCGTGGGGGCCGGTGGTCTCGCGCGTCCTCTTCGCACCGCTCGACCGTCCGGAGCGCTGGGAGCTGCAGGGGAGGGCGGCATGACCGAGGAGCGCCCGACCCCGCGTTTCGGCCTCTCCCGCCGGGAACGGATCCTGGACGAGCTGCGCCGCACGGGGGCGGTGCGCGTGGCCGATCTCGCCCGCGACTTCGGGGTGGCGGAGCTCACCATCCGCCGCGACATCACGATGCTGGCGGACCGCGGGCTGCTGACCAGGGTGCACGGGGGTGCGGTGCTGCGGAGCGCGCTGGACACGACCGTCGCGCGGGCCGCCCTCCCCGGGCCGCAGTTCCGCATCGGGATGGTGGTGCCGTCGCTGAGCTACTACTGGCCGCAGGTGGTCGTCGGCGCCCGGAGCGCTGGGATGGAGGCGGGGGTGCAGCTCGTGCTCCGCGGGGCCAGCTACGCCGCTCAGGACCAACGCCGCCAGATCGCGGCGCTCCTGGAATCCGGAACCGTGCACGGGCTCATCGTGGCCCCCGAGACGCAGGGCGCCGATGGCCATGCGCTGCTCTCCTGGCTGGACACGCTCCCGGTGCCGGTCGTGCTCGTGGAGCGCCGGACCCCGCCGGCTCTCGCCCTCACCCGGATGCAGACCGTGGCGACCGACCACGCGTTCGGAGGCGCGCTCGCCGCCGGGCACCTCGCCGCGCTCGGACACCGGCGGGTCGGGATCCTCACCTCGCCGCAGTCGCCGACCTCCGCCGGGCTGCGGCAGGGCTGGTCGCGGGCCGTCGCCGAGCTCGGGCTCACGGTGACGGTGGACCGCGATGCGGCGCTGGACCGGATGGAGGGGGCGGTGCAGGCGGAGGTGGTCTCGGCGGTGCTCGCCGAGATCCGTGAGACGGGGGCGACGGCGCTGCTCGTGCACTCCGACCCGCAGGCGCTCCTGCTTCAGCAGCATCTGCAGGACGCGGGCTGGCGGCTGCCCGACGACCTCTCGCTCATCGCCTACGACGATGAGGTCGCCGAGCACGGGTCCCCACCGCTCACCGCGCTGCGGCCGCCGAAGCAGCACGTCGGGCGCCGTGCGGTCGAGCTCATCCGCGAGCGCCTGCGCGAGGGGGCGGCGCGGCCCGCGGAGCGCGTGGAGGTGGCTCCGGCGCTGCACGTGCGCGCCAGCACGGCCCCTCCGCGCTAGGGACGGTTGCGAGGTCGTGCGTCTCATGCCATGATCTCGGAAAGCGCTTACCAAGATTCCCCTGTCAGCGCCGACAGCTTCCACCGAGAGGAACGGACCGAGATGGCACAGGCCCCCACCCGCGAGATCGGGATCATCATGAACGGCGTCTCCGGGCGCATGGGATACCGGCAGCACCTCGTGCGGTCGATCCTCGCGATCCGCGACGAGGGCGGGATCGAGCTCCCGGACGGCACGCGCGTGACCGTGCGGCCGATCCTCGTCGGACGCAGCGAGGCCAAGCTCGCCGAGCTGGCCGCGAAGCACGGCATCGAGGACTGGACGACCGACCTCGACGCCGCCCTCGCCGACCCGCGATGGGAGATCTACGCCGACTTCCTCGTCACGAAGGCCCGGGCGTCCGCGATCCGCAAGGCCATCGCCGCCGGCAAGGTGATCTACACCGAGAAGCCCACCGCCGAGTCGCTGGACGAGGCCCTGGAGCTCGCGCGGCTGGCGCGTGACGCCGGTGTGAAGACCGGCGTCGTCCACGACAAGCTCTACCTCCCGGGGCTGCAGAAGCTCAAGCGCCTCATCGACTCCGGCTTCTTCGGCCGCATCCTCTCCGTCCGCGGCGAGTTCGGCTACTGGGTGTTCGAGGGCGACTGGCAGCCCGCGCAGCGTCCGAGCTGGAACTACCGCACGGAGGACGGCGGCGGCATCATCACCGACATGTTCCCGCACTGGAACTACGTGCTGGAGAACCTCTTCGGCGAGGTCAAGAGCGTCTACGCGCAGGCCGCCGTGCACATCGCCGACCGCTGGGACGAGAAGGGCGAGCACTACACGGCCACGGCCGAGGATGCCGCCTACGGCATCTTCGAACTCGATGGCGGGGCGATCGCCGAGATCAACTCCTCGTGGACCGTGCGGGTGAACCGTGACGAGCTCGTGGAGTTCCAGGTCGACGGCACGCACGGCTCCGCCGTCGTGGGGTTGTTCGGTGCCAAGATCCAGCCGCGCAACGCCACGCCGAAGCCCGTGTGGAACCCCGACCTGGAGGACAGCCACGACTACGACGCCGACTGGCAGCAGGTGCCGACGAACGACGTGTTCCAGAACGGCTTCCGGCAGCAGTGGGAGGAGTACCTCACCTCGTTCGTCCTCGGCACCGACTACCCGTTCGATCTGCTCGCCGGCGCGCGCGGGGTCCAGTTCGCCGAGGCCGGACTCGCGTCCAGTGCCGAGGGACGCAAGATCGTGCTCGAGCCGCTGACCCTGGACCGGGCATGACCACGCTCCGCCTGCTCGCCGCCGACGGCCGCACCGCCGACACGGAGCTCCGGGAGGCCGACGCCGTCACGCGGCCGGAGGGTCCGCTCCGCAGTCGGGTGGCCTATGCCGCCGCGCACGTCGTCCCGAAGGCGTACGCGGACAACACCCCGGGGCAGCCGGCCGACATCGACTGGGACGCGACGCTCGCGTTCCGCCGCAACGTGTACTCGTGGGGACTCGGCGTGGCCGACGCGATGGACACCGCGCAGCGCAACATGGGTCTGGATGCGACGGCGGTGCGCGAACTCATCGCCCGCAGTGCGGAGGTCGCCCGCGAGGAGGGCGGCACGGTCGTGGTCGGGGTCAACACCGACCACGTCGACGAGGCGCGCATCCCGCTCGATCAGGTGATCGCCGCCTACCTCGAGCAGCTGCACTTCGCCGAGGAGCAGGGGGCGGGGCCGGTGCTCATGGCCTCGCGGCACCTGGCCAGGGTCGCGGAGAGCGCGGACGACTACCGCCGCGTGTACCGGGAGGTGCTCTCCCGCGCATCGGTCCCCGTCGTGCTGCACTGGCTCGGTACCGCGTTCGATCCGGAACTGGCGGGGTACTTCGCGCCCTCGTCCTCCGGGGGGAGCGGTGGTCCCGCGTGGCAGGAGGCCGCCGGGGTGCTGCTCGACATCATCGGCGAGAACCGCGCCGCGGTCGCCGGGGTGAAGATGAGTCTGCTCGACGCGGAGTCCGAGGTCTGGGTGCGCGAGCGGCTACCGGAGGGCGTGCGCATGTTCACCGGCGACGACTTCCACTACGTGGGCCTCATCGGCGGGGACAGCCTGACCGGCGCCCCCGCGCCCGAGGGGCCCGCGTCGCGCGGCCACTCGGACGCACTGCTCGGCGCGTTCGCCGCTCTCGCCCCGGTGGCCTCCGCCGCGATCCAGGCGCTCGACGCGGACGACCCCGAGCGGTACCTCGCCCTCCTCGGGCCGACCGAGGAGCTGAGCCGGCAGGTGTTCGCGGCGCCGACCTTCTACTACAAGACCGGGGTCGCCTTCCTGTCCTGGCTCAACGGTCATCAGCCGGCGTTCCAGATGGTCGGGGGGCTGCACTCCGCGCGGAGCCTGCCGCACCTCAGCCGCATCGTCGAGCTGGCGAACGGGGCGCTCGCCCTGGAGCGGCCGGAGCTCGCGCGGGAGCGCTGGCACGGCCTGCTCCGGCTGAACGGAGTGGACGCATGACCGCCACCCGGAGCCTGGCGGCGGAGCGCGAGTCCCGGGCGGCCGCCGTCGGGACCGTGCCGCACCCGCGGCTCTCGATCAACCAGGCCACCGTGAAGCACGCGGACCTCGCGACGGCCCTGCGCGTCACGGCGGCGGCGGGGGTCGAGGCCATCGGTCTGTGGCGGGAGCCCGTGCAGGAGGTGGGCCTCGATGTCGCCGCCCGCATGCTGACCGACTCCGGGCTGCGCTTCACGACGCACTGCCGAGGGGGCTTCTTCACGCTTCCGGCAGGTCCGGAGCGCGAAGCCGCGCTCGACGACAACCGGCGGGCGATCGAGGAGACGGCCACCCTCGCGGCGGCCGGTGCGGAGGGTTCGACCGCGGTGCTGGTCCTCGTCGCGGGTGGTCTGCCCGAGGGGTCGCGCGACCTCATCGGGGCGCGGGAGCGCGTCCGCGACGCCATCGGCGCCCTCGCGGACGACGCTCGAGCCGCCGGGGTCACCCTCGCGATCGAGCCGCTGCATCCGATGTACGCCTCGGACCGTGCGGTGGTCTCGACCCTCGGCCAGGCGCTCGACATCGCCGCGGACTTCGACCCTGCCGTGGTCGGCGCTGCCGTCGACACGTTCCACATCTGGTGGGACCCGCAAGTGCTCGACCAGATCGCCAGGGCCGGACGCGAGAGCCGCATCGCCACGTATCAGGTGTGCGACTGGAAGACCCCCCTCGCCGCAGATCCCCTCCTCTCCCGGCACTATCCGGGGGACGGTGTGATCGACTTCGCAACCCTCACCCGGGCCGTGCAGGACACCGGTTACGACCGCGACATCGAGGTGGAGATCTTCCATGCCGACGTCTGGGCCGATGACCCGGCCCGTGTGGTCCGCCGCACGGCCGAGGCCTTCGCGACGGCGGTCGCCCCCCACCTGTGAGTCCGGACTCCCCGGTCCTCCGTGGTTCCGGATGCACGACGACGGCGGAGGGAACGGGCCGGAAGGAGTCGGGGGGATCGGGAGGACTGAGAGGATGACGGGATGACGGGGATCCGTGCGGGACTGTGCTCGGTGACGTTCCGTGCCCTGCCGCCGGAGAGGATCGTCGCGCTCGCGGCCGCCGCGGGTCTCGACGTGATCGAGTGGGGCGGAGACGTGCATGTGCCGCCGGGAGAGGTCGACCGCGCGGCGGAGGTCGCGCGGATGACCACGGATGCCGGACTCGCCGTCGCGTCGTACGGGTCGTACTTCCGCGCCGGTCCGGAGGAGTCGCTCACCGCGGTCCTCGACAGCGCCACGGCCCTGGGTGCTGACCGCGTGCGGGTGTGGGCCGGTGAGCACGGCTCCGCGGAGGTGTCCGCGCCCGAGCGTGCCCGCGTCGTGACGCGCCTCCGCGCGGCGGCGGTCGAAGCGGGTGCCCGGGGCATCGGGCTCGCCCTGGAGTTCCACGGCGGCACGCTCGCCGACACCGCCCCGGCCACCCTCGAGCTGCTGCACGAGGTCGATCATCCGATGCTGTCGACGTACTGGCAGCCCACGGTCGGCGCCCCCGTCCCCGTGGTGCTCGAGGAGTTCCGCCGGCTCGGCCCCCATGTCTCCGCCGCTCATGTCTTCTCCTGGTGGCCGCGCACCGAGCGCCATCCGCTCCGCTCGCGGTCCGCACTGTGGACCCGGTTCTTCGCGGACGCCGCCGCCTCCGCGCACCCGCCGCGCGACGCCCTGCTGGAGTTCGTGCCCGACGACGCCCCGGAGCTCCTCGCCGGGGAAGCCGCCGCCCTCCTCGGGTTTCTCGGGCGGCAGCCGTGAGCGCCCCTCGAAGCGGTTCCGTTCCCGTCGGTAGGCTCGGAGCATGACCCCGTCCGCCACACCGGCAGAGCCGCCGGCCGCGCGTCGCCCCCGTCACGCCCGGGGGCCGGCGCCCACGTTGCATGACGTCGCACTCGAGGCCGGTGTGTCGCTGGCGACCGCGTCCCGCGTGCTCAACGGCTCCGAACGCAAGGTCGCGGCGGCGTTCCGGGAACGGGTGGAGGCCGCCGCCGAGGCCCTCGGCTACACGGCCAACGTCTCCGCGCAGGCGACCGCCCGCGGACGCTCGCCGGTGATCGCGCTCCTCGTCGCCGACATCGCCGACCCCTACTTCGGCCTCATCGCCTCGGGCGTCGCCCGGGGTGCCGACGAGCAGGGGCTCGTCGTGACGGTGGCCATCACCGAGCGCGACCCGGCGCGGGAGGCCCGGATCGTCCGCGCCCTGCGCGGCCAGCGTCCGCAGGGCCTCATCCTCGCCGCCTCGCGGACGCAGGAGGAGGGGCAGGCCGAGACCGCTCGCGAGCTCGCCGAGTTCACCCGGCTCGGGGGCCGTGTGGTCGCCTTCGGTGCGGACGGCGACGGCGATCGCCGGGTGGAGATCGACAACCGGGCCGGGGCCGCGGCTCTCGGTCGTCGTATGGCGGAGCTCGGGTATCGCTCCGCCGTGCTCGTCGGGGCGGCGGAGGGCGTGCGCACCTCGGACGACCGGCTGGCGGGATTCCGCGCCGGATTCGCGGAGGGCGGCGGAGAGGTCGCGCAGACCGTCCGCGGAGACTTCCGTCGGGAGTCCGGGGCAACGGCGATGACCGAAGCCCTCGCCGCCGGTGTCCCCGAGGGCACCGTGGTGTTCGGCATCAGCGACGTCGTGGCGATCGGCGCGATGGCGGCCATCCGTGCAGCGGGCCGGGAGGTCGGCGCCGACATCGCGGTCTGCGGCTTCGACGACGTGCCCTCGAGTCGCGACGTCACCCCGGCCCTCACCACGGTCTGCGTGCCGCTGAGCGACGCCGGCTACCAGGCCTTCCGCGCGATCGTCGACGAGGACTGGCAGCAGCCGACGCTCCCGCTCGAGGTGGTCGTGCGTGCGAGCACCCCGGGGCTGCGGGCATGACCCGGGTCGTCATCGCGCCGGACAGTTTCAAGGGCACGATCACGGCGGCGGACGCTGCCGCGGCACTCGCCGACGGCTGGCGGGAGGTCGGGCCGGCTGCGGACATCGTGCTCCGTCCGATGGCCGACGGCGGGGAGGGGACCGTCGCCGCCTTCGCCACGGCGGTGCCCGACGCGCGACGGATGCCCATCACGGTCGACGGTCCGGCGGGCGCTCCCGTCGAGACGTCGTGGCTGCTCCTGCCGAGCACGACCGACGCCCCCGGCGGCACCGGCGTCGTCGACATCGCCTCGACCTCGGGCATCGAGCTCCTCGACGATCTGCGCCCCTGGGACGCCGACACGACCGGCTTCGGGCAGGCGATCGCCGCGGCGCTCGATCACGGCGTCTCACGCCTGATCCTCGGCATCGGCTCCAGCGCCTCCACCGACGGGGGCACGGGCATGCTCACCGCCCTCGGGGCACGCTTTCTGGACGCGGTCGGCGATCCGGTCGCGCGGGGCGCGCGCGGGCTGGCGGACATCGTCACGGCGGATCTCGGGGCCCTGCGCGCGGCACCCGACGTCCGCGTGCTGACCGATGTCACGAATCCGCTCACCGGCCCGCGCGGCGCGGCAGCGGTGTTCGGCCCGCAGAAGGGGCTCACGGCACCGGAGGACATCGCGCGCGTCGACGACGCGCTTGCCCATCTCGCCGCCCTCTTGCCCGTCGACCCGGAGCTGCCGGGCACGGGGGCCGCCGGGGGGACGGGCGCCGCTCTCGTTCGCTGGGGCGGGGTCCTCGCTCCGGGGGCGGCCGAGGTGGCCGCGCTCATCGATCTGGCTGGCGCCGTCCGTGGTGCCGAGGTCGTGATCACCGGCGAGGGGTCCTACGACGGCCAGTCGGGCGACGGGAAGGTGCCGTCGTTCCTCGCCGCGCTCGCCGCCGAGGCAGGGGCGCGTCCTCTGCTCGCCGCGGGTCGGATCGCGGACGACGCAGACACGAGCCTCTTCGCGGAGGCGGTGTCGTTGACCGCGCTGGCGGGGTCGACGACCGCCGCCCTGACCGATCCCGCACGCTGGCTGCGGGTCGCGGGCGCGGCTCTCGCCCGGACGCGGTGATTGGCCCGGACGCCCCTCCTGCGGGGGCGACGACGGTGCGGACACGGCCATGCGTTGACACGGCAGAAGCGTCGGCATAGACTCGCAACACCGAACGGGAATGCGCTTTCCCGAATCCTTCACGAAGATGTCGAGGACCCCATGTCGTCTGCCCCCTCCGCGACCATGACCCTGGCGCTGGCCGCCGATCGTCCCGAGCCTCCGGGCATCGTCCGCTGGTGGAGCCGCCACTGGCATCCGCTCGTCTTCGTGCTCGCGGTGCTCGCGCTCTGGTGGGTCTCCACGAGCCTCGGGTGGGTGCCGGCGTTCATCATCCCGTCGCCGGCCGACACCTGGGCCGCCTTCACCGACAACGCCGCCTACCTCGCGCAGAACACCTGGGTCACCACTTACGAGACCGTGATCGGATTCGTCATCGCGGTCGTCGTCGGCGTCCTCGTCGCCGTGCTCATGGTCTACTCGCGGGGCCTGGAGCAGACGCTCTATCCCGTCATCCTCTTCGCGCAGGTCATCCCGAAGATCGCGATCGCCCCGCTGTTCGTCGTGTGGCTCGGGTTCGGGGCGGAGCCGAAGATCCTCGTGGCCGTGCTCATGGCGTTCTTCCCCGTCGTCATCTCGGGCCTCGCGGGTCTGCGCACCGTCGACCCGGAGATCCTCCAGCTCGCGTCGACCATGGGAGCGAGCCGCTTCAAGACCTTCCTCAAGGTGCGGCTGCCCGCGGCGCTGCCCGAGCTCCTCTCCGGCCTCAAGGTCGCCGCGACGCTCGCGGTCACCGGTGCCGTCGTCGGCGAGTTCGTCGGCGCGAACGAGGGCCTCGGGTACGTGATCCTCCAGGCCAACGGCAACCTCGACACCGCCATGCTCTTCGCCGCGCTCATCATCATGTCGCTGCTCGGCGTCATCCTCTTCGGCATCATCCAGATCGCCGAGCGCTTCCTCATCCCGTGGCACGCCTCCAAGCGCGACGTCGCCGCGGCCACCGTCCGACTCTGACCCCCCTCGCCCCCACGAAAGAAGGCACTGATGAAGAAGTCAGGCACCATCCTCAGCTCGATCGCCCTCGCGTCCGCCGCGGTGCTCGCCCTCTCCGGCTGCGGAGGATCGACGGCCCCGGCGAGCTCCGGCGACGGTGACGGCGGCGAGCTCACGCCGGTCACCCTCATGCTCAACTGGTACCCGTACGGCGAGCACGCCGCGTTCTACTACGGCGTCGACCAGGGCATCTTCGAGGAGCACGGCATCGACCTCACGATCAAGGCCGGCCAGGGCTCGACGAAGACCGCGCAGGCCGTCGGGCAGGGGCAGGTCGACTTCGGCTGGGCGGACACCCCGGCCGTCCTCGCGAACATCGACAAGGGCGTCGGCATCAAGAGCGTCGGCGTCTTCCTGCAGACCACGCCGTCGGCCGTCCAGGTCTTCGCCGACTCCGGCATCTCCAGCCCGGAAGACCTCAAGGGCAAGACCATCGCGGTCTCCGCGGGAGACGCCCCGACCACGACCTTCCCGATGTACCTCGAGGCCGTGGGCCTGGAGGAGGGCGACGTGACCCAGCAGAACCTCGACGCCGCGGGCAAGATCGCCGCCATGCTGTCCGGGAAGGTCGACGGGCTCATCGGCTTCGCGCACGACCAGGGCCCGACCATCGCCGACAAGAGCGGCAAGGACGTCGAGTACCTGCGCTACTCCGACGCCGGCCTGAACTTCTTCAGCAACGGCCTCATCGCGCCCACCGACACCATCGAGAACGACCCGGAGCTCGTCGAGGCGCTGGTCGCGGCGACCTCCGAGGCCTTCGAGGCCGCGCAGGAGGACCCCGAGGCGGCGGTGGCCGCGATGGAGGGCAAGGACCCGCAGATGCCGTCGCAGGAGGTCCTGCTGCACCAGTGGGAGGAGACCATCGAGCTGCTCCACACCGACGCCACCGAGGGCCAGGCTCCCGGCGCGAACGCCACCGAGGACTGGGAGTCCACGCTGGAGGTCCTGTCCGAGGCCGGGCTCATCTCGGGCGACGGCGACGTGGAGACGTACTTCGACGACGCCTTCACCCCCGGGAAGTGAGACCGATCGTCATGGACACTCACGTTCAGCAGGAACGCGGACCCGCGGCCACGAGCACCGCTCCGGCGCTCGAGGTCTCTGATCTCGCGATCACCTTCGCCTCCAAGCGGCGCCAGGTCACGGCTCTCGAGGGCGTCGACCTGCGCGTCGAGGAGGGGGAGTTCCTCTCCATCGCCGGGCCCTCGGGATGCGGCAAGTCGACGCTCCTGAAGGCCGTGGCGGGACTCACCGCTCCGAGCCGCGGCAGCATCCGCCTGCGCGGCGACGAGGTCCGCGGTCCGCGGCAGGATATCGGCTACGTGTTCCAGCGGGCGGCGCTCCTGGAATGGCGCAGCGTCCGCGGCAACATCCTCCTGCAGGCCGAGATGCGCGGGATGGACATGCGCAAGGCCCAGGCCCGTGCCGACGAGCTCATCGAGATGACCGGGCTCACCGGCTTCGAGAAGTCGCTGCCGCACGAGCTCTCCGGCGGTATGCAGCAGCGGGTGTCGCTGTGCCGCGCGCTGCTGCACGAGCCGCGGGTGCTGCTCATGGACGAGCCGTTCGGTGCCCTCGACGCCCTCACGCGCGAGCGCATGAACGTCGAGCTCAACCGGATCTGGAGCGCCACCGGCACGACCGTGCTGCTCGTCACCCACTCGGTCGCGGAGGCGGTCTACCTCGCCAGTCGCGTGATCGTGATGGGGCCGCGACCCGGGCGGATCCTGGAAGAGCACCGCGTCGACCTCCCGGCCCGCCGCGGCTACGCCGATGTTCTGGAGACGGAGGAGTTCCACCGCGTCTCCAGCCGCGTCCGAGAGCTCCTCGGCTCCTCCACCGACGCCGACTGACCCCCCGTCCGTCCCCGCCCCCGTCCGTCCCCCGCCCCCGCCCCCGTCCGTCCCTCGCCCGCGTGCAGGATCAAAACCGCCCCTCCCCAGCGTCCCCCGGGCCCGTTTTCGATCCCGCGGCAGGGGCAGTCAGCGGAGCGGGATCGAAAAGGTCCCTCCGAGTTCCCCGGCGAGCCCGTTTTCGATCCCGCAAGAGCAGCGGCAGACGGACCGGCGCCGACGGCCTGTTCTCGATCCCGCCACGGGCTTCGCGCGTTCCATCCCCCACGTCCCGGCTAGCGGGATCAACAGCGTCCCTCCCCGATGTCTGGTGGGCCCGTTTTTGATCCCGTCGCGGGCTCGTTCGTTCCGAGCCGCAGGGTGGGATCGAAAACTCCCCCCGGCGGCGACCGAGGGGAGCGGTTTCGATCCCGCAGCACGCCCGGGAGGCGGCGCCCAGGGAGGGAGGATCAGTCGCCGAGGGCGACGGATACGACGGCGCGGGCCTCGGCCTGCACCTCGGCGAGATGCTCCGGGCCCCGCAGGCTCTCGGCGTAGAGCTTGTAGACGTCTTCGGTTCCGGACGGCCGCGCGGCGAACCAGGCGTGCGGAGTCTGCACCTTGAGGCCGCCGATCGCCGCACCGTTGCCGGGGGCGTGCGAGAGCTTCGCGATGATGTCCTCGCCGGCGAGGGTGGTCGCGGTCACCGACTCCGGGGCGAGCTTGCCGAGCGTCGCCTTCTGCTCGGGGGTCGCGGGGGCGTCGACGCGCTGATAGGCGGAGGCGCCGAAGGCGTCCTCCAGTTCCGCGTAGCGCTGCGACGGGGTCTTGCCGGTCACCGCGAGGATCTCGGCCGCCAGCAGGCAGAGGAGGATGCCATCCTTGTCGGTGGACCACACGGAGCCGTCGTGTCGGAGGAACGAGGCCCCCGCCGACTCCTCGCCACCGAACGCCACGGAGCCGTCGAGCAGTCCGGGCACGAACCACTTGAAGCCGACCGGAACCTCGAGCAGACGCCGCCCGAGCGACTCGGCCACGCGGTCGATGATCATCGACGACACCAGCGTCTTGCCGACCGCGGCCTCACGCGGCCAGTGCTCCCGGTGCGAGAAGAGGTAGTCGATGGCGACGGCGAGGAAGTGGTTCGGGTTCATGAGCCCGGCGTCGGGGGTGACGATTCCGTGCCGGTCCGCGTCAGCGTCGTTCCCGGTGAGGATGTCGTAGTCGCCCTTCTTCGCCACGAGCGATGCCATGGCCGACGGGGACGACGGGTCCATCCGGATCTTCTCGTCCCAGTCCAGGGTCATGAAGCGCCAGGTGGGGTCGACCTCGGGGTTGACGACCGTGAGATCGAGGTCGTGCATCTCGGCGATCAGCGACCAGTACTCCACCGAGGCGCCACCCAGCGGGTCCGCGCCGATACGCACGCCGGCGCGGCGGATCGCCTCGATGTCGATGATCGACGGGAGGTCGCGCACATAGGCGTCGCGGAAGTCGTATCCGGTGATCGCGTCCCAGTCCACGTCGGCGAAGCGCTCGCGGCGCACCTCGGTCAGGCCGTCGGCGATGAGCTGGTTGGCGCGGTCGGCGATCCAGCCGGTCGCATCGGTGTCGGCGGGACCGCCGTGGGGCGGGTTGTACTTGAAGCCGCCGTCGCGAGGCGGGTTGTGCGAGGGGGTCACGACGACGCCGTCTGCGCGACCTGGGTCGTCGGCGGCGCGGTCGCGGTTATAGGTGAGGATCGCGTGGCTCAGCGCGGGGGTCGGTACCCAGGAGTCCCGGGCGTCGACGCGTACGTCCACCCCGTTCGCGAGCAGGACCTCGATGGCGCTGCGCTCCGCCGGGAGGGACAGCGCGTGAGTGTCGCGCCCGAGGAAGAGCGGACCGGTGATGCCCTGCGCTGCGCGGTAGTCGACGATGGCCTGCGTCGTGGCGAGGATGTGGTTCTCGTTGAAGCTCTTCGTGAGCGACGAGCCGCGGTGCCCGCTGGTGCCGAACAAGACCCGCTCGCTCGCGACATCCGGATTCGGCACGCGGTCGTAGTAGGCGGCGATCAGCTCGTCGACGTCGATCAGGTCACTTTCCTCCGCGGGGAGGCCGGCACGGCTGCTCATGCTCTCAGTCTGCCTCGTGAGGCGGATGCTCGCATCCGCCTTGACATGCGGGATCGCGATGAGTCACCGAGGGATAGGCTGAACGCCGTGACTGCACGCCGCACCTACAGCTACCTCGGACCGGCCGGAACCTTCACGGAGGCGGCGCTCGACCAGGTGGCCGAAGCCAGGGGGCAGGACTGGCGACCGGTGCACAACGTGGGCGAGGCGCTCGCGGACGTCCTCGAAGGACGCAGCGACGCAGCCATGATCGCGATCGAGAACTCCATCGAGGGCGGGGTCTCCACCACCCAGGACGCACTGGCGACGCTGCCGGGGCTCCGGATCATCGGCGAGTACCTGGTGCGGGTGAACTTCGTCCTCGTCGCGCCGCGCGGCACCACTCTCGACCAGGTCGAGGTCATCGCCGCGCACCCCGTCGCCTACGCGCAGTGCCACGGCTGGCTCGGCGAACACCTCCCGACCCACTCACATGTGCCGGCGGCGAGCAACGTGGCGTCGGCCATCGGCGTCCTCGACGGCACCTCGCCCGCACAGGCCGCGATCGCCGCTCCCGGCATCGTGCAGCACTACGACGTTGACGTGCTCGCCGAGGGCATCGGCGACAACGCGGCGGCCGTGACCCGGTTCGTCCTCGTCACCCGCACCACGCGTTCGCCTGCGCCGACCGGTGCCGACAAGACCTCGCTGATCGTCGAGCTCCCGCACGACCACCCTGGTTCGCTCCTCGAGATGCTGGAGCAGTTCTCGACGCGCGGCATCAACCTCTCTCTCATCGAGTCCCGGCCCATCGGCGACGAACTCGGCCGGTACCGGTTCGTGATCGACGCGGACGGTCACATCGAGCACGAGCGGATGGCCGACGCCCTGCTCGGGATCCGCCGCTTCAGCCCCCGCGTGGTGTTCCTCGGGTCGTACCCGCGCGCCGACCGGCAGATCGTGCAGTATCCCGACCGCTACTCCGACGAGGTCTTCATCGAGGCCCGCGACTGGCTCCGCGGCATCCTCTCCGGCGAACCCGAGTCCTGACCCGCCCGCACGCGCGTGCCTCCCGGGTAGCGGGATCGATAACGCACGTTCCCGTACCGGCCCGCGCACCATTCTCATCCGGCATGCGGTGGCCCCGGGTAGCGGGATCGATAACGCGCGTTCGCCGCACGCGCGCCCCGCCGCCGCGATCTCCGACCGCAGCAGTCTCGCGGGATCAGAAGTGCATCTCGTACCGGCTCGGGAGGTGCTGTTTCGATCCCGCACGACGAGGAGCGGGTCAGTGCTCCTGGAATCGCGGCCAGGCGCTCCCCGGCAGCATACGGGCGTGCAGCGCGCCCTTCGCGGAGGCGAGGCTGGGATAGGTTCCGGCCGCCGCATCCGCCCCCGCCATGGTCACCACATAGCCGTTCTCATCGTGGCGGATGCTTCCCACCACACCGTTCGTCCCGTACGCGACCCAGAGTGCGAGTGTCTTGGTGCTCATCGTCGAACCCCTCTCTCTGCCGCCGAGGCTACGCCTCCGTGACATCCGGGGCCAGTCCCTCCCCGGGAGTGGGGGGCGGGATCAATGCCCGTCCCCGAGCAGGACTCAACCCCGGATGCCCTGGCGAACCGTGAGCGCACGGCGCACACGGGCGGCGAGGGCAGCGCCACCGTCGCGCAGATCGAGCTCGGTGACGCGGATCACGAGCCATCCGTGATCTTCGAGGTCGCGCTGACGCCGAATGTCGATCCGCCATTGATCACGGTCCGTCCGATGGCCATCGCCCTCGTACTCGATGGCGATGCGGCATTCGGGGTAGGCGAGGTCGACCCGGGCGAGGAAGCGGCCGTCCACGGAGACGACGTGCTGGATCGCGGGCTCCGGGAGGCCGAAGCTGCGGAGGAGCAGACGCGTCTCGGTCTCTTTCGGCGATTCGACGCCCGGGCGCGCGAGAGGCAGCGCATCGCGTATGCGACCGCACCCGGGGAACCGCCCCCATCGCGTCAGCTGTCGGTCGATGCTCTCGGTGGTGGCGACGGGCCGACCCGTCCGCAGTCCCGGATAGGCGTCGGACGAGGTGAGCAGGGCATCGAGCGCGACGACCATCGGCACGGATACGAACTCCCGCGCGCAGAGGAAGAGTGCGCTGACCGGATCGATCGTCGGCACGCCGTGGACGTGCCATGTGTCTGCCCTCCCCGGAGCGATGCGACGTCCGTGGACGCCGATCGTCCGGGGTGGCGAGGTCCCGGTGTGCACGGCGACGTCGAGGGGCTCATCGGGGGCCCATCGGACGGGCGCGGGAAGCCCCCACAGCCGGAGGGCCGTGCGTCCGGCGAACGCCTGGCCATCACGGAGGCGCGGAAGGTACGCGGCGACTTGATCGTCGAACGTGGCGGGCTCAATCGCGGACCGCACCCCGGCGAACGGCCGCGCGAGGTCTCGGCTGGAGTACCTCTTCCGCCCGACTCCGATGGCAGCGGCGTCACGGACGGCGAAATGAGGGCCGAGGTCGGTCGGGAGGGGCACACGGTGTCGCATCCGTCCATGCTGTCCGTGCACGATCGGCGTCCCGACGGATGATCCTCCTCCGCCCGGCTCTTGTGGACAACTCGAGCGCACCTGCGATTGTGGCGGAGGTCCTGCTCTCGCGCCGGATCAGAAGTGGCCCTTCAATCGTGGCCGAAGGCACGTTTTCCGTCCCGCATGCCGGCGGGATCAGAAAGGTGCTGCGGGAGGCGCGCCGGGGACCGTTATCGATCCCGCACCACGTGACGCACCGGATGCGGGATCAGAAACGTGCCGCCCGGGTCGCGTGGGGGAGCGTTAGTGATCCCGCCACGGAACGCGCACGCGCCCGCGACGGCACGCGCCCGCGACGGAACGTGCACGCGCCCGCGCTCGCGCCGGGTCACGCGCCCGCGCTCGCGCCGGGTCACGCCCCCGCGACGAGCTCCAGCGTCTGAGCGCGCCCCGCGGCCGAGTCCTTCGGCTCCGCGTCGTAGGCACCGGCGACGGGGGAGAGCATGACCTCGTCCACCCCGTAGGTCGACGCGAACGAGCGCACCTCGGCGGCGACGGACTCCCCGGTGCCGACGAACCACCGCGACCGCGCGGCCTCGACCACCTGATCGGTGGCGGCGTCGTGCTCCGCGGCGAGGGCCTGCTCGACGGTCTCCAGCGCGACGAGCGGCTGGTTGAGTCGGAGTCGCGCCATCATCCGCAGCTGCGGCAGGGCGCGGGCCTCGGCCTCCTCCGCCGTCGGGGCGGCGACGGCGTTCACGGTGAGGAAGGTCCGCGGCTCCGGGTGCTCCTCGCTCGGACGGTAGTTCGTGCGGTAGAGGTCGAGGGCGCGTTCCAGGCCCTGTCCGGAGAAGTGGTTCGCGAACACGTACGGCAGGCCGAGGGAGGCGGCGAGCTGCGCGGAGTAGTCGCTCGACCCCAGCAGCCACACCTCGGGCACCCCGGTCGCGGCGGGGGTCGCCCGCACGGTGTACTCCCCGCCGGAGGTGAAGCGCACCGTGGCGCCGTCGGTGGTGAAGAGCGCCGCGATGTCCTGCACGTGGCGGGGGAACTGCTCCACGTCGCTCGTCGTCCCTGACCCGCGGAGGAGCTGGGTGATCACGGGGTCGCTGCCCGGCGCGCGGCCGAGGCCCAGGTCGATGCGGCCGGGGGCGATGGCCTCGAGGGCGGCGAACTGTTCGGCCACGATCAGCGGCGCGTGGTTCGGCAGCATCACGCCGCCGGAGCCGAGGCGGATGCGCGACGTGCGCGTGGCGGCGGCCGCGATGAGGACCGGAGGCGTGGTCGACGCGACCGCGGGCATGTTGTGGTGCTCGGCGAACCAGTACCGGCGATAGCCGAGCCGGTCGGCGGTCGCGGCGAGGGAGAGGGAGGCGGTGATGGCCTCGGCACTGGTCTGGCCGGAGCGGACCGGCACGAGGTCGAGGACGGAGAGGGCGACGTCGTTCATCTCCGGATGCAACCTCGGCGGCCGCTCCGGCATTCCCTACGCGGCGAGGCGCGAGGCGGGGGCGAGCGCGTCCGCGAGCGCGTTCCTGGCGAGACGGTAGCGGATGAGCCAGGCGGCGCTGAAGCTCTGCTCCGGCAGGTCGTACAGCGCCGCGCGGTCGTCCGTCGGCAGCCCCTCCCGCGCGGCTTCGCGCAGGAGGTCGTCGCGGGTCGCCGGGTACTCCATGTCGGCGAGGAACCGGTCGAGGGTCGAGGAGAGTGCCATGGTTCGTCCTTTCCGTGAGAAGAGAGGAGAGCGGCCGGGGCGGTGCCGCAGCACCGCCCCGGGGTGATCAGGCGTCGATCGCCTGGCGCTGTTCGCCGGACTCGACAGTGATCTTGCGCGGCTTCGCCCGTTCGCTGACGGGGATCACGACCGACAGGACACCGCTCTCGTACGAGGCGCTGATGTTGTCGAGGTCCACTCCGTCGCCGAGCGAGAACTGGCGCAGGAACGATCCGGCGCCGCGCTCGCGGGCGAGCCACCGCACGCCTTCGCGGGTGTCGGCCGTGCGCTGGGCGCGGATCGTGAGCTGCCCGCCGTCCAGGTCGACGTCGATGGAGCCGGGGTCGGCGCCGGGGAGGTCGGCGTGCAGGATGTAGCGGTCCCCGTCGCGGTACAGGTCCACCGGCATCGACCGGGGCGCGCGCACGGAGTCCAGGACGCTCGCGGCGAAGCGGTCGAGCTGGCTGAAGGGATCGAAGGTCAGTGCCATGAGGTGTCTCCTTTCGTGCGGCCCTGCAAGGGCTGAGGTGTTGTGCAGATTATCTGCACCTGAGGTATAGATTTGTTATAGAACACACGCAGGAATCTTCGCAACCCCGATCCGGAGACGAGGACATTCATGACCGCACGCGACTCGCGCACCCCGCTCTACGGCATCGCCGTGGCCGCGCAGCTCGTCGACCTGCCCGAGGCGACGATCCGGCTCTTCGAGAGCAAGGGCCTCCTCGCGCCGGCCCGGAGCGACGGCGGCACGCGCCGGTACAGCGACGACGACATCACCCGCCTGCGCCGCGCGGCCGAGCTCCGCGGCGACGGCATCAACATCGCCGGGATCGCGCGGGTCCTCGACCTGCAGGATGAGAACGCGGGCCTCCGGGAGGCTCTCGATGCGGAGGCGCCGGAGCGCGTGCGCTCCGCCCGCGACTGACGCCCGGCGGACAGGGGGCGCCGACGACGCCGCTACGCTTTCCGCATGGAAGCCGGGATCTTCTACGTCCTCGTCGGAGCTGTCGCCGTGGCGGCCGTCGCGCGGTCGCGGGGGTGGCCGGCCCCGCTGCTCGTGACCGTCGTGGCGCTCGCCGCCTCGTTCCTGCCGTTCGTGCCGGAGCTGGAGATCGACGGGCACCTGCTGCTCGGGCTCGTGCTGCCTCCGCTGCTGTATTCCGCCGCCCTCGACGTGTCCTTCGTCGGGTTCAAGCGCAGCCTGCCGCAGATCCGCCGTCTCGGGATCTGGCTGGTGCTGCTCACCGCGTTCGCCGTCGGACTCGTGGCCTGGTGGATCCTGCCGTCGCTCACGCTGCCCGGCGCGTTGCTGCTCGGAGCCATCGTCGCCCCGCCGGATGCGGTGTCGGCGGCGGCGATCGGCCGTCGTCTCGGTCTGCCCCGCCGCATCATGACGGTGCTGTCCGGGGAGAGCCTCATCAACGACGCGACCTCGCTCACGCTCTACCGGGTGTTCGCCGCCATCCTCGCCGGGGCGACGGTGTCGATCTGGGATGGCATCGGGCAGTTCCTCCTGGCCGTCGGTGTGGGGGTGGGCATCGGGCTCGTCTTCGGGATCGTCCTGCATCAGCTCCGGATGCGCATCGGCGACCCGGTGGTGATCGGCACCTTCGGTCTGCTCGCCCCGTTCGGCGCGTACAACATCGCGGAGCACCTGCTCGGCTCCGGCGTCCTCGCCGTCGTGGCCATGGGGCTGTTCGTCGGCTTCAACGCCCCGCGCACCGACTACACGACCCGGCAGCAGGAGGCGCCGCTGTGGCTGTCGGCCGACCTGCTGCTGGAGAGCTTCGTGTTCGCCTACATCGGCCTCCAGTTCCCGCGGGTGCTCAGCGATCTCGGCAGCGAGTCGGTGGGGCACATCCTCCTGCTCTCCGGCGCCGTGCTGCTCGTGGTGCTCGTCGTGCGGCCGCTCTACATCTACCCGATCAGCGCGTGGTCGAACTTCCAGGACCGTCGCCGGCTCGCCCGCATGGATCGCGGCATCGCATCCGGGGAGTTCGACGAACGGCGACGGCGGTCCCGGCGGTGGCGTGATCAGAGCACGGATGAGCTGCGGACGCAGATCGTCCGGGAGCGCATGGCGGGCCTTCAGCTCACGTGGAAGGACAACGCCGTCATCTCCTGGGCGGGTATGCGTGGCGTGGTGACCCTGGCGATCGCGGTGGCCGCCGCGGATCTGGCCGGGCTCGACACCGAGGCCGCGCACGCCATCGTCGTCGTCGCCTTCATCGTCACGGTGGGCACGCTCCTGCTGCAGGGGCTCACACTGCCGCTGCTCATCCGCCGTCTGGAGATCGCGGGGGACGAGGAGCACGAGGAGGACGTCGCGGCGCTGGAGATGGTCAAGGCCAAGAGCCGCGAGGCCGGCAAGGCGTACCTCGCCGAGAAGCGCCGGGAGTGGGAGCAGAAGCACGGCGAGGTCGACCTCGGCATGTTCGATGCCTTCACCAAGCGCATGACCCGGGTGGAGAAGGACACCGACGACGCGCAGCAGGTCGAGGACACCGTCGCCCGCCCGTCCTACGACGACCTCGTCGCGCTGACCAAGGGATGGCTGCAGGTGCGGCGGGAGATCCTCGTCGCGGAGCGGGACGCCGGCGAGCTCGACGAGGAGGTCATGCGGGAGCTGCTGGCCGCGATGGACGCCGAGGAACTGGCACTCGACACCCGCGGCGCGACCCGCCCCCTGAGCCGCAACTGACCCCTCCCTCCCCTCGACCCACCCCCTTCCGGTCGACCCACCCCTTTCCGCCCGTGCGTAAAGGGCCGGGACGCACGCAAAGGGGTGGGTCGGCGGGGGAGGGGAAGGGGGACACGCAGAGCGCCCCACCTCCTGGATGAAGGAAGTGGGGCGCTCTCGAGGAGACCGGGTCAGCGTGCCCCGGCGGGCTCCGGGGTGGAGGCGGCGTCGGCCTCGGGGGTGTCGTCGCCGGAGTCGTCGGCGAAGGGCAGGCCCTCGCGAGGTGCGTTGTAGAGCTCCTCGTTCAGGATGCCTTCACGCTTCGCGACGATCGCGGGGACGAGCGCCTGACCGGCGACGTTCACGGCCGTGCGGCCCATGTCGAGGATCGGGTCGATCGCGAGCAGCAGACCGACGCCCTCGAGCGGGAGCCCCAGGGTGGACAGCGTCAGCGTGAGCATGACGACCGCGCCCGTGGTGCCCGCGGTGGCGGCGGAACCGACGACCGAGACGATCACGATCAGCAGGTACTGCACGAAGTTCAGCTCGATGCCGAAGAACTGCGCGACGAAGATCGCGGCGATGGCCGGGTAGATCGCTGCGCAGCCGTCCATCTTCGTCGTCGCGCCCAGCGGCACGGCGAACGAGGCGTAGGAGCGGGGCACACCGAGGTTGCGCTCGGTCACGCGCTCCGTGAGGGGGAGCGTGCCGATGGAGGAGCGGCTCACGAAGGCGAGCTGCACCGCCGGCCACACACCCGAGAAGTACTGCTTGATGGAGAGGCCGTGCGTGCGCACCAGGATCGGGTACACGACGAACAGCACGAGCGCGAGGCCGATGTAGACCGCGGCCGCGAACCAGCCGAGCGACGCCAGCTTCTCCCAGCCGTACTTGATGACGGCGGAGCCGATGAGGCCGAACGTGCCGAGCGGGGCGATGCGGATGATCCACCACAGCACGCGCTGGATGACCTTGAGCAGGGACTCGGTGAAGACGAGGAACGGCTCCGCCTTCTTGCCGGCCTTGAGTGCCGCGATGCCGACGACGGCCGCGACCACGATGACCTGCAGGATGTTGAAGCCGACGCTCGAGGTGAACGCGCCCTCGGTGGCTCCGGGGGAGGTGCTGACGGTCAGCCCGAGGAAGTTCTGCGGGATGAGGCCGAGGAGGAAGTTCCACCAGGTGCCGACGGTGTACGGCTCGCCCGGCTCCAGGCCCTCGCCGGCGCGGCTGCCCGGCTGGATCACGAGGCCGAGGACGATGCCGATGATGACCGCGATGAAGGCGGTGATCGCGAACCAGAGGATCGTCTGCCCGGCGAGGCGGGCGGCGTTCTGCACGCGACGGAGGTTCGAGATGCTCGCGACGATCGCGGTGAAGATCAGCGGGACGACAGCCGCGCGGAGCAGCGTGACGTACGAGCTGCCGATCGTGTCGAGGGTGGCCGACAGGGCGGTCGGATTCTCGGCCGTGGCGCCGAGCTGGCGGCCGATCAGACCGGCGGCGATGCCGAGGACGAGGGCGGCGATGATCTGGAAGCCGAACGAGGTCAGCAGCTTCCGGACCGGCCCGCGGGTGTCTGGCGCCTTCTGGGCGCGTGCGGTGGTGCTCATTGAGGTGGGGACTCCAGAATCGCGGCGCGCCGGGTGCACGCCATGAGGCTCAACGCTAGGAGAGCCTGAGAATTCCCTGGGCGGATGTGACGAAGGATGACGGCCGCCCTCCCAGGCCGTCACCCTTCGCTGCGTGCCGCCCTCAGGGCGTGACGCAGTCCTGGAGGTTGTCCTGGATGATCTGGGTCGTGAGGGCCTTGTCGGCCTCGTCCCGCTGCTTGTCCTCGCCGTCGGCGATGTAGCCGAGCGTCTCGTCGCTGAGGTCGGAGTCGACCAGGGCTTCAGCCAGGCAGGTGGCGGCGTCGTCGGTCATGGCCTCCTCCTGCGGGGTGCCCTCGAAGACCTTCTGGATGCCGTCGGCGACCTCGTCGACCGAGGGGCGGCTCTCTCCCGCGCAGGCGGCGAGGGAGAAGGCGAGGGCAGCGGCCGGGACGATCGCCAGGAGGCGGAGGCCGCGACGCGAGGGGATGCGGGTGCTGATCATGAGACGACGGTACCCACTCACAGCCGACTCATAGAAGGGGCTTGCATTCCCGTGCGCGACCGTGCTCGCCCTCCCGCCGAGTCACCCCCTTTCGTGCGCTCCGGCCCCCTGCGTGCGTCCGTAAGAGGCCGGGGCGCGCGGAAGGGGGTGGGTCGACAGGGGTCAGCGATCAGCGAGGACGAGGAGGTCGCCGACCTCGCAGTCGAGCGCCTCGCAGATGGCCCGCAGCGTGGAGTAGCGGATCGCGCGGGCGCGGTCGTTCTTCAGCACGGACAGGTTCACGATGCTGACGCCGACGGCGGCGCTCAGCTCCGTCAGCGTCATCCCGCGGGCGGCCAGCAGCTCGTCCAGACGGCAGTGGATGCCCGTGAACTCGTCGTCGCTCTCCGCCGGGCTCACACCAGCCCCTCCGTCTCGCGCTCCAGGGCGGCCCGCTCCTGCTCCACGCGCATGCCCTGACGGAAGACCGCGGCGAGGGCGAGGAGGCCGAGCGCCGCGGCGAACGGCAGCGGCGTGACGGTGAGCCAGTAGGTGTGCGGGTACCAGGTGCTGTCCGCCGGCAGGGCCTCCCGCAGCCCGATGGTGGCGGCGATGCCGCTCAGGAGATCGGAGAGTACGCCCAGCACCGCGAACGCGATCGCACCCCCGACGAGGGCGCGGGTCACCGTGCGGGAGAACGCGCGGCCGCGGAGGGTGTGGAAGCAGATGAGTGCGAGGATCACCGCGGGGATCGTCGTGAGCGCGAGGGTGCTGAGCTGCGCGGCCGCGGCGAGGAGGCGCAGCCCGAGCGAGGCGTTGCCCACCGTGAAGTCCGACAGCTCCGTGCCGCTGCAGGTGAGCATGGTCGTCGTGCTGTCGCCGTACTCCGAGCACGGGAGGTTCGAGGGCCAGTCGAGGAAGACGATCGTCCGGCCGTGCAGCTCCGCCCAGTCCACCGCGAACGCCTTGATGATGAACGACACCGCCCCCAGCGCGGAGAGCGTGATCCACCACCCGGACAACGTGAGCGCCGCGTCGAGGGCGACTGTGCGGCTGCCACGGCGGCGGCTGTTCCAGACGACGAGGGCGACGACGGCCGCACAGACCGCGAGCGCGATCCCGATGTTGAGCAGAGACGGCCAGACGGCCTCCGAACCGAACGAGATCATCAGACCAGTCCCTCCGTCTCCTTCTCCAGCACGACCTTCTCCTGTTGCAGCCGGATGCCGCGACGGAAGGCGACGGCGATGAGGCCGACGGTGACCCCGGTGGCGAAGATCGGCGCGATCGCCCAGAACTCGATCGGGTGCACGGGTTCCCCGTCGCCGAGGCCGAGCGCCGCGGTCACGCCGTTGCGTCCCATCGTCTCGAGCATCACGATCGCCATCGGCGCGAGCACCAGTGTCCAGCCGATCACGTCGAAGGCGCGCGCATTGCCCGCCACGAAGAACCGTCCGCGGAGGAAGTTCCAGGCGACGAGCGTGACCGCGCCGATGACGGCGACGGCGGCCAGAGCCCACAGCGCGATGGCAGCGACGATGGCGGCGATCGACACGCCGTTCACCCCCGTCGCGAAGACCATCGCCTCCTGCGCGATGCCCTCGATCGAGATCTGCCCGGAGTCGGTGGTCGCCGAGATCGGCTGCTCGTCGATGGGGAGCGACCACGCGATCCCGTCGTCGCGGAAGGTGCTGCCCACGCGGAGCACCGTCGCGATGCCGACGGTCACGAGCGCCGCCGCCGCATAGAGGATGACGGTGATCGCGTCGGCCCGCTCGGAGCGGGTGGTGGTGGCGGCCATCAGACCAGCCCCTCCGTGTCACGCTGCAGGCGGCGGCCGATCGTGAACACGCCCGCCACGAGGGCCAACGCGAAGGCCCACCCGACCGGTGCGAGGTCGAACTGCACGAGCAGCGTCCACAGCACGTCCTCGACCGCGGGGTCGGTCGCGGCCAGATCCTTCACGATCTCGGCCCGGCCGATGCCACCGGCGAGCTGCCCGAACAGCGTGCCCGCCATCAGCAGGCAGGCGGCGACGGCGAACATCCACCCGAGGGAGGCGCGGAACGGCCGGGAGCGGATGAGGGACACGCCCAGCCACCAGACCACGGCGCACAGCGCGACCGTGGCGAGCGCGGGGAGCGCCGTCTCCAGCAGCAGCAGCCAGCGAGCGCCGGTGGGCGGCGCGGTGAGGGTGACGAGGGCGGAGTCGACGGCGGCGCCCTCGATCCCCGCCACGCCGTCGAGGGCGGAGAGGTCGACGTCGTGCACCGGCATCGCGACCGTGGGCGAGGGAGAGAACAGCGCACCGGCGGCCTGGGCGACGGCGACGATGGCGCCGATCCCGACGCTGACGGCGCCGGTGGCGATGAGCCCGAGCGCGATGCCGTCGGCGAGCGAAGGGCGTCTTTCCGTGGCGAGCATGAGCTCCTCCTGAGAGTCGGGGTTTATCGACTTTCGTTAACATAACGACTGTCGATAAACCCGTCAAGGCCTCGCTATGCCCACGGCGAACACGGGCATACCCGCCATTTCTGGTCGTTACTCTCGATGTACAAGCGCTTCATGCGTCTTCGCCCCGTGCGAATAAGGAGTCAACATGTTCGAGAGATTCACGGACCGAGCCCGTCGAGTGGTCGTCCTCGCCCAAGAAGAGGCGAAGATGCTCAACCACAACTACATCGGCACCGAGCACATCCTGCTCGGCCTCATCCACGAGGGCGAGGGCGTCGCAGCCAAGGCGCTGGAGTCGCTCGGCATCTCCCTCGACGCCGTGCGCGAGCAGGTGCAGGACATCATCGGCCAGGGTCAGCAGCAGCCGACCGGCCACATCCCGTTCACGCCGCGCGCCAAGAAGGTGCTCGAGCTGAGCCTCCGCGAGGCCCTGCAGCTCGGTCACAACTACATCGGCACCGAGCACATCCTCCTCGGCCTCATCCGCGAGGGTGAGGGCGTGGCCGCTCAGGTGCTCGTCAAGCTGGGCGCCGACCTCAACAAGGTGCGCCAGCAGGTCATCCAGCTGCTCTCCGGCGCTCCGGGACGCGAGCCCGCGTCCGTCGGCGCGCAGTCCAACGACACCCCTTCGGGTGCGCAGGGCGGCTCGCAGGTGCTCGACCAGTTCGGTCGCAACCTCACGCAGGCCGCGCGCGACAACAAGCTCGACCCGGTGATCGGGCGCGAGAAGGAGGCGGAGCGGGTCATGCAGATCCTCTCCCGTCGCTCCAAGAACAACCCCGTCCTCATCGGCGAGCCCGGCGTCGGCAAGACCGCCGTGGTCGAGGGCCTCGCCCAGGCGATCGTCAAGGGCGATGTGCCCGAGACGCTGAAGGACAAGCAGCTCTACTCGCTCGACCTCGGCTCGCTCATCGCCGGTTCCCGCTACCGCGGTGACTTCGAGGAGCGCCTGAAGAAGGTCACCAAGGAGATCCGCACGCGCGGCGACATCATCGTCTTCATCGACGAGATCCACACCCTCGTGGGTGCGGGTGCCGCCGAGGGCGCGATCGACGCGGCCAGCATCCTCAAGCCGCTGCTCGCCCGCGGTGAGCTCCAGACGATCGGTGCCACCACGCTCGACGAGTACCGCAAGCACTTCGAGAAGGATGCCGCGCTCGAGCGCCGCTTCCAGCCGGTGCAGGTGAACGAGCCGACGCTGCCGCACGCGATCAACATCCTCAAGGGGCTGCGCGACCGCTACGAGGCGCACCACAAGGTGCAGATCACCGACGGCGCGATCGTGGCCGCGGCGAACCTCGCCGACCGCTACGTCTCCGACCGCTTCCTCCCGGACAAGGCCATCGACCTGATCGACGAGGCCGGCGCACGTCTGCGTCTGTCGATCCTGTCCAGCCCGCCCGAGCTGCGCGAGTTCGACGAGAAGATCGCCGCCGTGCGCGAGCAGAAGGAGATCGCCTCCGAGGAGCAGGACTTCGAGAAGGCCGCCTCCCTGCGCGATGAGGAGAAGAGCCTCCTCGCCGAGCGTCTGCGTCTCGAGAAGCAGTGGCGTGCGGGCGACGTCGCGACCCAGGCGGTCGTCGACGAGGGCCTGATCGCCGAGGTGCTCGCCCAGGCGACCGGCATCCCCGTCTTCAAGCTGACGGAGGAGGAGTCCAGCCGACTCGTCTTCATGGAGAAGGCGCTGCACCAGCGCGTCATCGGTCAGGAGGAGGCCATCGCGGCGCTCTCCAAGACCATCCGTCGTCAGCGTGCCGGCCTCAAGGACCCGAAGCGTCCCTCGGGCTCGTTCATCTTCGCCGGCCCCACGGGCGTCGGAAAGACGGAGCTGGCCAAGGCGCTCGCGGAGTTCCTCTTCGATGACGAGGCCGCGCTCATCTCGCTCGACATGAGCGAGTTCGGCGAGAAGCACACCGTCTCGCGGCTGTTCGGTGCCCCTCCTGGGTTCGTCGGCTTCGAAGAGGGCGGCCAGCTCACCGAGAAGGTGCGGCGCAAGCCGTTCAGCGTGGTCCTCTTCGACGAGATCGAGAAGGCGCACCCGGACATCTTCAACTCGCTGCTGCAGATCCTGGAAGAGGGTCGCCTCACCGACGGTCAGGGTCGGATCGTGGACTTCAAGAACACGGTCATCATCATGACCACGAACCTCGGTGCGCGCGACATCGCCGGCGGCCCCGTCGGCTTCCAGATCGAGGGCAACAACGCCACGAGCTACGAGCGGATGAAGGGCAAGGTCAACGAGGAGCTCAAGCGGCACTTCAAGCCCGAGTTCCTCAACCGCGTCGACGACATCATCGTCTTCCCGCAGCTGAGCAAGGACGAGCTGGTGCAGATCGTGGACCTGTTCACGAAGCGCCTCGGCGAGCGTCTGCTCGACCGCGACATGACGATCGAGCTGTCGCAGTCCGCCAAGGAGCGCCTGATCGAGATCGGCTTCGACCCGGCCCTGGGTGCTCGTCCGCTGCGTCGCGCGATGCAGCACGAGATCGAGGACCGTCTGTCGGAGAAGATCCTGCACGGCGAGCTCGACTCGGGTGACCACGTGAAGGTCGACGCGAAGGACGGGGAGTTCCTGTTCGAGCACGGCCCGCGCGGCGAGAAGGTCGCGGTCGGCGTCAACACCGGCGGCGGCGCGATCTCCGGCACGCCCGACCTGGCGATCACCGGCAACGACTGATCCTCGACACGATCACCCGAAGGGGCGGATGCGACAGCATCCGCCCCTTCGTCGTCTCCGCTCCGCCGCCCTCGTGGGCACAACTTCGGAGATGAGAGACGACACGCGGGGCGAGGCTCCCTGGCGCCGGGGTGTCGGCCGGGATCTCCGAAGCTGTGCCGCGTCTGGGAGTCGTCGGGAGGGGCGGGTCCTAGGCTGGTCGGGTGAGCGCGTACATCGTCCGGCCGGCCCGCAGCGCCGACATCGTCAGCATCCGGAACCTGCTCCAGCCGATGGTGGAGCAGCGCATCCTGCTCGGCAAGGACCTCGCCGTGCTGTACGGCGCCGTGCAGGAGTTCGTCGTGGCCGAGGCCGGCGGCGAGCTGATCGGCTGCGGCGCCCTGCACGTGATCTGGGAGGACCTCGGTGAGGTGCGCACCCTGCTCGTCCGCGAGGACTGGCTGCACCACGGCGTCGGGCGGGCCATCGTCGAGCGGCTCGAGGAGAACGCGCGGTCGCTCGGGCTCACCCGCCTGTTCTGCCTCACGTTCGAGGTCGACTTCTTCGGGCGTCGCGGCTTCACCCCGATCGGGGAGCAGGTCGTCGATCCGGACGTGTACTCGCAGCTCCTGCGCAGCGGAGACGCCGGCGTCGAGGAGTTCCTCGACCTCGCGCACGTGAAGCCGAATACGCTCGGCAACACCCGCATGCTCAAGGTGCTCTGAGCCCCGGACCACCGCCTCGCGCATCCCAGGCTCGCGGAGGGGGATCGCTTAACCTGGAGGCATGCCCCGTCACTCCGCCGCCGTGTACCGTCGTCGGCGGCTGGCGGTGCTGCTCGGGCTGATCCTCATCCTCGCGATCGTCGGCGCGTCCGTCTGGCTCCTCATCGCCCGGCCGTGGGCGTCCACGGGCGCGCAGGAGCCGGCACCCGCACCGACCTCCTCCGCCTCTCCCGGACCAACGCCGACCGGTTCTGCCTCCCCGGCCCCCTCGCCGTCCGCCGACGCCACTCCGGCTGTCGTCGCGTGCGAGGCGAAGGACGTCGAGGTGAAGGCCGTGACGGATGCGGAGTCGTACACCGACGGCGCGACGCCGAAGCTCTCCATCTCGCTGACCAACAAGGGCACCAGGGACTGCACGATCGACGTGGGCTCCACGACCCAGGTCTTCACGGTCTCCAGCGGCTCGGACGTGTGGTGGCGTTCGACCGACTGCCAGGAGAACCCGAGCAGCATGATCGCCACGCTCACCGCCGGGTCCACCGTGGTGAGCAAGGAGCCGGTCGTCTGGGATCGCACCCGATCCAGCGTCGAGACCTGCGCGCAGGAGAACCGGCAGCGCGCCCCCGGCGGTGGCTCCTCGTATCACGTGGGCGTGTCCATCGGCGGGTTCCCCAGCGCCACCACCACCCAGATCCTCCTGTTCTGAGAGCCGCGGCCGGTGCTTGTGCTGACAGGGGCCCGGTCTTTGGGATACCATAGAGGTGACTCTCCCGCTATGCGGCAACATGCCATCCCCAGTGGCGTCGAATCACAGCGTCCCCAGCGCTTCGACACCGCCGCTCGAGAGTCCGAGGGCCCTCTCGAGTACCCCAGTCCCCAATGGAGGACTCGAGAGGGCCCCAATCTTTCTCCGGCGCCGCCACGCCGCCCCGATGCCTAAGCTGGAGCCATGGCAGCGAAGAAGGCGAAGTCCGCGAAGAGCGCGAAGAAGAAGCCCGCCCCCGAGGACTTCCGGTCGGAGGCTCTGGCGCTCGCCCTCGAGAAGCAGGACGTCGCCGCCGTCGCCCTCGCGTTGCGCCACGGCACCACCGTCGTCCCGCTCATCAAGCCGGGAGCCCGGGACAACCCGCTCGACAGCGGCGAGGTGTGGACCTACCGGGACCCGAACTCGGGCGACCTCGCTCTGCTGCTCTTCAGCGACGCGAAGAACAAGCCGGCGAACCTGCCGCCGGGCGTCGGCATCTACGACGCGACCTGGCTGCGCGCCTTCCTCTCCGCGCACCCGATCACGACCGTGTTCCTCGACATCGCGGGACCGCACCCGATGCAGGCCGACCCGGTGGAGCTGCTCAAGGCGCTCGACGCCTGACCCGGACGCCCGTCCGGCTCAGAACGGCGGGATGTCGCGGTCGGGCCGACGGGTGTTGTTGCGTGCCCTGATGTCGCCCAGCGCCGCGCGCAGTGTCTTCGAGCGGTCGTCGACCACCTGCTCGTAGCCGAGTCGGGCGGCCTCGGACCGCCGCTGCGCGGCCTGCGTCACCGGCCGCACCTCGCCCGCGAGGCTGAGCTCGCCGACGGCGGCGACCGTGCGCGGAACCGAGATCATCTGGATGGACCCGGCGACGGCGATCGCGATGGCCAGATCGGCGGCGGGCTCCGTGAAGCGCACCCCGCCGACCGTGGACACGTAGACGTCGAGGCTGCCGGTGGGTACCCCCGCCCGGCGTTCGAGGATCGCCAGCACCATGGCCACCCGCGAGGAGTCGAGGCCGTGCACGATGCGCCGGGGGTTCGGGGCGTTGCTCGGCACGGTGAGCGCCTGCACCTCGACGGGGAGGGCGCGACGACCCTCGAGGGAGATGGCCACGCAGGTCCCCGGCTCGGAGGCGCCCTGCGACAGGAACAGGCCGGAGGGGTCGGGCACCTCGGCGATGCCGTCTCCGGTCATCTCGAAGCAGCCGACCTCGTCGGTGGGGCCGAAGCGGTTCTTCAGCGCGCGGATGAAGCGCAGCGAGGTCTGCCGGTCGCCCTCGAAGTGGCACACGACGTCGACGAGGTGCTCCAGCACCCGAGGCCCCGCCACCTGGCCGTCTTTCGTCACGTGCCCGACGATGACGATCGGCAGATCGCGCTCCTTCGCCACCCGGATCAGGGTCGCGGCGACCTCCCGCACCTGGCTGGGCTGACCGGCAGCGCCGTCGGTGAGGGACGACGACACGGTCTGCACGGAGTCGACGATGACGAGCTGCGGCTGCACCTCGTCGATGTGGCCGAGGATGGTGGCGAGGTCGGTCTCGCTCGCGAGGTAGAGCTCATCGTGCAGAGCGCCCGTCCGCTCCGCCCGCAGGCGCACCTGGGCCGGCGACTCCTCGGCGCTCGCGTAGAGCACCCGACGCCCGCTCCGCGCGGCCTGCGCGGCGACTTCGAGCAGCAGGGTCGACTTGCCCACGCCCGGTTCTCCGCTGAGGAGGATCGCGGCACCCGGCACGATGCCGCCGCCGAGCACCCGGTCGAACTCGCCGACGCCGCTCGTGCGTCGCGGCGCATCCTGCGTCGTGATCTGCGTGATCGGTCGCGCCGCGCGGTCGGCGGTCGGAGCGAGCGCGTTCACGCGACGGAGGATGCCGGTCTGCGCGGCCTGCTCCTGGACCGTGCCCCACTGCTGGCACTCCCCGCAGCGACCGACCCACTTCGCCGTCGTCCACCCGCACTCGGTGCAGACGTACGCGGGGGGAGCGGGTTTCCGGGTGGCCATGCCCTCAGGCTATCGGCGGCATCAGACATCCCTATCGACCAGGCGATTATTCACGGCCCGGTTCCCCCGACGGCCACCGGCCCCGGCCGATAATTGAGACATGTCCAACGGCGGGTCCGTCTGCGGGCCGATCTCCAGCTACTCCCGGGTGCGCATCCTGCACCTCCTCTTCGAGGCCGGGCACTCCGGTGCCTCCGGAGAACTCGCGATCGGCGATCTGTGCGAGGCCACCGGCCTCCACCCGAACACCGTGCGGGAGCACCTGCAGCGGCTCATCGAGGGCGGCTACGTCATCCCGACCGTTGAGCACCGCACCACCCGGGGGCGCCCGCGCACGCTGTACCGCGCGGCCACGGGGGCCCCGGACGCCTCCAGCCCGGTCGCACGGAACAAGGCCAAGGCCGCCGCCCGTCGCGGCGACCTCCTCCGCAGCGTCCTGCCCGGCACCGGGACCACCCTGGGGAAGGACGCCACCTACCAGCTCGACGCGCTCGTCGAGCACCTGGAGGAGAGCGGCTTCGAGCCGGTCGTGGACGATCGCGGTCTGACCGTCGATCTGAGTCCGTGCCCGCACGCGGCCGGCCGGCCGGAGGACCGCCCGATGCTGTGCCAGGTGCACCTCGGGCTGATGCAGGGCATCCTTGCAGAAGCGGGGGGTCCGCTCGAAGCCGAGTGCGTGCGCGAGGCCGCGCTGCCCTCCGAATGCACCGTGCAGCTGCGCGACACCGCCGCGCAGGCGTCGAACAGAACGGGAGTCGCTCATGGAATGGCTTGATCCGCTCGCCCTGGCCCGATGGCAGTTCGGCCTGACGACCGTCTACCACTACCTCTTCGTCCCGCTGACGATCGGCATGGCGCTCGTCGCCGCGATCTTCCAGACGGCGTGGGTGCGTACCGGCAAGGTGCAGTACCTTCACCTCACCCGCTTCTTCGGCAAGATCTTCCTCATCAACTTCGCGATGGGCGTCGTCACCGGCATCGTGCAGGAGTTCCAGTTCGGCATGAACTGGTCGGACTACTCCCGCTTCGTCGGCGACGTCTTCGGCGCCCCGCTCGCCTTCGAGGGCCTGCTGGCGTTCTTCTTCGAGGCGACCTTCATCGGCCTCTGGATCTTCGGCTGGGACAAGCTCCCGCAGAAGATCCACCTGGCCACCATCTGGTGCGTCTCGATCGGCAGCATCCTGTCGGCGTACTTCATCATCGCCGCCAACGCGTTCATGCAGAACCCGGTCGGCTACACCTACAACGAGGTGACCAACCGCGCCGAGCTCACCGACTTCTGGGCGCTGCTGACCAACCCCGTCGCCCTCGCCGCGTTCCCGCACACCATCTTCGGCGCGCTCATGTTCGCCGCCGGTGTCGTCATCTCGGTGTCCGCCTGGCACCTGGCGCGCGGGCAGCACTTCGACACGATGCGCATCTCGCTGAAGTTCGGCCTCTGGGCGATGATCTTCTCCACCGCGGGCGTCGTGCTCACCGGCGACCAGCTGGGCCTCGCGATGTACGCCGCGCAGCCGATGAAGATGGCCGCCGCCGAGGCGACGTTCAACACCGTCTGCGGCGCCGACGCCTCCTTCAGCATCTTCACGCTGGGCACGCCGGACGGCAGCTCGGAGCTGTTCTCGATCCGGGTGCCGTACCTGCTGTCGCTGCTGTCGACCCACACGCTCGACGCCTGTGTGCACGGCATCAACGACCTGAACGCCGAGTACGCCCAGACCTATGCGAGCACCGGTCTCACCGACTTCGCCCCCGTCCTGTGGATCACCTACTGGTCGTTCCGCTGGATGATCGGCCTCGGTATGGCCGCCGCCCTCGTCGCCGTCGCCGGCCTCTGGGTCACCCGCAAGAAGGCCACCAAGCCGGTCGCGCCGTGGATGTGGAAGGTCGCGATCTGGTCGTTCCCGCTCGCGCTCGCCGCCAACATCATGGGCTGGGTGTTCACCGAGATGGGTCGACAGCCCTGGATCGTGTTCGGTCTGATGTCCACCCGCGACGGCGTCTCGCCCGGCGTGAGCGGACTCGAGGTTCTGATCTCGCTGATCGCCTTCACCGCGATCTACGCCGCGCTGGCCGTGGTCGAGGTCCGGCTGATCGTCAAGGCCGCCCAGAAGGGGCCGGACACCGACGAACAGCCCCATGAGGAGACGGCTCAGCTGCCGTCGGTCGTGTACTGAGAGGAACGAGCATCATGGATCTCGCAACGATCTGGTTCTGGGTGGTCGCCTTCCTGTTCGTCGGCTACTTCGTCCTCGACGGGTTCGACTTCGGTGTGGGCATGTCGCTGCCGTTCCTCGGCAAGAACGACGTGTCCCGCCGGCAGGTCATCAACACGATCGGCCCCGTGTGGGACCTCAACGAGACGTGGGTCATCGTGGCCGGAGCCTCGCTGTTCGCCTCGTTCCCCGAGTGGTACGCCACGCTGTTCAGCGGGTTCTACCTGCCGCTGCTGCTCATCCTGCTCGCGCTCATCCTCCGCGGCGTCTCTTTCGAGTACCGCCATCAGCGGGAGAGTCGCAAGTGGAAGCAGGGCTTCGACCGGATGATCGTGATCGGGTCGGTCGTCCCGGCACTGCTCTGGGGCGTCGCCTTCGGGAACATCGTGCAGGGGGTGGCGATCGATGAGAACCACATCTACGTCGGCGGCTTCTTCTCGCTGCTCAACCCGTATGCGCTGCTGGTCGGCGTGACGACCCTGCTGCTCTTCTTCCTGCACGGCGTGCTGTTCGTCGCGCTGAAGACGGACGGCCAGGTGCACGAGGACGCGCAGAAGCTCGCGAAGAAGGCCGCCATCCCGACGATCCTCGTCGCCGCCGCGACGGTGATCTGGACGGTCGCGATCGCGATGGGCCGCGAGGCTCCGCTGCTCTGGCTCGTCATCGGAGCCGGTGCGCTCGCAGCGGTCAGCCTGATCGCGGCGGTCGGCTTCTCGCTGGTCCGCCGCGAGGGGTGGGCGTTCTTCTCCGGCATGCTCACGGTCATGTTCGCCGTCGTCATGCTGTTCTCCGCCCTGTTCCCGTTCGTCATGCCGTCGACCATCGATCCGGCGTACAGCCTCACGATCGCCAACGCGTCCAGCACTCCGTATACGCTGCAGATCATGAGCTGGACCGCGCTGATCGCCCTTCCGCTGGTCATCGCGTACCAGACCTGGACCTACTGGGTGTTCCGCAAGCGCGTCACCCGCCGGTCGATCGAGGGGGCTCCGGCGCACGCGTGAAACCCGTCGATCCGAGGCTGCTCCGATACGCGGCCGCCGCCCGGGGGTTCCTCCTGGCGTCGGCCGCGATCGGCGTCTTCCAGACCGCGGTGACGATCGCCTTCGCGTGGCTGCTCACCGAGGCGGTCGTGGGGGCCATCGCGGGGCGCGACGTCACCACGACCCTGGTCTGGCTGCTCGGGACCGCCCTCGTGCGGGGTCTGCTCATCGCGGCCTCCGACGCCGCGGGCACGCAGGCCGCCGCCCGCACCGGGATGCAGCTGCGCGCGGCGCTCGTCGCGGCCGTCGGACGCCTCGGCCCGGGGTGGCTCGCCCAGCGCAACCAGACGCAGATCGCCGTCACCGCCGGTCACGGCCTGGAAGCCCTCGACGCATACTTCGCGCGGTACATCCCGCAGCTCGTGCTCACCGTCATCGCGACGCCGGTGCTCGTCGCGGTCATGTGGTGGCAGGACTGGCCGAGCGGGCTCACCGCCGTCATCACCCTGCCGCTCATCCCGCTTTTCCTCATCCTCATCGGGATCGCGACCCGCACGGTGCAGAGGAAGCAGTGGCAGACGCTGCAGCACCTCGCCGCCCGCTTCGCCGACACGGTGCAGGGGCTGTCGACGCTGCGGCTGTTCGGCCGGGACCGTCGGGCAGCCGACCGCATCGAGGTGACCGCCGACGAGTACCGCCGCGAGACCATGAAGGTGCTGCGGTTCTCGTTCCTCTCCGGGTTCGCGATGGAGCTGCTGTCGTCACTCGCGGTCGCGCTCATCGCGGTCGCGGTCGGGTTCCGGCTGCTGTCGGGCGACCTGAGTCTGGAGGTCGGTCTCTTCGTGCTGCTGCTCGCCCCGGAGGCCTTCCTCCCCATCCGTCAGGTGGGCGTGCAGTTCCACGCGGCGGCCGAAGGCGTCGCGGCCACGGAAGACGTGTTCGACGTGCTGGATGCGGCGCGCGACCGGGACCGGGGCGGCGTGCGCCCGCACGACCTCGGCACGGATGCACGACCGAACCCCGTGGACTCGTCCGGCAGCCGTGGCCAGGTCGTGCGGACGGAACGGCGGGGACTCGTGGTCGAGGGACTCCGCGTGCGAGACCTGCCGCCGGTGTCGTTCGTCGCGGAGCCGGGGACGGTGACCCTGATCGAGGGGCCGAGCGGCTCCGGGAAGTCGAGTCTGCTCGCCGCTCTCCGCGGGGCGGTGGACTCCACGGGCTCCGCGACCTGGGGCGGACGGGACGTCGCCGAACTCGCGCCGTCCGACTGGCTCGCCTGGGCCGGGCAGACGCCGGGGCTGATGCGGGGCACGGTCGCGGAGAACGTCGCCCTCGGCGATGGGTCTCCCGACCTCGCCCGTGTGCGCCGGGCGCTCGACGCCGCGTGCGCCGAGGGCGTCGAGGCCGACCGCGTGCTGGGCGTGCAGGGCGCAGGGCTGTCGGGAGGACAGGCGCAGCGCGTCGCGGTGGCCAGAGCGCTGTACCGCCACGACGCAATGCCGGAGCGGCTGCTCGCGCTCGATGAGCCCTCCAGCGCCCTCGACGCCGACACCGAGGAGCGGCTGTGGCGGTCGCTGCGCACGCGGGCGGATGCCGGCGCGACCGTCCTGCTCGTCTCGCACCGCCGCTCGGCCAGGGACATCGCCGACCGGATCGTGGCGCTGGGGGTGAGCGCATGAATGAGACGACCCGCAGCGACCGGGTCCGGGAGGTGCTCCGGCTCGCACAGCCGACGTTCCGCCGCTTCCTCCCCGGGCTGATCTGGGGCGTGCTGTCGGCCGCCGCCGCCGTGAGCCTGCTCGCGGTGAGCGGCTGGCTGATCGTGAGCGCGTCGATCGTCGACTCCCTCGTGCCGCTGTCCATCGCGGTCGTCGGAGTGCGGTTCTTCGCCGTGACCCGAGCCGTCACGCGGTACCTCGAGCGGCTGAGCGGTCACGACGCCGCGCTGCGGCAGCTCGCGACGACCCGGTCCGAGATGGTGCGCCGCCTCATCCCGCTCTCGCCGGCGGGGCTCGGCGCGACGGACCGGGGCCAGGTGCTCGCGGCCCTCGTCGATGACGTGGAGAATCTGCAGAACCTCCCGCTCCGGGTCGTGCAGCCGCTCGCCGTCTCGGGCGTCGTCGCCGTGGGGGCCGTCGGCTTCCTCGCCTTCGTCTCGCCGCCCGCCGCGCTCACCCTCGCCGTCTGCCTCCTCGTCGCCGCGCTCGCCGCCGTCGGGCTGGGCTGGATCTTCGGCTCCCGTGCGGAGGCCGCGGTGTCGGCGCGTCGGGCCGAGGTGTCCGCGGCCCTCGTCGACTACTTCGGCAGCCTCGACGTGCTGCTCGCGTTCGGAGCGGAGGCGCAGGCCCGAGAGCGGATCCGCGTCGCGGATGCCGCCCTGCGTCGGGTCGTCGGTCGGGCGTCGTTGGCGCAGGCCGTCGCCGCCGGCGTCGTCTCGCTGATGGCCGGCGCCGCCTCGGTGTGGGCGCTGGCGGTGGCAGCCCCAGGCCTCGCCACCGGGGCCATCGACGCCCCGTGGCTCGCGGTGGCGGTGCTCGTGCCGATGGTCGTGTTCGAGGTGTTCGGCGCCGTGCCCATCGCGGCGGCCTCGTGGCGGAGCGTCCGCGCGAGCGCGGAGCGCATCGTGGACGTGCTGCCCGAACGGATGCCGCCGGAGCTGCGGACCGACGCGGGGGAGGATGTCGAGGTCGACGGCGTCCCCGCGCTCACGCTGCGGGGAGCCACGGCGCACTGGCCCGGAGGAGCGCCGGCGCTGACCGGCGTCGACCTCGACCTCGCGCCCGGCGAGCGGGTGCTCGTCTCCGGGGCGAGCGGGGCGGGCAAGAGCTCGCTGGCGGCCGCGCTCGTGGGCTTCCTCCGTGTGGACGGCGAGTACCGGGTCGGCGATCTCGAGGCGGCGTCGCTGTCCGGGCCGTCCCTGCGCCGCGTCGTCGGTCTGTGCGAGCAGCAGCCGCAGCTCTTCGACGAGGACGTGCGGCAGAACCTCCTCTTCGCCAGGGACACGGCCACCGACGAGGAGCTCCTCGCCGTGCTCGACCGCGTGGGACTCGCGGCGTGGGTGCGCGAGCGCGGGGGGCTCGATGCGCGGGTGGGTGACCGCGGTGCGCTGGTGTCCGGCGGTCAGGCGCAGCGGATCGCCCTGGCTCGCGCGCTGCTCCGCGGCTTCCCGGTGCTCGTGCTGGACGAGCCGACGGCGGGCGTCGACCCCGAGGCCTCGGACGCTCTGCTGCGCGACCTGCTGCAGGCGACGGGGGAGCAGTCGGTGCTGCTCATCTCGCACGTGGCGCCGCCCGCGGGGACGGTCGACCGGGTCGTGCGGATCGAGGGCGGCCGGACGGTCTGAGCCTCAGCCGACGAGGTTCATGTCGGCGGGCGGCTCCATCACGATGCCCTGCGCCTCGAACGCGCGACGGCGCTCCTCGATCCGGCGGTGCATCTCGACCTGCGCCTCGTCCACCAGACGCGGGTCGAGGTCGACCGTCGGCGGATGCGGGTCGCCGTGGTGCGCGGCGATGTACGCGTCGAGCTCGGGGCCGCTGGTCCAGGAGGTGATGAGCGCGTACCGGGGACCTGTGCCGCGATGCCACACGGCATGCCAGAAGCGCTGCGTGTCGACGATGATCCGGGAGCCGGCGCGCAGCGGCAGCCGCACCTCCGTGGCCGGGTCGAACCGGTCGGAGCGGAGGATGAGCATCGAGTCGGTGTCATCGGTGAGGTTGTAGTACCCGCGGACCACCCAGCCCGTGCCCGGCTCGTTGAGGCGGTTGTTGTCGTCCTGGTGCAGGTTGTAGATCGCGTCGGCGTAGTCGTTCGGCTGGAGTTCGATGACCCGGCAGCGGCCGACGCCGGCGCCCGGGGCCAGGGCGCGGCGCTGCAGGGTCGGGGCGATCGCGACCTGCGAGGGAATCCAGACGCCGTCCTTGTCGGTGCGCGGTGGCGTGTGGTTCCAGAAGCCGTTGCAGTCGATCTCGCCGGCGTAGCTCGTCAGGGGTGCGAAGCGGGTGATGCCGGAGGAGCGCCAGCCGACGTACTCGAGGTCCTGCCACTCGGACGGGTCCATCGGGGTGGTCTCGTCGTCGAGGACCACATACCCGGTCTCGGCGAGTGCCGCAGACGTGATGAATCCCATGCTGCTTGCATCCTTCCCGTCGTTCTGCCCCCGGAGGCGGCGGGTTCTTAGGCAATCCTAATCCCGACCTCCCCTCGCCGCCCCACCCCCTTGCGTGTGTCCCACCCCTTCCGCCCGCGCGCAGAGGGGTGGCTCGGCCGGAAGGGGGTGGGTCGGCGAGGGATATCCTGAGGCCATGACGCAGCCCCAGGGTGCCCTTCTCGTGGGCAGTGTGAACTTCGACGACGCCGAGACCACGATGCGCACCGCTGCGGAGCTGCTCGGCGACCGGTTGCGTCGCATCCCGGACGGCGAGGTGGGCAAACGGTTCCACTGGATCATGTTCCAGCCCGACGTCATCGGCCAGGCGGACGGCATCGAGCGGATCGGCGACGAGCCCATCCCGTTCCCCGCCGGCATCGACGCCCGGGGCCTGCGGATCGCCGAGGGCGTGGACCCGGCGACGATCGCACTGCCTCCGCTGGGGTACGCCTCCGCGGCGATCGAGTCGTACGGGCTCTTCGCCCGGCTGCGTGAGGAGGGGGCGGTGCCGGCGGGCACCCGGTTCCAGGTGTCGCTGCCCACCCCGCTCGCCGTCATCTCCTCGTTCTTCCACGGCGACGACCGGGCCGCGATCGAACCCGTGTACACCGCCGCGATGCTCCGCGAGCTCGACGAGATCCTCGCCGCGATCCCGCACGACGACCTCGCCGTGCAGTGGGACGTCGCGAGCGAGATGGGCATCATCGAGGGTGCCTCCGGGTACGGGGCCGTCATGGAGGCGTGGTGGCCCGGCGACCCGTTCGACGGCCTCGTCTCGCGTCTGGCCGCCCTCGTCGACGCGGTCCCGGACGACGTCGAGGTGGGCGTGCACCTCTGCTACGGCGACGCGGGGGAGAAGCACTTCTTCGAGCCGACCGACGCCGGCTCCCTCGTCCGCTACGCCAACGCCGTCATCGCCGCGGCCCACCGTCCGCTCACCTGGCTGCACCTTCCCGTGCCGATCGGCCACGATGACGAGGCCTACTTCGCCCCGCTCGCCGCGCTCACCCCGGTCGAGGAGCTCTACCTCGGCCTCGTGCACCGGGAGGACGGCGCGGAGGGTGCCCGTCGCCGGATCGCCGCCGCCGTCCCGTTCGCGCCGGAGTTCGGCGTCGCCACGGAGTGCGGCATCGGGCGCGCCCCCGCCGGGTCCACGGAGGGCATCCTCCGCGCCCACGCCGAGGTCGCCGCCGCCTGGTGACCGGCCGATTCGCGCGCTCGGCCCCGGTGTCGTAAACTGATCCGCGGTGACGTGTCCGAGCGGCCGAAGGTGCAACTCTCGAAAAGTTGTGTAGGGTAACCCCCTACCGTGGGTTCAAATCCCACCGTCACCGCCACCACGAAGGCCCCGACTCCCGTTGTAACGACGGAGATGCGGGGCCTTCGTCATGTCCGGGATCCCGAGCGTGATAACGTAGATGTCGTTCACGGGCCTATGGCGCAGTTGGTAGCGCGCCTCGTTCGCATCGAGGAGGTCAGGGGTTCGAATCCCCTTAGGTCCACAGGAACAGAACGAAAGAACCTCGCCCCGCAGCCTCGCGGGGCGAGGTTCTTTCGTTGGGGCACGCGACCGATCCGATCGCCGCGACGAGACCGCTCGGCAGCGGCCGGGGGTTCGATGCGGTGCCCCTAGGCTGAGGACATGGACGCGACGCCCAGCGAATCCGGCTCGACCCTGCACACGCATGCCGTCGACAGCCAGCGCCGTGCCGCAGCCCTCGGTGAGGGGAATCGGGTGCTGTCCCGCACGCAGAAGGTGTACGTGGCGCTTCGGGACGACATCGTCCGCACGCGGCTCGCGCCGGGCGAGGTCGTCATCGAACCCGAGCTGGCCGCGCGGTTCGGGGTGTCGAAGACGCCGGTGCGGGAGGCACTGCAGATCCTCGTCGTCGAAGGGCTCGTCGTCGCGCTCCCTCGTCGCGGTTACGTCGTCCGCCCGCTGGGTATCAGCGAGGTGCGCGAGGTGCTCGACCTGCGGTTGATCATCGAACCGCCGATGGCGGCAGGGGCGACGCGCTACGGCAACGAGGCCTTCGTCGAGGAGCTCAGCTCGATCCTGGACGCGCAGCGCAGCGGCTCCGGTACGGCGGAGCTGACCGATGCGGCCCGCGCGTTCCACGAGTGCATCCTCGGCGCGGCACGCAACGCTCGGGCGAAGACGCTCATGAGCGGACTGTTCGACGAGACGACGCGGAGTCATCACCTGATCCCGGCGATCGATGCACGCATCCACTCGGACGTCGAGAACAACGGGCACCAGCAGGTGCTCGAAGCGATCCGCACCGGCGATCCGCGGGCGGCCGAGGAGGCCATGCGCCGACACCTCGTCGAGCTGCGGGAGTTCGTCCTCCAGGCGTTCCTCGAAGCCTGACCCACCCTGGCCTCGTCCTCGTGGCGTCATGAGCACTTGAGATATATCTGAGGTATATGCCTATTGTGCACAAGATATTCGGGAGCTATGGTGGTGCCGACACCGCGGTCGGCTCTTCGACCTCGATGGGAGTTGCCGAGAGGATCCAGGTTTGTTGCGACGTCGCATCCGCACCTTCACCGAGCTGTTGAGCTTCGCTCCGCCCGCGCTCCCCACCGAGGCGACGCGCGTGGCTGAAGCCCGCAGCCTCGACGACCTCCGACGGCTCGCGAAGCGACGCGTTCCCGGATTCGTCTTCGATTACGTCGAGGGTGCCGCGGTGACCGAGCAGGCTGCGCGCGACAACGTGTCGGCCTTCGCCCGCCGGAGATTCGTGCCATCCGTCACCGAGAGCGCAGCGGGAGCGTCGCTCGCCACCCGGCTGCTGGGACGCGAGCACGCGATGCCCATCGGCATTGCCCCGATCGGCCTCACCGCCCTCATGCGTGCGGCCGGCGAGACCGACGGTGTGCGTGCGGCTGCGAACCGCAACGTGCCCTTCGTGCTCTCCACGATGGGCACGCGGAGCATCGAGCACGTCGCTGACGCCGCCCCCGATGCGCGCCGCTGGTTCCAGCTGTACTTGCGGCGCGATCGCGCCGCGTCGCTCGCCCTCATCGAGCGGGCCGCCGTGGCAGGGTTCGACACGCTCGTGCTGACCGTCGACACTCGGGTCCCGGGGCAGCGCTACCGCGACGACCGCAATCGACTTTCGATGCCGCCGCGTCTGACGCTGCGCACTGCCGCGCAGTCTGCACTCCACCCGGCGTGGTCGCTCGACCTTCTGGCGCACGACGCACCGGCCATGGCGAACTTCGGCCCGCGGTCTGGAAGCGTCACCGACGTGGTGAGCAGCATGTTCGATCCCGCGCTGTCCTTGGACGACGTGCGCTGGCTGCGGACACACTGGAACGGGCCGATCGTGGTGAAGGGCGTCCTGTCCGCCACCGACGCCGAGCGCTTCATCGACGCCGGCGCGGACGCCATCTGGCTCTCCAACCACGGTGGGCGCCAGCTCGACCGTGCGATCGCGCCGATCGAGGTCGTGGGCGCCGTGCGGGCCGCCCTCGGCGACGACGTCCCCATCGTGCTCGACTCCGGTATCCGCAGTGGGCTCGACGTCGTGGCCGCGATCGCCGCGGGGGCCGACTTCGTCTTCCTCGGCCGGGGATACATGTACGGCCTCATGGCGGGCGGCCGGGTGGGGGTCGAGAGGGCGCTCGACCTGGTGGCGAACGAGACCCTGTCGACGATGCAGCTCCTCGGCGTGCGCACGACCGCCGAGCTGCGCGGCCGGGGGACCGCGGTCCTCGCGCTCACCGGATAGCCACGACCACGCCAGCACTTTTCAATGACGAAAGGACACCCCATGGCCAACGAACAGCAGCGCACTATGACCCCGCAGGCGAGGCGCGCGATCGCCGCAGCCTACTTCGGCACCCTCATCGAGTGGTACGACTACGCCCTCTACGGCGCCGCCGCGGGCCTCGTGATCGGCCCGCTCTTCTTCCCGGACGTCATCCCGGCCTCCGCCTCGATGCTCGCCTTCGCGACCTTCGCCGTCGGCTTCGTCGTGCGGCCGCTCGGCGGCCTCCTCATCTCCCACCTCGGTGACCGGGTCGGCCGGAAGCCCGCGATGATCCTGACCATCGTGCTCATGGGGATCGCGACCGTGGGCATCGGGGTCCTCCCGACCGCCGAGGCGATCGGGTTGGCCGCGCCGATCCTGCTCATCCTGTTCCGCTTCATCCAGGGCTTCGGTGCCGGAGCGGAACTCGCCGGTGCCCTCACGCTCGTCGCGGAGTACGCACCCGAACCGCGCCGGGGACGGGTGATCGGACTGGTCACCTCGGGCGCACCTGGCGGAGCATTCCTCGCGACGTTGGCCTTCACGCTCGCGTCGATGCTTCCCGGCGACGTGCTGCTCGGCTGGGCCTGGCGCATCCCGTTCCTGGTCTCCGCCGTCCTCTTCGTCCTCGCGCTGTGGATCCGTCGCCGCCTCGAGGAGACGCCTGAGTACCGGGACGCCGTGGCGAACGCCGAGCACGCCGCGACGAAGGTGCCCCTGGCAGAGCTCTTCCGCCGCAGTCCCCGCGAACTCATCCTCGGCTTCTTCAGTGTGTGCGGTCACAACGTGACGAACTATGTGCTCAGCGCTTTCGCCCTCAGCTACCTCACGCTGACGGTCGGGATGCCCCGGGTCGAGGCGCTGACCGCGGTCCTGGTCTCTTCACTGCTCACCGCCTTCGCTCCCGTCCTCGGCGGGGTCGCGGTCGATCGCTTCGGGGCCAAGCGCGTGGTCGTATTCGGCTCCGTCGCCGGGATCGCCCTCACGTACCCGGTCTTCCTCTCGCTGCAGTCCGGCGACCCGGTGCTGGCCGCTCTCGGGATGACGGCGCTCGGCGTCGTTGCCGTGGGCGCGACCGCGGCCTCCACGGGGACCTTCCTCACGAACCTCTTCCCGACCCGGTACCGCTTCACCGGCGTCGCGACGGCCCGGGAGCTCAACGGCGCCCTGGTCGCCGGCCCGACTCCCCTCATCGCCACCGCTCTCGTCGCGGCCGCCGGGGGAGGACTCTGGCTCGTGGTGCTGTTCGTGATCGGCGCCTGCCTGGTGTCCCTGCTGGCCGTCGTCGCGACGCCGAAGCGCATCGGGGACCTGCAGCCCGAGGACCTCTCCGGTGCCTCTCGGTTCGCGCCGACCGGAAGCGCGTCAGAGTGAGGGGAACGGGCGACACGCCCGGGAATCGGCGGTGATTTGCCCGATGCCCGGAACCCACGTAAGTTATTACCTGTTCGCCCCAAACGGTTGAGCGGAGGTCCTCGGACCGGCTCCCGTCAAGCATCGAACACCTCCCGAATCCCACACACTCACTGAGTGAACAGGATGAAGGATGCTGATCCGTTCCCACGGTCAGGCCGAAGAAACTCGGACTTGACAACGGAAACGAGATCGGTAAGATAGAGAAGTTGCCCTGCGGGCCTGGTCGTGATGGCTGGGTCGTGGGAGCATCCGATCCTTGAGAACTCAACAGCGTGCACTTGTCAAATGCCAAATTATCCTCGTCTAGCTTCGGCTGGGTGAGAATTCCTTTGGATCAAAGACCAACCTCCTTGTGGGGTTGGCAACGGATGAAGTCAGCAATGAATTCGTCTCTTTGGTCAGCATCAAACTCGCTGCGTTCCGGTTTTTCCCCGGTTCGTATGCAATTTCTTTTTACGGAGAGTTTGATCCTGGCTCAGGATGAACGCTGGCGGCGTGCTTAACACATGCAAGTCGAACGGTGAACACGGAGCTTGCTCTGTGGGATCAGTGGCGAACGGGTGAGTAACACGTGAGCAACCTGCCCCTGACTCTGGGATAAGCGCTGGAAACGGCGTCTAATACTGGATATGTGACGTGACCGCATGGTCTGCGTTTGGAAAGATTTTTCGGTTGGGGATGGGCTCGCGGCCTATCAGCTTGTTGGTGAGGTAATGGCTCACCAAGGCGTCGACGGGTAGCCGGCCTGAGAGGGTGACCGGCCACACTGGGACTGAGACACGGCCCAGACTCCTACGGGAGGCAGCAGTGGGGAATATTGCACAATGGGCGAAAGCCTGATGCAGCAACGCCGCGTGAGGGATGACGGCCTTCGGGTTGTAAACCTCTTTTAGCAGGGAAGAAGCGAAAGTGACGGTACCTGCAGAAAAAGCGCCGGCTAACTACGTGCCAGCAGCCGCGGTAATACGTAGGGCGCAAGCGTTATCCGGAATTATTGGGCGTAAAGAGCTCGTAGGCGGTTTGTCGCGTCTGCTGTGAAATCCCGAGGCTCAACCTCGGGCCTGCAGTGGGTACGGGCAGACTAGAGTGCGGTAGGGGAGATTGGAATTCCTGGTGTAGCGGTGGAATGCGCAGATATCAGGAGGAACACCGATGGCGAAGGCAGATCTCTGGGCCGTAACTGACGCTGAGGAGCGAAAGGGTGGGGAGCAAACAGGCTTAGATACCCTGGTAGTCCACCCCGTAAACGTTGGGAACTAGTTGTGGGGTCCATTCCACGGATTCCGTGACGCAGCTAACGCATTAAGTTCCCCGCCTGGGGAGTACGGCCGCAAGGCTAAAACTCAAAGGAATTGACGGGGACCCGCACAAGCGGCGGAGCATGCGGATTAATTCGATGCAACGCGAAGAACCTTACCAAGGCTTGACATATACGAGAACGGGCCAGAAATGGTCAACTCTTTGGACACTCGTAAACAGGTGGTGCATGGTTGTCGTCAGCTCGTGTCGTGAGATGTTGGGTTAAGTCCCGCAACGAGCGCAACCCTCGTTCTATGTTGCCAGCACGTAATGGTGGGAACTCATGGGATACTGCCGGGGTCAACTCGGAGGAAGGTGGGGATGACGTCAAATCATCATGCCCCTTATGTCTTGGGCTTCACGCATGCTACAATGGCCGGTACAAAGGGCTGCAATACCGTGAGGTGGAGCGAATCCCAAAAAGCCGGTCCCAGTTCGGATTGAGGTCTGCAACTCGACCTCATGAAGTCGGAGTCGCTAGTAATCGCAGATCAGCAACGCTGCGGTGAATACGTTCCCGGGTCTTGTACACACCGCCCGTCAAGTCATGAAAGTCGGTAACACCTGAAGCCGGTGGCCTAACCCTTGTGGAGGGAGCTGTCGAAGGTGGGATCGGTAATTAGGACTAAGTCGTAACAAGGTAGCCGTACCGGAAGGTGCGGCTGGATCACCTCCTTTCTAAGGAGCATCTGACGCTTCGGCGTCCAGAACCCGGTTCGAAGGCATACGTTCTTCGCTGGGAGCTCATGGGTGGAACATTTGACATGGCATCGAGATCTGATCTCGGGACTAGTACGCCGCTTCGGTGGTTGGAAGGTTCTGGGTGAGGGGACCGGTGCCTGCACGCTGTTGGGTCCTGAGGGACCGGATGCGGATCTTTCGGGATCTGGTCTGAACCTCTGGACCTCTTTCTGTTTGTCCCTGTGGGGGCAGGTGGATGGGGGTTCCGCCCGTACTTTGAGAACTACACAGTGGACGCGAGCATCTTGCAACTGGTCTTTGATCAGTTGCGCAAGATGATCTTAAAGATCATTAGTCAATTTCTGATTCAGTCTTCGGACTGGTCGGGTTTTTGATTCAAACTCATGTGATTTCAAGTCTTTAAGAGCAAACGGTGGATGCCTTGGCATCTGGAGCCGAAGAAGGACGTAGCAATCTGCGATAAGCCTCGGGGAACTGATAAGCAAGTTTTGATCCGAGGGTGTCCGAATGGGGAAACCCCGCTGGGCGGCGTGCCGACCTAGTGACTCCCGCCTGAATATATAGGGCGGGTAGAGGGAACGTGGGGAAGTGAAACATCTCAGTACCCACAGGAAGAGAAAGCAACCGCGATTCCGTTAGTAGTGGCGAGCGAAACCGGATCAGGCTAAACCGAGTGTGTGTGATATCCGGCAGGAGTTGCATATTCGGGGTTGTGGGACTCACCAGTCAGTTCTGCCGAGCTGGCGACGTTACAGAAGCGTATAGACGAACGGTCTTGAAAGGCCGGTCATAGAGGGTGCCAACCCCGTAGTCGAAATGCGTGTTCTGGCGTGGAGAGTATCCCAAGTAGCACGGGGCCCGTGAAATCCCGTGTGAATCTGTCAGGACCACCTGATAAGCCTAAATACTCCCAGATGACCGATAGCGGACAAGTACCGTGAGGGAAAGGTGAAAAGTACCCCGGGAGGGGAGTGAAATAGTACCTGAAACCGTTTGCTTACAAACCGTTGGAGCACCCCTGGTAGGTGTGACAGCGTGCCTTTTGAAGAATGAGCCTGCGAGTTAGCGATATGTGGCGAGGTTAACCCGTGTGGGGTAGCCGTAGCGAAAGCGAGTCTGAATAGGGCGATTCAGTCGCATGTCCTAGACCCGAAGCGAAGTGATCTATCCATGGCCAGGTTGAAGCGACGGTAAGACGTCGTGGAGGACCGAACCCACTTAGGTTGAAAACTGAGGGGATGAGCTGTGGATAGGGGTGAAAGGCCAATCAAACTTCGTGATAGCTGGTTCTCTCCGAAATGCATTTAGGTGCAGCGTTGCGTGTTTCTTGCCGGAGGTAGAGCTACTGGATGGCCGATGGGCCCTACAAGGTTACTGACGTCAGCCAAACTCCGAATGCCGGTAAGTGAGAGCGCAGCAGTGAGACTGTGGGGGATAAGCTTCATAGTCGAGAGGGAAACAACCCAGACCACCAACTAAGGTCCCAAAGCGCGTGCTAAGTGGGAAAGGATGTGGAGTTGCTCTGACAACCAGGAGGTTGGCTTAGAAGCAGCCACCCTTGAAAGAGTGCGTAATAGCTCACTGGTCAAGTGATTCCGCGCCGACAATGTAACGGGGCTCAAGCACGCCACCGAAGTTGTGGCATTGACATTATTGGTAGGCCTTCGTGGTCCAGCCGTGTTGATGGGTAGGAGAGCGTCGTGTGGCCAGCGAAGCGGCGGTGGAAACCAGCCGTGGAGGCTACACGAGTGAGAATGCAGGCATGAGTAGCGAATGACGTGTGAGAAACACGTCCTCCGAAAGACCAAGGGTTCCAGGGTCAAGCTAATCTTCCCTGGGTAAGTCGGGACCTAAGGCGAGGCCGACAGGCGTAGTCGATGGACAACGGGTTGATATTCCCGTACCGGCGAAGAACCGCCCAAGCTAATCCAGTGGTGCTAAACGTCCGAGCCTTCACATCGTCGCCTTCGGGTGACACCGTGGAGGGGAGCACGTGACCCCATGCTGGTGCGGTTAGCGTATTAACAGGTGTGACGCAGGAAGGTAGTCCAAGCCAGGCGATGGTTGTCCTGGTGCAAGTGCGTAGGCCGAGTCGTAGGCAAATCCGCGACTCATACAGGCTGAGACACGATGCGGATAAAAAGTGGATGATCCTATGCTGCCGAGAAAAGCATCGACGCGAGGTTCTAGCCGCCCGTACCCCAAACCGACTCAGGTGGTCAGGTAGAGAATACCAAGGAGATCGAGAGAATCGTGGTTAAGGAACTCGGCAAAATGCCCCCGTAACTTCGGGAGAAGGGGGGCCTTCGACGTATTAGGACTTGCTCCGAAAGCGTTTGGAGGCCGCAGAGACTAGTGGGTAGCGACTGTTTACTAAAAACACAGGTCCGTGCCAAGTCGCAAGACGATGTATACGGACTGACGCCTGCCCGGTGCTGGAAGGTTAAGAGGACCGGTTAGCCGCAAGGCGAAGCTGAGAATTTAAGCCCCAGTAAACGGCGGTGGTAACTATAACCATCCTAAGGTAGCGAAATTCCTTGTCGGGTAAGTTCCGACCTGCACGAATGGCGTAACGACTTCCCAACTGTCTCAACCGCGAACTCGGCGAAATTGCATTACGAGTAAAGATGCTCGTTACGCGCAGCAGGACGGAAAGACCCCGTGACCTTTACTACAGCTTGGTATTGGTGTTCGGTGTGGCTTGTGTAGGATAGGTGGGAGACTTTGAAGCGGTGACGCCAGTTACCGTGGAGTCATTGTTGAAATACCACTCTGGTCACTCTGGATATCTAACTTCGAACCGTAATCCGGTTCAGGGACAGTGCCTGGTGGGTAGTTTAACTGGGGCGGTTGCCTCCCAAAAAGTAACGGAGGCGCCCAAAGGTTCCCTCAACCTGGTTGGCAATCAGGTGGCGAGTGTAAGTGCACAAGGGAGCTTGACTGTGAGACTGACAGGTCGAGCAGGGACGAAAGTCGGGACTAGTGATCCGGCAGTGGCTTGTGGAAGCGCTGTCGCTCAACGGATAAAAGGTACCTCGGGGATAACAGGCTGATCTTGCCCAAGAGTCCATATCGACGGCATGGTTTGGCACCTCGATGTCGGCTCGTCGCATCCTGGGGCTGGAGTAGGTCCCAAGGGTTGGGCTGTTCGCCCATTAAAGCGGTACGCGAGCTGGGTTTAGAACGTCGTGAGACAGTTCGGTCCCTATCCGCTGCGCGCGTAGGAAGTTTGAGAGGATCTGACCCTAGTACGAGAGGACCGGGTTGGACGAACCTCTGGTGTGTCAGTTGTTCCGCCAGGAGCACCGCTGATTAGCTACGTTCGGGATGGATAACCGCTGAAAGCATCTAAGCGGGAAGCCGGCCTCAAGATGAGACTTCCATACCTTCGGGTGAGAGGCTCCCAGCCAGACTACTGGGTTGATAGGCCAGATGTGGAAGCACGGTAACGTGTGCAGCTGACTGGTACTAATAAGCCGATGACTTGATAACACACCGTTTGTTGGTGCTTGCGTCCACTGAGTGGTTCTCGATGTACGGTCGAGAACTACCTTCAACAATGATTCATCATTGCTTTAGGTTTGATTGAAACATCAATAGTGTTTCGGCGGCCATAGCGTGAGGGAAACGCCCGGTCACATTCCGAACCCGGAAGCTAAGCCTCACAGCGCCGATGGTACTGCAGGGGGGACCCTGTGGGAGAGTAGGACACCGCCGGACTCCTTTTAGACAAGAAGGCCACCCAATGCTGGGTGGCCTTCTTGCGTTACCGCGGCTTTCGCGTCAGCGGGCCAGACGCGTCTCGAGCGTCGCCGCGGTCTCGCGCACCGCGTGCGCCAGCACGGCCTCTGCACCGTCGTCGCCGGCCCAGGTGACCGCGACCGCGGCGACGGGCCAGCCGGCCGCGTCGCGTACGACGGCGCCCACGGAGCGCAGACCTTCCGCGACCTCGCCGTCCTCCGTCGCCCAGCCTCGCGAGCGCACCTCCCGGAGGAGATCGCGCAGCTCGCCGGGGCGTCGCGGGCCCCGCCCGGTGCGGTCGGAGAACGCCGACGCGTCCGGGTACAGCGCCCGGACCTGTTCGCGGGGGAGGGCGGCGAGCATCGCGCGTCCGGTCGCGGTCAGGTGCGCGGGGAGTCGCACGCCCACGTCGGTCACCAGTGCCGGCCGCCGGGGCGCACGCTCCTCGACGATGTACAGCACGTCGCCGCCGCTCATGACCGCCAGGTGCGCGCTCTCCGCGAGTTGGTCGGAGAGTGCGGCGATGAGCGGACGGCCGAGCCGTGCCAACGGCTGCTGCCGCGCATAGCCCCCCGCCAGTTCGAACGCCGACGTCCCGAGCCCCCACCGGCGCTCCTCGCGGAGGTGCAGCACGAAGCCGTGGGTGGCGAGCGTGTGCAGCAGGTGGTACACCGTCGATCGCGGAAGCATCAGCTCGCGGGCGATCGCGGAGGCCGCCACCGGTGCAGGACGGCCTGCCAGGTAGCTCAGAATGCGCAGAGTCTGCGCCGCGGCGGGCACCTGGCTGTCGTCGGTCTCCGAGTTGTCTGGGATCACAGACACAGGTTGCCACGAAGCCGCGTGCGCGTCGACCCCGCGGGTGTGGAATCGAGACATGAGCGATCCAGCCCCTGTCCTCGTCGGCGCGGCCCCTTTGTCTGCTGCGGATGTCGTCCGCGTCGTCCGTCACGATGTGCCCGTCGTCGTCGACCCCGCCGCGCTGGATAGGGTCGCCGAGACCCGCCGTGTGGTCGACGGCCTCGCCGCTGACCCGAACCCGCATTATGGGGTGTCCACCGGCTTCGGCGCGCTGGCGACGACCTTCATCGCTCCGGAACGTCGCCTGCAGCTGCAGGCGAGCCTCATCCGATCGCACGCCGCCGGCACCGGCGCCGAGGTCGAGCGGGAAGTGGTGCGCGGGCTGCAGGTGCTGCGCCTCCAGACGCTTGCCTCCGGGCGCACGGGGGTTCGTCCCGTCGTCGTCGAGACGTATGCCGCGCTGCTCAACGCGGGCATCGTGCCGGTGGTCCGCGAGTACGGGTCGCTGGGGTGCTCGGGGGATCTCGCGCCCCTCGCCCACATCGCCCTCGCCGCCATGGGAGAGGGCGAGGTCCGCGACGCCACGGGCCGACTCGTCCCGGCGGCCGATGCCCTTGCGGACGCCGGCATCGAGCCGCTCACGCTTGTGGAGAAGGAGGGCCTCGCCCTCATCAACGGCACGGACGGGATGCTCGGCACGCTGGTGCTCGCGCTCCATGACCTGGAGATGCTGCTGCTCACAGCCGATGTGGCGGCGGCGATGTCCGTCGAGTCGCAGCTCGGCACGGACGCGGTGTTCGCCGCCGATCTCATGGTGCTGCGTCCGCAGGCGGGACAGGCCACCTCAGCCGGCCACCTCCGTGCCCTGCTCGCCGGCTCGCCGATGGTCGCGAGCCACAAGGGCCCGGAAGACGGCCGTGTCCAGGACGCGTACTCCCTACGGTGTTCCCCGCAGGTGCATGGCGCCGCACGTGACACGCTCGGGCATGCTGCCATGATCGCGGAGCGCGAGCTCTCCAGCGTCATCGACAACCCCATCATCACCCTCGACGGCCGCATCGAGTCGAACGGCAACTTCCACGGGGCGCCCGTCGCCGCGGTCCTCGACTTCCTGGCGATCTCGATCGCCGACGTCGCCTCCGTGTCCGAGCGGCGCACCGACCGCGCGCTGGACCCGGCCCGCAGCCACGGGCTCCCGCCGTTCCTCGCGGCGGAGGTCGGAGTCGACTCCGGGCTGATGATCGCGCAGTACGCGGCGGCCGGCATCGTCTCCGAGCTCAAGCGTCTCGCGGTTCCCGCCTCGGTGGACTCCATCCCGTCCTCGGCGATGCAGGAGGACCACGTCTCGATGGGCTGGGCCGCAGCACGGAAGCTGCGTCGGGCGATCGACGGTCTCTCCCGCGTCCTCGCGATCGAGATCCTCACCGCCGCCCGCGCGCTGGATCTCCGCGCGCCGCTCGAGGCGGGGCCGGCGACCGGAGCCGTGCGCGACCTCGTCCGCACGGTCGCCGCGGGCCCCGGCCCTGACCGCCACCTCTCGCCCGAGATGGAAGCCGTGACCGACCTCGTCCAGTCGGGTGCCATCGCCCGTGTCGCAAAGGAGCACATGCATGACTGAGGAGAACGCAGCGCGCACGGTACGCGCGGCCCGCGGTGCCGAGCGCACCGCCAAGAGCTGGGGCGCGGAAGCGGCCAAGCGCATGCTCATGAACAACCTCGATCCCGAGGTCGCCGAGCACCCCGAAGACCTCGTGGTCTACGGCGGGACGGGCAAGGCGGCGCGCAATTGGGCGGCGTACGAGGCGATCGTCCGCACGCTCGACGAGCTGGAGCCCGATGAGACGCTGCTCGTCCAGTCCGGCAAGCCGGTGGGCGTGTTCCGCACCCACGAGTGGGCGCCGCGCGTGCTCATCGCCAACTCGAACCTCGTCGGCGATTGGGCGACCTGGCCGGAGTTCCGTCGTCTGGAGGAGCTGGGGCTGACCATGTACGGCCAGATGACCGCGGGCTCCTGGATCTACATCGGCACGCAGGGCATCCTGCAGGGGACGTACGAGACGTTCGCCGCGGTCGCCCGCTCGCTCGGGCGGGACTCCCTGCGGGGGACGCTGACGCTGACCGCCGGTGCGGGCGGGATGGGCGGGGCGCAACCTCTCGCCGTGACCCTCAACGAGGGTGCGGTCCTGATCGTGGACGTCGACGAGACGCGGCTGGCCCGCCGCGTCGAGCACCGGTACCTCGACGAGTACACCACCGACCTGGACGCGGCAGTGGCCCGGGTCGTCGCGGCGAAGGACGCCGGTCGCGCCCTCTCGGTCGGCGTCGTGGGCAATGCCGCGGAGATCTTCCCGGAGCTCCTGCGTCGGGGCGTGCCGATCGACGTCGTGACCGACCAGACCAGCGCTCACGACCCGCTCGCCTACCTGCCGATCGGCATCGAGGTGGACCGCTGGAAGGAGGAGGCGGCGCGCGACCCCGAGGAGTTCACCCGCCGGTCGAGGGAATCCATGGCCGCCCACGTCGCCGCGATGGTCGGCTTCCAGGACGCCGGGGCGGCGGTCTTCGACTACGGCAACTCGATCCGCGCGGAGGCGCAGCTCGGTGGATTCGACCGGGCGTTCGCGTTCCCCGGATTCGTCCCCGCCTACATCCGCCCGCAGTTCGAGGAGGGGCGCGGACCGTTCCGCTGGGTGGCGCTGTCCGGAGACCCGGAGGACATCTTCAAGACGGACCGCGCGATCGCCGAGCTCTTCCCTGAGGACACCGCGCTGCACCGCTGGCTCGACAAGGCGGGCTCGGCCGTCCACTTCGAGGGTCTCCCGGCGCGCATCTGCTGGCTGGGCTACCAGGAGCGGCACCTCGCCGGACTGAAGTTCAACGAGATGGTCGCCTCGGGAGAGCTGTCCGCGCCGATCGTCATCGGCCGCGACCACCTCGACTCCGGCTCCGTCGCGTCGCCGTACCGGGAGACTGAGGCAATGAAGGACGGCTCCGACGCGATCGCCGACTGGCCGCTGCTCAACGCCCTCCTCAACACCGCCTCCGGGGCGTCGTGGGTGTCGCTGCACCACGGCGGCGGGGTGGGGATCGGCCGCTCGATCCACGCCGGGCAGGTCACGGTGGCGGACGGTTCGGCTCTCGCGGCGGAGAAGCTCGCCCGGGTGCTGACGAACGACCCCGGGACCGGTGTCATGCGGCACGTGGACGCCGGGTACGACCACGCCGCGGAGGTCGCGCGCGACCGCGGACTGAAGGTGCCGATGCTGTGACGACGACGCTCATCTCCGGGATCGGGGAACTGACCACCAACGTCGCCGCCGGGGGCGACCCGACCGGCACACTCCGCGATGCGGCCGTGCTGATCGACGGCGCGCGGATCGCGTGGGTGGGCTCGTCCGCTGCGGCCCCCGCGGCCGACGAGGTCGTCGACGCCGGGGGTCGGGCCGTGATCCCCGGATTCGTCGACAGCCACAGCCATCTCGTCTTCGGTGGCGATCGGGCGGCGGAGTTCGAGGCGCGCATGGCGGGGCAGCCGTACGCGGCGGGCGGCATCCGCTCGACGGTGCAGGCGACGCGGGCGGCGACCGACGACGAGCTCCGCGCCCGACTGCGCGGGTTCATCGAGGAGCTGCGGGCGCAGGGCACCACCACGGTCGAGATCAAGAGCGGCTACGGTCTCGCCGTCGCGGAGGAGGAGCGCCTCGTGCGCCTCGCCGCCGAGGTGACGCCGGAGGTCACGTTCCTCGGTGCGCATGTGGTGCCCGTCGAGTACGCCGACGATCCCGATGCCTATGTCGACCTCGTGGTGGGGCCGATGCTCGACGCGTGCTCCCCGCACTCCCGGTGGATCGACGTCTTCTGCGAGACCGGCGCGTTCACGGTAGCGCAGTCACGGCGGATCCTGGAGGCGGGCATCACCCGGGGTCTCGCTCCTCGGGTGCATGCGAGCCAGCTCGGTCCGGGCGACGGCGTGCGGATGGCTGTCGAGCTGGGGGCGGCCTCGGTGGATCACGGCACCTACCTCACCGACGCGGACATCGCCGCGCTCGCCGCGTCGGACACGGTGCTCACGCTGCTTCCCGGCGTGGAGTTCTCCACGCGCCAGCCCTATCCGGATGCGCGCCGGCTCCTCGACGCGGGCGTGACGGTCGCGCTGGCGTGCGACACGAACCCGGGGTCGAGCTTCACCTCGTCCATGGCCTTCTGCATCGCCATCGCCGTGCGGGACATGGGCATGACCACGGCGGAGGCGGTCTGGGCCGCGACCGCCGGCGGGGCGCGGGCACTCCGGCGGGACGACATCGGCCGGATCACTCCCGGGGCGCGCGCCGACCTCGTGGTGCTCGACGCCCCCTCCCGCGTGCATCTGGCGTATCGCCCGGGTGTGCCGTTGGTACAGCGCGTCTGGAAGGACGGCCTCGCGGTCGGGTAAGGCCGCGCGGGCTAGCGTGCCGCGAGGCCGGCGAGCAGCTCGAGCACGCAGAGGGCAGCGAGTCGCACGGTGCGACCGTCCTCGGCGTCCGCGGTCGCGTCGACCTCGGCGATGTCGGCGCTCACGACCCGCGGATCAGCGGCGACCGCCCGGGTGAGGGCGCGAAGCTCCCACGCCGCCAGGCCTCCCGGGACGCTGGCCGGGCAGCCCGGTGCGACCGCGCGGTCGCACACGTCCACGTCGATGTCGAGGTGCACCCGGGCGGCGTCGCCCGCGCCCGCGATCGCGACCGCCTCGGCCACGACGTCGGCGACGCCGCGACGGCGCACGTCGTCGAGGGTGATGACCCGGATGCCCCAGTCCGCCGCGCGGCGGGCGTAGGCGGTGGAGTTCGCGAAGTCGGCGAGGCCGATCTGCACGATGCGGGTGGGGTCGACGCGGGCCGTCGGGACGCCTGCCGCGGCGGGGACGTCCTCGACGAGCCGCCGCACCGGGGTGCCGTTGGACACGCCGTCGCGCAGGTCGAAGTGGGCGTCGAACGTGATCAGGCCCGTGGTCCGGGCACCGAGCGCGACCGGGTAGGTGAGGGAGTTGTCGCCGCCGAGGGCGATGACGAGGTCTGAGGCGTCCGCGAGCTCCCGGACCCGCTCGATCGTCCGCGCCTCTCCCGCATCGCCGTCCGTCTCCGGCACGTCCCCGGCGTCCGCGATGCGGAGCACCTCGTCCAGATCGATCGTCGGTGGGCCGAGGATCGTCGTGCCGTAGCGGGGGAGCGCCTCGCGGATCGCGGCCGGAGTCGCGTGCGCCCCGGTCGGGGACAGCGAGGTGCGCCAGGTCGGGACGCCGAGGAGCACCGCATCGGCCGTGCCCTCGAACGCGGGCCAGGCGCCGGCACGCGGCCAGAGCGGATCGTGGGACAGCGCCATGTCAGACTCCCGGGATCAGGGCGTGGGCGACGGTGAAGATCGCGAGGCCGGCGAGGGCGCCGACGACGGTGCCGTTGAGGCGGATGTACTGCAGGTCGCGGCCGACCATGAGCTCGATCTTCTCGGTGGTCTCGGCCGGATCCCAGCGCTCGACCGTGTCGGTGATGATCGAGGCGATGTCGTGCCGGTACCGGTCGACGAGGAAGACGGCCGCATCGGAGACCCACGTGTCGACGCGGCGCTGGAGGGCGGCGTCGGTCGTGAGCCGCTCGCCGACCTCCTGCAGCGCCTGCACTGCGCGGCGCCGCAGCCCGCTCTCCGGGTCGGCGAGGGAGGTGAGGAGTCCGTTCTTGGCGGTGTTCCACGCCTCTGCGGCGAGGGCGCCGACGCGCGGGCTGTCGAAGAGCGCGGCCTTGGCGTTCTCCAGCTTCTCGCGCGTCGCGGGATCGTTCTGCAGAGCGTCCGCGAGGCGGGACAGGTACCCGTCGACCGCGAGGCGAGCCGGATGCCGCGGGTCGGCCTGCACGGCGCGGACGAACTTGACCGCCTCGTTGTACACCGTGTCATCGATGAGGCGGTGGGCGATCTTCGGCATCCATCCGGGGAGGCGCCGGGAGACGAGTCCGGTGAAGGAGGCGGCGTTCGCGTCGAGCCACCGCCCGATGCTGTCCACCGCGAGGTCGACGGCCCCGTGGTGCGCCTCGGCGTCCACGATCTTCTCCAGCCACGCCCCGGCGGGCGGCCCCCACTCCGGGGCGACGAGGTGCTCGCGGGCGAGGTCGGCGAGGAGGTCGCGCACGTCGTCGTCGCTGAGCGCGTTCAGCACGGCCGTCGCGATCGTCGCTCCCTCGGCCGCCACGCGCTCGGCATGCGGGGTCTCGCGGAGCCACTCCCCGGCGCGGAGGGCGATCGCGGTGCTGGTGAGCTTGGTGCGCACGACGTCGGCGGCGAGGAAGTTCGTCTCCACGAACTCGCCGAGCGTGCGGCCGATCTCGTCCTTGCGGTTCGGGATGATCGCGGTGTGCGGGATGGGGAGGCCCAGCGGACGGCGGAACAGCGCGGTCACCGCGAACCAGTCCGCGAGCGCGCCGACCATGCCGCCCTCCGCGGCGGCGCGGACGTACGCGAGCCCACCCACCCGTTCCTGGAACGCGAACGCGACGACGAAGGCGAGGGCCATGAAGATCAGCGCCCCGAGCGCGACGGCCTTCATCCGCCGCAGCGCGCGCCGGCGCTCCTGGTCGGCGAGGGAGAGCAGCGTCGTGGGTGTTCGCGGCATGACGTCATCCTTTCACGGGGCGAGTAGCCTCGATACGTGATCGAAGACATCAAGAAGCGCGCCCTGCACCGCACCAGCATTCTCGAGGGTCAGATGCGCGGCGTCGCGCGGATGATCGAGAGCGAGGAGTACTGCATGGACATCATCACGCAGTCCCGCGCGATCCAGCGCTCCCTCGAGTCGCTCAACCGTCTGCTGCTGGAGAACCACCTGCGCACGCACGTCACCCACATGTTCGAGGACGGCGGCGAGGAGCGCGACAAGGCCGTCGGCGAGCTCCTCAAGGCGTTCGATTTCGACCGCAAGTAAGCGAGAGGCGCGGACGGCCTTTCAGCCGACCGCGTACCGGTCGGCGACCGCCAGCGCCTCCTCGATCGCCGCCAGCCCCCGCACCAGCTCCGCCTCCTCGATCACCAGCGGCGGGGCGATGTGCACGCGGTGGAAGTGCGTGAAGGGCCAGACCCCTGCCCGCTTCGCGGCGGCGGCGAACGCGGTCATCGGCGCGGCGTCGGCACCGCTCGCGTTGAACGGCACCAGCGGCTCCCTGGTCCGCTGATCCCGCACGAGCTCCACCGCCCAGAACAGCCCGCGACCGCGCACCTCGCCCACGCTCGGATGCGACTGCGCCCACGAGCGCAGGGTCGGACCGACGACCCGCTCGCCGAGGTCGCGCACCCGTTCCAGGATGCCGTCCCGGCGGAACACCTCGAACGTGGCCACACCGGCCGCGCAGGCGAGAGGGTGCCCGGAGTACGTCAGTCCGCCCGCGAACGGGACGGTGTCGAAGGCCGCGGCGATGCGGTCGGAGATCACGACGCCGCCGAGCGGCACGTAGCCCGAGTTCACGCCCTTCGCGAAGGTGATCAGGTCGGGGCGGGCCTCGAACGCGTCGATCCCGAACCACTCGCCGAGCCGGCCGAATCCGACCATCACCTCGTCCGCGATGAAGACGATCCCGTAGCGATCGCAGAGCGCGCGCACCCCGGGCAGATAGCCGGGCGGCGGAAGAAGCACGCCGTTGGTGCCGACGACCGTCTCGACGATGATCGCGGCGATGGTCTGCGGCCCCTCGAGCTGGATGGTCTGCTCCAGGTGCGCGAGGGCGCGCTCCGTCTCCTGCTCGGGCGTCTCGCTGTGGAACGGGGAGCGGTAGAGGTACGGTCCGAAGAACCGCACGGCCCCGGTGTCCGTGACGTCGTTCGCCCAGCGGCGCGGGTCGCCGGTGAGGGAGATCGCGGTCGCGGTGGAGCCGTGGTAGCTGCGGTACATCGACAGCACCTTCCGGCGGCCCGTGGCCTGCCGGGCCATGCGCACCGCGTACTCGTTCGCCTCCGCGCCGCCGTTCGTGAAGAACACCTTCTCGAACCCGTCGGGAGCGACCTCGGCGATGAGGCGGGCGAGCTCCCCTCGGACATCGTTGGCCATCGACGGCTGGATGGTCGCGAGCCGCCCGGCCTGCTGCTGGATCGCGGCGACGAGGTCCGGGTGCTGGTGGCCGAGGTTGAGGTTCACGAGCTGGCTGGAGAAGTCGAGGTACGCGGTGCCCCCGTAGTCCCAGAAGGTCGAACCTCGACCCGCGGCGACCGGCATCGGGTCGATCAGCGCCTGGGCGCTCCAGGAGTGGAAGACGTGGGCGCGGTCGTCGGCGCGCACCTGCGCCTCGGCGTCCGGGGCGGGGAGCCGGGAGGAGAGTCCGTGGCGGTCGGTGAAGGTCGTCATCGGGGGCGCTCCTCGTCAGTGGTTGCTCGGGAAGCCGAGGTCGATCTGCGACGGGGTGTGGTCGGGCCACCGCGTCGTCACGACCTTCGACCGCGTGTAGAAGTGCACGGACTCGGGGCCGTAGATGTGCGCGTCGCCGAAGAGCGAGTCCTTCCACCCGCCGAACGAGTAGGCGCCGATGGGCACCGGGATCGGGACGTTGACGCCGACCATGCCGACCTCGATGTCGAACTCGTACTGCCGCGCTGTCCCGCCGTCGCGCGTGAAGATCGCGGTCCCGTTGCCGTAGGCGTTCGCGTTGACGAGCGCGACCGCCTCCGCGTAGGAGCCCACGCGCACGACGGACAGAACCGGGCCGAAGATCTCGTCGTCGTAGACGCGCATGCCGGGTGTGACGTCGTCGATCAGGCTCACCCCGAGGAAGAAGCCGTCGCCGTCGAACGGCGTCGTCGTGCCGTCGACGACGACCGTGGCACCCTCGCCGGGAGCTTCCGTGACGTAGGAGGCGACCCGGTCACGGTGCTCCGCGGTGATGAGCGGCCCCATCTCGCTCGCCGGGTCCGTGCCGGGGCCTATCGAGAGGCCGTCGATGCGGCGGGCGATCGCGGCGACGAGGTCGTCGGCGATGTCGCCGACCGCCACGAGCACGGACACCGCCATGCAGCGCTCGCCCGCGGAGCCGTACGCTGCGGAGACGGCGGCGTCGGCGGCCGCGTCGATGTCGGCGTCGGGCATCACGACCATGTGGTTCTTCGCGCCGCCGAGCGCCTGAACCCGCTTCCCGGCGGCGGACGCCCGTTCGTAGATCGACCGGGCGATCGGGGTCGAGCCGACGAAGCTCACCGCCTGCACCCGCGGGGAGTCGAGGAGCGCGTCCACGGCCTCCCGGTCGCCGTGCACGACGTTGAGGACGCCGTCCGGGAGACCGGCCTCGCGGAACAGCCGTGCGAGCCAGACCGCGGCGGACGGATCCTTCTCGCTGGGCTTGAGGACGACGGTGTTGCCGCACGCGATGGCGGAGGCGACCATCCACAGCGGCACCATGACCGGGAAGTTGAACGGAGTGATGGCCGCGACCACGCCGACCGGCTGCTTCACGGAGTGCACGTCGACCCCGCGGGCGACCTGCTCGCTGCGCTCGCCCTTGAGCAGGTGCACGAGACCGGCCGCGAACTCGACGTTCTCGATGCCACGGGACACCTCGCCGGCGGCGTCGGACAGGACCTTGCCGTGCTCGGACGTGACGATGGCCGCCAGCTCGCCCATGCGCTCTTTGAGGAGCTGACGGAGCCGGAAGAACACGTCGGCGCGCTTGATGAGGCTCGTCTCCCGCCACGCCGGGAGGGCCGCGGCCGCGGCGGCCACCGCGGCGTCGACCTCGGTGGCAGAGGCGAACGCGACCTCTTTCGTGACGACTCCTGTCGCCGGATCGAAGACGAGGCCTCGGCGGGCCGCGTCGCCGGTATCGGTGCCGTTGATGACGTGACGGACGATGTCCACGGATGCTCCTTCGCAGAGGGGATCGCGTCTCGCACACTCTGACCGAGGGTCGCTACGCTGGGGCTCGGCCCATGCTGACAGGAAACGAAGCAGGTGCGGAGTGGCAGAGCGTCAGGACTTCTCGGCGGATCGGACAGATCGTCCGGATCGATCGCCCTCGGTGCTGCGCGTCGGGGACGTGCTCGCGCTCCCCGCGGTGCAGGAGGGGGCGCCGACCGTCCTCGTCGGGGGCCCGGCACTGGAGGCCGGGGTGCGGTGGGTCCACGCCTCGGACAGCGCCACCGTCGCCCGCCTGCTCGACGGCGGCGAGCTGCTGCTCACGACCGGCGCGGCCTGGCCGACGAGCCCCGCAGCGTTGCGCGTGCTCGTGGCGGAGCTGGCGGCGGTCGGGGTGTCCGGCATCATCGTCGAACTCGGCTCGCGGATGCCCCGCGTCCCGGCCGCGGTCGTCGAGGCCTGTGCCGCCTCCGGCCTCGCTCTGATCGCGCTCGGGGTGGAGGTCAAGTTCGTCGCGGTGACCGAGGCCGTGCACCGGGCGCTGATCGAGGCCCAGACGGCAGCGCTCCGCGAGCGTCAGCGACTGCACGACCTCTTCACCGCCCTCAGCCTCCGTGGCGCACCGGCCGACCTCATCGTGTCCGAGGTCGCCCGCGCACTCGACGCCCCGGTCCGCCTCGAGAATCCGGCGGGAGAGGTCGTCGCGATCGAAGCGCTCCGCGTCCCGGTCGGCGAGGCCCTCCGACAGACGGAGCGGGGCGGCGATCGGGTGCCCGTGCAGGCGCGCGGAGTGCGCTGGGGCCGGCTCATCGCAGCGGAGGGTCCGCTGCATCCCGCCGGTCGGGCCACCGTCCTGGAGCTGGGGGCGACGGCCCTCGCCTTCGGCTGCCTCGCCGATGGGGAGGGGGCGTGGACCGTGCTCGCCCATCGCCGCCTCGTCGAGGATCTTCTCGGCGCGCGGTTCGCCCGCGAGGAAGACGTCGAGGTCCGGCTCCGGAGACTCGGACTCGACCCGTCGGGCGGAACCGTCTCCGGCCTCGTCTTCCGCACGGACGAGGACGCGGAGAGGCTCGTCGCCCGCGCGCGTACGGCGGGGCTGTCCGCGGTGGGGGCCCGGCGCGGAGCCGACGTGGTCCTGCTCGTGGCCGCCGGAGCCGATGCGCTGACCGATCCGGTCCTCGCGCACCTCTCCGGCGGCGCGCCCGTGACCGTCGGACCGAGCGCCGAAGGCGTCCTCGGGCTCCTGGCCTCGATCCGCGCCGCACTCGACGTCGCCGCACGGCCGTTCGGGGGCGACGTGCCGGTGGTCCGGCGCGTCGCCGACCGGCCGCTCGAACGCCTCGTGTCCGCTCTGCGCGACGACCGGCGGCTCCAGGCGCACAGCGAGCAGATGCTGGAGCCGCTCGTCCGTCACGACCGGGATCGCCGGGGAGACCTGCTCGCGGTCCTCGCCGCCCTCGTCGCGCACCCCGGCAACCGCTCCGCGGCGGCGGCCGCGAGCCATCTCTCGCGCTCGGTGTTCTATCAGCGCCTCGCGCTCATCGGCGACCTGCTCGGCGCGGATCTGGACGACGGGGAGACCCTCGCCGCCCTGCACCTCGCCCTCCTCGCCCGCCGTCGCGAGGAGACGCGGCCGCGCTGAGGCCGACCGTCAGCGCGTGCCCCAGGCGAACTGCTGCTTCTGGAGCTTCGCGTAGATGAAGGTCTCCGTCGACACCACCCCCGGGATCGGGCGGATGCGGTCGTTGACGAGCGCCAGCAGGTGGTCGTCGTCCTCACACACCGCCTCGACGAGCACGTCGAACGATCCGACCGTGATCACGACGTAGTCGACCTCGTCGATGTCGGCGATCGCCTCGGCCACGCCTCGGGCGTCCCCGGCGACCTTGACGCCCACCATCGCCTGCCGGTGGAAGCCGAGCTGCATCGGGTCGGTCACCGCGACGATCTGCATCACCCCGGACTCGGTGAGCCGCTGCACCCGCTGCCGGACGGCGGCCTCGCTCAGGCCGACGATCCGGCCGATCTCGGAGTACGAGCGCCGCCCGTCCTCCTGCAGCATCTCGACGATGGTCTTGGAGATCGCGTCGAGGGTATGGTCCTTCTTCGACGGTGCCATGGTGTGATCTTGGCACCGCGGACGGTCGTGGACAACGGGGTGTGCGTGCGCCCGCTCAGGCCTCGATCGGGCCCAGCCAGGCGCTCGCCGCGGTGGCGTGCGCCGACTCCGGGTCGGAGGGGTGGAATGCGCCGGCGAGGACGTCGCGGTACAGCCGGGAGAGCTCATTGGCGCTGAAGTACGAGCCGCCGCCGGCCACCAGCATGGCCTCGTCGACGACGTGCTTGGCCATCGTCACCGCGCGATGCTTGACGCCCGAGAGCGCGGGGAACCAGCCGGCCCCGCGGTCCGTGCGCTCGTCGACATCGCGGGCGAGGGCGGCGATCTGCGGAGGGAGTGCGTCGTAGGCGAGGGCCATGTCGGCGATCCGCCAGCGGATGTCCGGATCCTGGCTGTACGCGGCGCCGCTCTTCTTGGAGCGGCGCCGGTGGGCCGTCGCCACGGCCAGCTCGAGGGCCCGCCGGGCGATGCCGGTGTAGACGGAGGCGAGGAGGATCTCGAAGACCGCGAAGATGCCGAAGACGATCGGGTCGGGGCTCGGGCCGGGGTCGATGCGCCGCACGACGTGTGCCGCGTCCGCGACGGCCCCCTCGAGGCGCGTGGTCCGGCTCTGGGTGCCGCGCATGCCGAGGGTGTCCCAGTCGTCGGCGGTGGTGACCGCGGACGTGCGGTCGACGAAGGCGAACACGAGCTTCGGCGCGTCGGGGCTCGTGGTGTCGAGCCCGTGCAGGCCGAGCTTCGTCCAGACGGGGGCGAGCGAGGTGAAGATCTTGGTGCCGGTGAAGGCGTAGCCCCCGGCGCCGTCCGGGACCGCCGCGGTGTCGCTCCCGAACAGCACGAGGTCGTTGCCGCCCTCGCTGATGCCGAACGCGAAGACCTCGCCGGCCACGGCGCCGTCCTGCACGAACTCGAGACCGGGGACCCCGCGGTCCGAGAAGACCTTGGCGACGCCGGTCCAGACGAGGTGCATGTTGATCGCCAGGGCGGTCGCGGGCGCGGCGCCCGCGAGCCGCTGCTGGAGGAGGGCGGCCTGCTCGAGGCCGAGCCCCGCGCCGCCGTGCTCCCGCGGCACGAGGATCGACAGGTAGCCGGCCGCGCGGAGCTCATCGAGGTCGGCCTGGGGGAAGGTGTTCTCCCTGTCGTGGATGGGGGCGCGCTCGCGGATGCGGTCGAGCAGGTCGTCGGGGAGATACGCCGACGGGTCGAAGTCGGTCATGCCAGAGCCTCCAGGAGCTGTCGGATCGATTCCTCCGGGCGGTCGCGATGCACCGAGTGGCCGGCGCCGGCCACGACCGACAGGGAGATGCGGGGGTTGCTCGCGAGCACCTCGTCGGCGAGGGCTCCGGTGAAGATGCTGGAGATCGCGGGATCGCCCCCGATCACGTGCGTGGGCACCGTCAGACGGGCTGCGTGCGCCCGGACGTCCCACGGCCGGTTCTGTGCGCTGGTCTGCTCGACCGCCCACGTGCTCGCCCGCCGGACAGCGTCGACCTTGAGCTCCTGATCCTGCGGGTGCCAGTGCGGATGCTCCTGTCGCACCGCGTCGAGGCGGTTGTCGGCGAAGGCGCGTTCCTGGCTGCGGCGGACGTCGGCCGCGTCCTGCTGGACGACGTGGATCGCGGGATCGATGAGGACGAGGCGTCGTGTCCAGTCCGCGTCGTCCGCGGCGGCCACCGTACCGGCGGCGCCGCCGAGCGAGTGCCCGATGACGGCATCCCAGGCGCCCGCACCGGGAGGGCGCGTCGCCGCGAGGTCCGCGGCATACGCGGCGACGGAGTAGTCGAGCGCCCGCGGGGCGTCGCCGTGGCCGCGCAGGTCCACCGCCGTCGCGTGCCAGCCGGCCGCCGCGAGGGCGTCGCCGAGCCGCCACATGAGCGCGCCGGACGATCCCAGACCGTGCACGAGGAGTGCGTGTCGCGGTGCAGCGGCATCGCCCCAGCTCAGGCGGGGGAGGGTGACGGGAGCGGGCATGGCACCAGCCTACGACCGCGCCGGGACACGGCGGGCGGCGTCAGCGCGCGGGCTCCAGGGGTGGCAGGTCGGCCGCGATGCGGAGCACCCGCGCGGCGGCCTCGTGTCCGGCGGCCAGGCGGGTCTCGAGGTCGGCGCCGTCGAGCGTCGCCGCGAGGAACCCGGAGGCGAAGGCGTCTCCGGCGCCGACGGGCTCGACGACGTCGACGGTCGGTGCGGGCACGAACACCGGGTCCGCGTCGCCGAGGAAGGCCGTGGCACCGACGTCGCCGTCCTTGACGACGAGCAGTCCGCAGTGCGGGAGGTGGGCGCGGATCTCCGGTGCTGTGGCAGTGCCCCAGATGCGCTCGGCCTCGTCGCGGCCGACGAAGGCGATGTCGGCGGCGTCGGCCAGACGAGCCAGGGTGGCGGCCGCCTCCTCCGGGCTCCATAGCGCCCGGCGGTCGTTGACATCGAACGAGACGACGGCTCCCGCGGTGCGCGCGTCGGCGAAGAGCTGGTCGACCATCGCCAGGCACGTCGCGGACAGCGCCGGGGTGATGCCCGTGGTGTGCACGATGCGCACGCCGGCCAGCTGCTCGGGGGACAGGAACCCCGGCGCCATGCGCGAGGCGGCCGAGCCGCGGCGGTAGTAGTAGACGGCCGACGACTCCACGCCGGGATCCTTGAACATCACGCCGGTCTGCGCTTCGGCGTCGAGCTCGGTCCACAGCTCGACGCGGCGGTGCTCCAGTTCGCGGGAGAGGCGGCGGCCGAGGGGATCGTCGCCGAGGCGGGAGGCCCAGGCGGCGCGGTGGCCCGCGGCCGCCACTCCGACCGCCACGTTCGCCTCCGCACCCGCGTGCGTGATCGACGCCGTGTCGGCGGACGCGAGGTCGGCGCCGGTGGGCGTGATCAGTGCCATCGACTCGCCGACGCAGACGATCGCGGGGGAGGAAGACGGGACGGAGGGGCTCATGAGGGGGTGACCGCCAGGGGCTCGGTGTCGGGATGGGGGCTCGCGTCGCGGTGACGCAGATCGGGGAAGGAGCGCACGAAAACGATCGAGACGAGCAGTCCGACGCCCGCGAAGATGGTGGCGGCCAGGTAGGCGCCGCGCCAGTCGCCGACGTCGACGAGGAAGCCCGCGACCGCCGATCCGGCCGCGGCGCCGATGAGCTGGCCGGTGCCCGCCCAGCCGAAGGCCTCGGCGGTCTCGCTGAACTTCACGCTGGCCGTGGTGATGGCGAACAGCACCGCGAGGGCGGGGGCGATGCCGATGCCGGCGAGGATGAGCGTGCCGCCCAGCCAGTAGACGTTGAGCATCACCATCGTGAGGGCCAGGCCCACGGTGACGATGAGCAGGCGGCGCGCCATGGCCCACGGTCCGATCGGGATGTGGCCGAAGGCAAGGCCGCCGGCCAGGCTGCCGGCGGAGAAGACGGCGAGGACGAGGCCCGCCGCGAGGCTGCCGTGTTCGAACGTCGCGACCACGCCGACCTCGACCGCCGAGCAGGCGCCGATGAGGAGGAAGCCGATGACCGTGGCGAGGAGCACGGGCGGCTTGAGGACGACCTTGCCCAGCGCATTGCGGCTGCGGGGGATGCGCACGCGGCCGACCTCGGGGGAGAGGATGAACCACGCGCCGCCGGCGACGAGGACGATAGCCACCAGGAGCAGACCCTCCATGGTGCCGACCTGGGTGGAGACGAGGGTGATGACCACCGGCGCCAGCACCCAGATGATCTCCTGCAGGGAGGCGTCGAGGGAGAACAGGGGGGTGAGCTGACCGGCGTTGACCAGCTTCGGGTAGATGGTGCGGACGGCCGCCTGCACGGGCGGCGTCGACAGGCCGGCGATCATGCCGAGAGCCATGTAGCCGGGGACGGAGAGCGGCAGCAGCCCGAGGCCGAGCACGGCGATCACGCAGACGGACAGCGTGAGGGTCAGCACCCGCCGCATGCCCCACGCGCCCATCCACCGGCTGGTGATGGGGCCGGCGACCGCCTGGCCGACGCTGGTCGCGGCGAGCACGAGGCCCGCCGATCCGTACGATCCGGTCTGCTGCTCGACATGCAGCAGGATCGCCAAGGACATCATCCCGTTGGGGAAGCGCGCGGTGAGCTGGGCGGCGATCATGCGGCCCACTCCCGGCGTGCGAAGAAGATCCCGATAGCCCGCCACCAGACAACGGTACCGGGCCGCGGGGACGTCGGGGAGACGGGCCGGTGGCCGCGGCACCGCGACACGCCGTGGACACGCCGGCGGACGAATTCCACAGGCCTGGGGATGTCCGAAGCCCCTCGTAAGGTGCCACCTGTGGATGGATCCCTCACAGGCTCCTCCCAGCCGCGATTTCCCGCGGCTCGACGACCTCGGGAGAGGGGGTCCGCCTGTGGAAGAAACGGTGGAGAACCTGTGTTGTATCTGTAGAGAGCGGTGGAAAAACTACACGGATGTAACTACTACCCCTTGTGGTCGCACCGAATGTCCGTCCCTATATGTAGTATTGAGATCCCGGCGGAGGTCTGCCGGAGAAACCAGAGATTTGAGGGGTTCAGATGTCGATCACGGTGTACACCAAGCCTTCCTGCGTCCAGTGCAACGCGACCTACCGTGCCCTGGATGCCAAGGGCATCGAGTACGAGATCCACGACCTGTCGGAGGACCCGACGGCCCTGGAGCAGGTCAAGGCGCTCGGCTACATGCAGGCGCCGGTCGTCGTCACCGACGAGGACCACTGGTCGGGCTTCCGTCCCGACAAGATCGACGAGCTCGCGTCCCGCCTGGCGTAGTCCGACAGGCTCGCCACCCGGCCCTTCGACAGGCTCAGGAACCCAAGGAGAGAGCTATGAGCGCCGTCGCGACCGCAGCGCCGCTCCTGGTCTACTTCTCGAGCGTGTCGGGTAACACCGCGCGCTTCATCGAGAAGCTCGGGCTTCCCGCCCGACGCATCCCCCTCCACCGGAACGAAGAGGACCTCGTCGTCGACGAGCCCTTCGTGCTGGTCACCCCCACCTATGGCGGGGGTGCCGGGCGCGGGGTCGAGAAGGGGGCCGTGCCCAAGCAGGTGATCCGGTTCCTCAACGACGAGCGCAACCGGCGTCATATCCGCGGGGTCATCTCCGCGGGCAACACAAACTTCGGCGACGCGTTCTGCCTCGCCGGCGACATCATCAGCCGCAAGTGTCACGTGCCTCACTTGTATCGGCTCGAGATCTTCGGCACACAGGACGACGTGGATCGCGTGAGCGACGGATTGGAACGACGGTGGAATCTTCAGTGACCGAGACAGTGGCATTCAAGGTGAACCCCGCGTACGAGGGCCTGGACTACCACGCGCTCAACGCGATGCTGAACCTGTACGACGCGAACGGGAAGATCCAGTTCGACGCCGACAAGCGCGCCGCGCGGGAGTACTTCCTGCAGCACGTGAACCAGAACACCGTGTTCTTCCACTCGCTCAAGGAGCGCCTGGACTACCTCGTGGAGAAGGAGTACTACGAGGGCGCCGTCATCGAGAAGTACTCGTTCGACTTCGTGCAGAAGCTCAACGACCTCGCCTACTCGAAGAAGTTCCGCTTCGAGACGTTCCTCGGCGCGTTCAAGTACTACACGAGCTACACGCTGAAGACGTTCGACGGCAAGCGCTACCTCGAGCGCTTCGAGGACCGCGTCGTGATGACCGCGCTCGCCCTCGCGGACGGCGACGAGAAGCTCGCCGTGAACCTCGTCGAGGAGATCATCTCCGGTCGCTTCCAGCCGGCCACCCCGACCTTCCTCAACGCGGGCAAGGCCCAGCGCGGCGAGCTCGTCAGCTGCTTCCTGCTGCGCATCGAGGACAACATGGAGTCGATCGCCCGCGGCATCAACTCCGCGCTGCAGCTCTCCAAGCGCGGCGGCGGCGTGGCCCTGCTGCTGTCGAACATCCGCGAGTCGGGTGCCCCGATCAAGCAGATCGAGAACCAGTCCTCGGGCATCATCCCGGTCATGAAGCTCCTCGAAGACAGCTTCAGCTACGCCAACCAGCTCGGCGCGCGTCAGGGCGCGGGTGCGGTGTACCTCAACGCCCACCACCCCGACATCATGCGCTTCCTCGACACCAAGCGCGAGAACGCCGACGAGAAGATCCGCATCAAGACGCTGTCGCTCGGTGTCGTGGTGCCGGACATCACGTTCGAGCTCGCCAAGAACGACGAGGACATGTACCTGTTCTCGCCGTACGACGTGGAGAAGGTCTACGGCGTCCCGTTCGGCGACATCTCGGTCACCGAGAAGTACCGCGAGATGGTCGACGACCCGCGCATCAAGAAGACCAAGATCAACGCGCGCGAGTTCTTCCAGACCGTCGCCGAGATCCAGTTCGAGTCCGGCTACCCGTACGTCATGTTCGAGGACACGGTCAACAAGGCCAACCCCATCAAGGGGCGCATCAACATGTCCAACCTCTGCAGCGAGATCCTGCAGGTGAACACCCCGACCACCTACAACGACGACCTGTCGTACAAGGAGATCGGCAAGGACATCTCCTGCAACCTCGGCTCGATGAACATCGCGCTGTCGATGGACGCCGACGACCTCGGCCAGACGGTCGAGACCGCGATCCGCGCGCTCACCGCGGTCAGCGACCAGAGCCACATCGGCTCGGTCCGCTCGATCGAGGACGGCAACGACCGGTCGCACGCGATCGGCCTCGGCCAGATGAACCTGCACGGCTACCTCGCCCGCGAGCACGTGTTCTACGGCTCGGAGGAGGGCGTCGACTTCACGAACATCTACTTCTACACCGTGCTGTTCCACGCGCTGCGCGCTTCGAACCAGCTCGCGATCGAGCGCGGCACGACGTTCGACGGGTTCGCCGACTCCACCTACGCGTCCGGCGAGTTCTTCGACAAGTACATCGACCGCGCCTGGGTCCCGGAGACCGAGAAGGTCAAGGAGCTCTTCGCGGGCAAGCACATCCCGACGCAGGAGGACTGGGTCCAGCTCAAGGCGTCGATCCAGGAGCACGGCATCTACAACCAGAACCTGCAGGCCGTGCCGCCGACCGGCTCGATCTCCTACATCAACAACTCGACCTCCTCGATCCACCCGATCGCCTCGAAGATCGAGATCCGCAAGGAAGGCAAGCTCGGTCGCGTCTACTACCCGGCGGCGTTCATGACGAACGACAACCTGGAGTACTACCAGGACGCGTACGAGATCGGCTACGAGAAGGTCATCGACACGTACGCCGCGGCCACGCAGCACGTCGACCAGGGTCTGTCGCTGACGCTGTTCTTCAAGGACACCGCCACCACGCGTGACATCAACAAGGCCCAGATCTACGCATGGCGCAAGGGCATCAAGACGATCTACTACATCCGTCTGCGTCAGCTGGCGCTCGAGGGCACCGACATGACCGAGTGCGTCTCGTGCATGCTCTGACACTTCGACAGGCTCAGTGACCCAGGAACTAGGACAAGAATGACTCCTCACTCCCCGCTCAAGCTGGTCTCCAGCGTGCAGGCGATCAACTGGAACCGCATCCAGGACGACAAGGACCTCGAGGTCTGGAACCGTCTGGTGAACAACTTCTGGCTGCCGGAGAAGGTGCCGCTGTCGAACGACGTGCAGTCGTGGAACACGCTCACCCCCGACGAGCAGCTGCTCACCATGCGGGTGTTCACCGGGCTCACGCTCCTGGACACGATCCAGGGCACCGTCGGCGCGGTGTCGCTGATCCCCGACGCGATCACGCCTCACGAGGAGGCCGTCTACACGAACATCGCGTTCATGGAGTCGGTGCACGCGAAGAGCTACTCCTCGATCTTCTCGACGCTCGCGTCGACGAAGGAGATCGACGAGGCGTTCCGCTGGTCCACGGAGAATGCGAACCTTCAGAAGAAGGCGCAGATCATCATGGACTACTACCAGGGAGACGACCCGCTCAAGCGCAAGGTCGCCTCGACGCTGCTGGAGTCGTTCCTGTTCTACTCGGGCTTCTACCTGCCGATCTACTGGTCGTCGAAGGCGAAGCTGACGAACACGGCCGACCTCATCCGCCTCATCATCCGCGACGAGGCCGTGCACGGGTACTACATCGGCTACAAGTTCCAGCGCGGACTCGAGACGGCCGACCAGGCGCGCAAGGACGAGCTCAAGGACTACACGTTCTCGCTGCTCTACGAGCTCTACGACAACGAGGTGCAGTACACGCAGGACCTCTACGACGGCGTCGGGCTGACCGAGGACGTCAAGAAGTTCCTGCACTACAACGCCAACAAGGCCCTGATGAACCTGGGCTACGAGGCGATGTTCCCCTCCAGCGTCACGAACGTGAACCCGGCGATCCTGTCGGCGCTCTCCCCGAACGCGGACGAGAACCACGACTTCTTCAGTGGGTCGGGCTCGTCCTACGTCATCGGCAAGGCCGAGGCCACGGAAGACGACGACTGGGACTTCTGAGTCCTGTGCGGGGGGACGCAAGCAGAGCAATGCGTCCGACTCCGGCCGACCCGCTCCTCGGGCTGGCCGGAGTCGCCGTCGGGTGGCCCATCGTGAGTCTGACGATCGCGGTCCGGTCGTCCGCTGTCAGCGCTCAGGCTGAACGGTCGGCCTACGGCACGTACTCGCCCGATGTGTAGTCGGCGACGAGCTTCAAGGTGCCCGCTGACGGCCGCGCCGAGACCCACACGGTGCGTGGATCCCACAGGTTCCCAGGCACCGACAGTTGCGGCGTCGCCCCTATCTCCGCGGCGAGCTGTTCCGGGGTCATACCGTCGGGCGGGCGAACCGTGAACGTCACCGCGCAGCCACCGCTTCCGCAGCCTTCGCTCTGGCCGACCACCTGAGCGCCGGGAGGGAGGGGCACGGCTGACAGGGGAGGAGTGTCGCCCTCGTCGGCCATCATGAACAGCCAGCCCAGCCGTGCGAGGTAGAACACGATGAGGAGAGCTGCGGCGACGATCAGGCCGACCCGGATCCTGCGGCGCCGGGTCGCACCCTTCTCCTGGGGGCTGTGGTCGGCTATCGGAGCGGGTTCCATGGCGTGAGCATACCCATCGCCCCCGGAAGATCCATCCGCCGCAGACCGAGCAAGACATAGGCCGGCCTCCTTCGCAGGAGAGAGATGACGACCGTCATCGCGGTCGCGCTCGCCGCGATTCGCAAGACTATTCTGTGGCGCTGTGCTGCGCAGTAGCGTGGCGGATGTGAACACGGTTCTGGATGTCAGCGGGGAGATGTTCGACGTACGCGAATCAGGACCTTCAGATGGGGTGCACGCCTACCATTTCACGTGGACCAACGGGCCCGAAGACGGTACGTACGGTTTCTCGCTCGGGGGTAGCAACCTCACAGCCGAGCAGCTGGAACGAGCGGCCCGGAGTTTTGTTCAGTCGTTTTTTGCGCCGGACGGCCTCGGTGCTTCCGACTTCCCCTCCTTCATGGAAGGTCGAAGATCATCGCAATGACACGGGTCGCGGGCCTCTTCCCTCCGGCGGCTATCGGGTAGACCTCAGCGTGCGCTCAGCACGAAGGCCAGAACCGCTCCCAGAACGGTGCCCGCGAGCATCGCGGCGGCGGTCCAGCCGACGATTCGACCTCGGGCGACCTCGCGTTTCGTCGCGTACACGCCCGCGCCGAGGCCACTCGCCGCCGCTGCCGCCATCGTCACGCCGGCGACGAGCGCCTGGACCCCGTAGTCCGGTGTCGGCGGGGCAGGATCGACGAGCGGTGTCGCGAAACGGTAGGTCATGACGAGGCCGAGGGCGATGAGCGAGACGGCGGTCATCGCTGCGATCAACCACCACGCTGTCGATGTACGCATCAGTCACCCGCGCCCGCGCGTCGATTCCGGTCGCGGCGTCGCTCGCATCAGCCGCCGTCCCCGAGTACCGGGACGCCCCAGATCCGTGCCGCATCGGAGATGAGGCGATCCATGCCGTCCGGTGACTCTCGGCGAAGCGGCGCGTCGTCCCTGGTCACCGGCACCGGGATCGCGACCTGTCCCGCTTCCTGCGAGACCACGATCACCAGGGTCGGATAGAGGAAGGCGCCCTCCTGGATGCCGCCCCTCGTCACGCCCTGGATCCGGTCCCGAGGAACGCTGTAGGCCGTGAGGAGACGCGCTCCGCCGCGGATCAGCCGAAAGCCCGAGGGGTCGATGACCCCGGTGGGGCTCGCCGTGAGCAGGCCCCGCGGTGCGGCGCCGAGTCCGAGAAGGGGGATCGTGCGCGAGAGGTACGCGGCCACGCCGTTGAGGGCGTAGGAGCCGAAGATCCGTGCCTGCGGCTCACGCTCCCGCAGCGCTCGCCGCTGGGCGCGCTGCAGTCGTCGGATGCGTCCGAGCACGATCCAGATGATCAGGCCGGCGAGTGCCACGCCAGCGCCGAACACGAGCGAGGTCGCGACGGGCGGCTCGCCGTCCAACAGGGGGCGCACGAGCGCTCCCCAGACGAAGAACGCCGCCACTGCGGCAGCTATCGCGAGCATCAGCCTGTTGGCGGGCGGGTTCCGGCGCACGAGATCAGCCGCCCCACAGGAACGCGGCGGCGGGAAGGAGCGCCAGGACGCCGAGCACGGCTCCGACGACGGGCCACGCATGCCCTCCGCCGTCGGCGCGGGCGAAGACGAGCCCGATCACGCCGAGGAGGAGGGCGATGCCGCCGAAGAGGACCGCGAGCGGCAGCGTGAGGAACACCAGCCATCCGTAGTTCGGGTCCGCCGTCCCCGCCAGGACGAAGACGATCGCGGTCGGCAGGATCCCGACGACCGCCACAGCGGCGGAGGCGACTCCGCATCCGAAGGCGCGGCGACGGGGCAACGGCGGGATCTGAGTCACCCCGCGATCCTAGCGATTACGCGACTCGGCGAGGGCGAGCCCCGGCCGATCGGCGGAGGAAGCCCTTCCTTTCCGCATCGGTTTCGGCTGGACTGTGCGCATCGGTGTCGAACCAATCGGAGGGTGGGACAGATGTACCGCAGCAATGGGAACTACGAAGCATTCGCACGACCCCGGAAGCCGGAGGGGGCCGACGACAAGACGGTCTGGCTGGTCGGGGGAGGTCTCGCCGCGATGGCGGCCGCGATCTTCATGATCCGCGACGGGCAGGTGGCGGGGGAGCGGATCACGATCCTCGAGGAGCTGGGGCTGCCCGGCGGCGCGCTGGACGGGATCAAGTACCCCGAGAAGGGGTTCGTCATCCGCGGCGGCCGGGAGCTGGAAGACCACATGGAGTGCCTGTGGGACATGTTCCGCTCCATCCCGTCGTTGGAGATCGAGGGTGCCAGCGTGCTCGACGAGTTCTACTGGCTCAACAAGGACGACCCCAACGTCTCCCTGTGCCGGGTGACCGAGAAGCAGGGGCAGGACGCGCATACGGACAAGCTCTTCACCCTCTCGGAGAAGGCGCAGAAGGAGATCGTCGCCGTCATCCTCGCCACCCGCGAGGAGATGGAGGGCAAGCGGATCGACGAGGTGTTCGGCGACGACTTCCTCGGCAGCAACTTCTGGCTGTACTGGCGGACCATGTTCGCGTTCGAGGAGTGGCACTCGGCGCTGGAGATGAAGCTGTATCTGCACCGCTTCATGCACCACATCGGCGGGCTGCCCGACCTCTCCGCGTTGAAGTTCACGAAGTACAACCAGTACGAGTCGCTCGTGCTGCCGATGCGGAAGTTCCTCGACGACCACGGCGTGCAGTTCCGGTTCCATCACACCGTGACCGACATCCAGTTCGACATCGAGGACGGTCGCATCCAGGCGACGCGCATCGACTGGATCGCCGACGGCGAGCCCGGCGGCGTCGACCTCGGACCGGACGACCTGTGTCTGGCGACGATCGGGTCGCTGACGGAGAACTCCGGCAACGGCGACCAGCACACCGCTCCGGAGCTGAAGACCGGCCCGGCCCCGGCCTGGGACCTCTGGAAGCGGATCGCCGCGAAGTCGCCCGCGTTCGGGCGACCGGAGGTGTTCTGCAGCGACATCGACAAGACGAAATGGGAGTCCGCCACCGTCACCACCGTCGACGAGCGCATCCCGAAGTACATCGAGAAGATCTGCAAGCGCGACCCCTTCAGCGGCAAGGTCGTCACCGGCGGGATCGTCACCGCCAAGGACTCGGCCTGGCTGATGAGCTGGACGGTGAACCGGCAGCCGCACTTCAAGGCGCAGAAGCCGAACGAGATCGTGGTCTGGGTGTACGGACTCTTCGTCGAGACGCCCGGCGACTACGTCAAGAAGCCGATGCAGGAGTGCACGGGCGAGGAGATCGCGCAGGAGTGGCTCTACCACCTCGGTGTCCCGGTGGAGGACATCGCCGAGCTCGCCGCGTCGGCGGCCAAGACGGTCCCGGTGATGATGCCGTACGTGACCTCCTTCTTCATGCCGCGCCGGGCCGGCGACCGTCCGCAGGTGGTCCCGGAGGGAAGCGTCAACTTCGCCTTCCTCGGACAGTTCGCCGAGACGACGCGCGACACGATCTTCACCACCGAGTACTCCGTGCGCACTGCGATGGAGGCCACGTATCAGTTGCTCGACGTGGAACGCGGCGTGCCGGAGGTCTTCAACTCGACCTACGACATCCGCTACCTCCTCAAGGCCACCGCGCGGCTGCGCGACGGCGAGACCGTCCACATCCCCGGCCCGAACTTCCTCCAGGGTCGCCTCCTCGACAAGCTCGACAACACGCAGATGGGAGAGCTGCTGACGGACTTCGGGCTCATCCCCGCGCACGGCGCGACGGTGCCGCGCCCGCGGGACGACGACGCGATTGCCTGAGCATGCGTTCGACGCGACCGATGCCCGGGAACCCGTGGCCGCACGACATGACCATCACCGTCGAGGACCGTCCGCACACGCTGCTGGAGCTCCTCTGGATCCGCGAGGCGCACGGGCTGGATCCCACCGATGACGCGCTCCCGCCGCCGCTGGTCGATCGACCGGCGGCGGCCGCGCGGCCCGTGGACGAGGAGACCCGGGCGCGCTGGACGGAGGTCTGGCCCCGCATCTGGGGCGACGCGGTCGCGCACGCCGCGACCGACCCGGACCCGGCACTGCTCGACCGCGCCGTCGCCACGACGCTGAGTCCTGATGAGCGGGAGGCGGTGCTCACTCGGCTCGTCGGGCCCACAGCGCGGGACGCGTTCGGGGTGGAGGTGTCCGACGATGCGGCGTACCGCGCGTGGGAGCGGCGCGGTTCCGAGGCACATCTCGCGACGCACCTCACGACGCTCGCGGACAGCCCGGAACGCCGTGACGTCGCCACCCTGGCCGATGCCTGGCGGCGCGGCCTCGGAAGGGTGGTGACGCTGCCCTGCCGGGGGACGTACGTCCGGCAGATCGGACCGCACGCCCTCCTGGTCACCGACGAGGTGCGGAGCGATGCTGCCGCGTACCGCGCGGCGCTGGACTCGTTCGGTCGAGGTCTCCCGGAGCGCCCGTCGAGGGCGTGACGCACCGCGGGCCGAGTCAGAGGACGAGCGGGAGGAACGACACGATCAGGCCGACGGCACCGACCGCGGCGAAGACGACCCCGACAGTCCGCAGGACCCGGCGCAGATGAGGCGGCTCACCGATCCGGATGCGAGCCGGGTCGTTCGAGCTGTGGAACCCGTCGAGCCATCCATCGGTGGTGGCCGTGGGCTCGCCGCGGCGCAGCGGTCTCTCGTGGAAGTCGCCGCCCGCGAACCAGCGGGCGGTGAGCCGACCGTCCCGATCGATCACGGCGATCTCGACGGGGATCCACTGCCCCTCGACGAGCCGGATCAGCAGGGCCACGATGAGGAACGGGATTCCGACGCCGAGGCCGATCCAGGACAGCACCTCACCGACGAGGGTCAGGGTGTCGACGAGGTGCACGGCTCCATCGTAGAGAGAGGACGAGGCGCACCCTGCGCGCCGATAGTCTGACCCGCATGACGGATTCCGCAGACGTCCCGACATCACGGCCGATGGATGGCTGGCTCGATGCCCTGAGCCAGCCCACCGGATCGCCGGGCGGAGGAGCGGCGTCGGGAGTGATGCTCGGCCTGAGCGCCGCCCTGATGTCCATGGTGGCCGCATACACCCCTGATGAGCCCGCCGCCGTCGAGAGCGCCGACCGCCTCGTGCGCCTTCGGGCCGAGATCCTGCGGGCGGTCGAAGCGGACGGACCGGTGTCGGCGGATCTCGGCGCCGCGCTCGCTCTGTCGGCGGACGACGGGGCGCGGGAGGAGCGCGTCCGTGCAGCGGCCGTCGACGCGGCGCAGTCGGTCGCGCGGCTCGGGCGCCTCGGCCTCGCCCTGCTCCCGGAAGCGCGCACGCTCTCGGACGACGGCAACCCGTACCTGGCGGTGGATCTCGCCGTCGCGACAGAGGCTCTGCGCGGCGGGCTGTCGGGGGCCTCTCTGAACCTGCGCGCGAATCTGCAGCTCGCCCGCAGGCACGGGGCCACCACGCCGATGTTGACGTCCCTCACGGAGGACGTCGCGCGTCTGGCCGAGGCGCGCACTCAGGTCGGGGGGATCACTGCCGAGCTCTCGGAGCGTCTGGACTGACGCGGGCACCGAGCGCGCATGAGGGACTCACCCCTGCGTGAGGCGATACGAGGGTCGGCGCAGCGCGCGCACCGAGGGATACGTCTCCGCCCCGGGGAGTGGGCGCCGATCGATGTCGAAGCGCAGACTCGCGTCGTCCTCAGGGTGAGGTGACTCGAGCCGCACGTCGGCGAACGGGCGCCACCTAAAACCGGGATCCGGCTACCATGTCGACGCGAGGAGCTCGGCGGTCCGGACGGTCTCCTGCTTCGGTCGGCGGGCGGGTCTTGATAGCATCCCGCCCATGAGCACGCCGGACTCCGATGCCGTTCGGCCCGAGCACGACCGCGCCGCGATCAAGGAGCGGGTGTACGCGACGTTCACGGGCCTCGCCATCGTGCTCGTGCAGAACTCCAATGTCGAGCACACCAGCGCCCTGCAGGCCACCGTGACCCTGCTCATCGGCATCGTCGCGATCGCGCTGGCGGGCTTCGCCGCCGATCTGGTCGCGCACCTCGCGACGCATGGCAGCTTCCCCCGGGGAGCGGACCTGCGCGAGGTCCTGGGGCTCACCGGCACGGCGCTCGGCTCGGCGGCGGTGCCGCTGCTCGTCCTCCTCGCAGCCGTGCTGGGGTGGATCGAGCTGCGGACGGCTCTCACCGTCGCGTCGATCGTCTACGTCGCGATCCTCGGGCTCATCGGGTACGTCGCCGTCCGCCGGACCGGGCTGAGCTGGTGGCAGCAGCTCATCGCGCTGGGCATCCTCGTCGGGCTCGGCGGCGTCGTCGTGCTCGTGCAGCAGCTCGCGCACGGACACTGACGGACACACCCGTTGCGCGGACCGTGCGCATGGTTCATCCTGAACGTGCTGCACGGGCCGGCTTGGGGGGCCTCGACGGTCACGCTGCGGCCGACGGAGCGCCTGCCACCCAACTCCCTCCCCCGGCGGGCGCTCCGCTGTGAGAGCGATCTGCCGCCGCACCGACGCGGTTCGACTCACCCGGGTGATCATCAGCCCCGCCCCTGTGATCGTGCGGCCCGCAGGCTTATCGTCGGTGGGCAACGGCGGGCTGTCGCAGTCGGAGAACCCGTCACTCGGATCATCGGCGAGATCGAGGGACACCATGCACACGGAGACCACGCGCGCGCGCACGCGGACAGCAGGGGCACTTCTGGCGACGGCCATCGCGGCGGCGATGGTGCTCTTCGGTGCGACGCCGGCGTCCGCACTGTGGGATCCCGACCCCGTGCTGCCCCGGGCGGGCTTCTTCACGCAGGTCACGATCACCGGCTCGCAGTACCCGACGAATGTGACGGGGGAGCTCACGACCCTGGCGCCTACTCCCGGCGCGTACCCGGCGACCGGCGCCTCGGTGGAGGCCGTGAGCCCGCAGCTCATCACCATCGCCGACCCCGTCTCCGGAGCGACCGCCTCGGCCTACTGCATCGACTTCAGCACGGAGACCGGCATCGGCGCGGGCTACAACATCGGGGAGTGGGACGCATCGAATGTGCCCAACCTCGATTACATCAACTACATCCTCAACAACTACTTCCCCTTCAACACCGCGAACCCGCTCTCCGGCCTCCCGCTCTCGCAGCAGGTCGCCGCGGTGCAGAGCGCGATCTGGTACTTCAGCGACGGCTTCGTGCTGGCGACGGGGACCAACGCGACCATCCGGAATGCGACGGCCGCCGTCGTCCAGGCCGCGCTCGACAGCGGCGGCCTCCCGGAGCCGGCTCTGCCGACGCTCGCGATCGACCCCGACACCACCACGGTGCCGGAGGACGGATCGATCGTGGGACCCTTCACGGTCTCCGGCACCACCAGCGGCACGCTCGACGCGGCCGTGGGCGTGGAGGTCTTCCTGGATCAGGCGGGAACCCAGCCTGTTCCCGTCGGTAGCGCGGTCGCTTCCGGCACGCAGCTCTGGGCGCGGTGGACCGGGCCGGCCGCGCCGGTGAACGGGTTCCGGATCACCGCGCAGGCCTCGCTCACCCAGGGCACGGTCTACCTCTACGACACGGAGTCGTCGGACAGGCCTGCGGCGCAGAAGCTCGTCCTGGCACAGACCACGACGCTCCCGGTTCGGACCGGCGTCCGCGCGACCCCGTATGCGTCCGGGGAGATCAGCGTGCAGAAGATCATCACCGGAGACGGCGCGGGACTGCAGGGCGCCATCACCATCGACCTCGCGTGCACACCCGCCCCGGCTGAAGGCGTCGTCGTCTCCGCCACGATCCCCGCGGGCGCCACGAGTGCGGATCCCGTCGTCTTCACCGGTCTGCCGGACGGGGCGACGTGTACGGTCAGCGAGTCCGCTGACGGCACCAACGATGCGGTCACGCTGGCCGCGCAGACCGTCGAACCGGAGACGGTGACGGTCGACGCGGCCGCGACGGAGCCCGTCGTCGTGACCGTGACCAACACGTACGACCCCGTCGAGACGCCGAGCAACGGCGGCGGCGGCGAGGGCGGTGACAACGGCGGTGAGGGCGAAGGGCTCGCGGCCTCCGGGCCGACGTCCATGACGGGTGCGCTGACGGTGGCCGGGCTGGGTCTCCTGCTCGCGGGTGCTCTGCTACGGGTGCGGCGACGGACGGCGCTCCGCTGAGGATGCGGCGTCCTCGTCGTCGTCCTCCCGTCGCGTGAGATGGTCGGCGAGTTCCGGGACCAGCACGAGGACGACATCGACGAGCTTCCAATCCAGGCCCTGGCACTGCTGCCGGACACGGGCGAGCTCGGCGAGGGAGGGCAGGGCATCGTCGACGGGGACGACGAACGCTTCGACGTGGAAGAACTGTCCCTGATCCCGTGTCCGCACGGCGACGTCGCGCACCCAGGGCAGGGAACGCAGGTGGTCGAGCACGGCATGGGAGTCGGGGTGCGGCTTCTCGTCGTCGAAGGTCGTGGCCCGGGTGTCCATGAGGTCGGTGATCGCGGCGCGGGTGTTGCGCCACCCGTCCCAGAGGATGCTCCCCGCGATGAACGTCGCCGCGGCCGCGTCCGCCCACCACAGCCCGAGCCCGATCCCGCCGACCCCGACGATCGATCCGGCTGCCGTCATCCAGTCGGCCTTGTTCATGTCGGCGTCGGCGTAGAGGACCTTGTTGTGCAGATCCTTGGCCAGGCGCATCTTCACGCGGCCGAAGTAGATCGGCAGCGGGATGGTCAACGCCATCATGCCCATCATCAGCCAGCCCGACCAGATCACGTGGCCGAACACCTGGACCGAGCCGATCGGCGGCCGGTCGCCGCTCACCAGTCCGATGACGGAATCGACCAGGAGGAAAGCGCCCATGGTGAACAGGGCGACGCCGGCCACGAGGTGGGCCACGCCGACCGAGCGGAAGAACCCGTACGGGTACTTCGCGGTCGCCGGCTTCGCGATGATGCGGACCGCCAGGAGGAAGGCGATCGGCGGCGCGAGAGAGAGCAGGTCTTCGATCCAGGCGGCCTTCATCGCCTGGGAGTTGCCCATCACGAGGTAGACGCCGGTGATCGCCACCGCGAGGAACGCGAGCGTGTACCACTCGAAGCGGATCGCCCGGCGAAGCGTGTCCTGCTGCGCGGGCGGAAGGGCGGGATGGCTTTTCATCGGGCGCCTCCTCGTTCGAGCAGGAAGGTCTCGAGGGTCGTGAGGAACCGGTTCTCCCCCAGAACGGTGAGCATGACGTGCTTCTTCGTCTCGCCCGCGGTCGTCGCATCGTCGAACGGGACGGTCATCGCCGCCTTGTCGACCCAGGGGGTGTCATCGGTGAACCCGCCGACGGCCAGGTCGAGGGCGTGGTCGTGCAGCCGTTCGGCGAGGTTCGCCTCACTGTCGACCGTCCAGACGACGGTCGCGTCCAGCGTCTCGGCGAACTCCTCCACGAGGCGCACTTCGACCCCGGCCGGGTCCGAGGGATCGGTCGTGTCCGTCCACGGCGGGTTGTGGGTGATCCCGACCCGGATCTCGCCGTCGCGGGCCTCGTCGAGGGTGCCGTCGACGTCGGCGGGGATGGCCATGCAGCCGGCGAGCATTGCGGCGATCCCGAGCCATCCTCCGACGACCCCGACCGCGCGGCGGTGTGGTCTTCCGGTGCTCATCCTGCGCATCGGCGCGCGACGACCAGGCCTGAACATCGCTTCGTTCGCTCCTCCGGGGGTAGGAAAAACGCGCCGCACAGGCGACGCGAAGGGCATGGCTCTCACCATAGCCCGACCGGGTCATCGTCCTCTCGTCGCCCGGTCTTCCGGCTCCGGCGCGTCATCGTCGTTCTCGATGCGGATGCGCCGTCCCTCCTCGATGTCCTTCCGCTCCTTCTCCGCGCGCTTGTCGCTCTGGCGGGTGTCGCGCGCGGGAAGCTGGATGTCGCGTTCGGCGGCGATCCCGGCCTGGAGCTGGCGGCCGCGCTCCAGCTCGGCGTCGAACTCGGCGCCGAACAGGAGGGCGAGGTTCGCGATCCACAGCCAGAGCAGGAACACGATGACGCCCGCCATCGATCCGTAGGTGCGCTCGTAGTTGGAGAAGGTGGTGACGTAGAGCACGAAGCCGAGAGTGGCGACGGCCAGCACCACGATCGCCACGAGGGCGCCCATGCTGATCCACCGGAACTTCGGCTGCTTGGCATTCGGGGTCGCGTAGTACAGCATCGCCACGAGGAAGACGACGACGAACAGCAGCAGGGGCCACTTGGCGATGTTCCACGCGAGCTGCACGCCCTCGCCTGCGCCGATCGCGTCGCCCAGCGCCGACACCACATCCCCGGAGAGCACGAGCACGATGGCGACGATCGTCAGCGAGACGACGGTGATGAGCGTGACGAGCAGCTGCATGGGACGCAGCTTCCAGAACGGCCGCCCCTCCTCGATCTCGTAGATGCGGTTCATCACCCGGCTGAACGCTCCGACATACCCCGACGCCGACCAGAGAGCGAGGAGGATTCCGAACACGAGCGCGATCCCGGCGCCTGGCGCCTGGGAGATCTGCTCGATGGGCCCGCGGAGGGCTTTCGCGGTCTCCGGCGGTGCCACGTCGCCGATGATCCCCAGCACCGCGTCTGCGGCGGCGCCGCCCTGGCCGAACACGCCGAGCAGCGAGAAGACGGCGATCATGGCGGGGAAGATCGAGAGCACCGCGTAGTACGTGAGGGCCGCTGCGCCGTCCATGCACTGGTCGGCGGAGAACTCCCGGACGCTCTTGACGAGGACGTACTTCCACGACCGTTTCTGCAGATCCGTCGGGCTGTCCGGCTTCTCGTCGTGCTCGGGCGGTGGAGCGGACGCGGATCCGCTTCGTGCTGTGGGTGCCTTCGACATGGTTCCTCCTCGCGTCGGCGCGAGCGCTGCTCCCGCGATCCAGTCCTATGAGGAGAGGAGGTGTTCCGGCACGGGGGTTGCGCGAACCCGAGACGAGGGGGATGCTGTGCCGGCGGAGGGTCATGCGGCCGGGTACGTGACCACCGCGTCCGCGCGGACGACGGCGCCGCCGCTGAGCTCCGCCCTATCGACGTGCCCCGGACCGAGGATATGGCGGACGACCTCGTCCCGCGCGAGGAGGTGGTCGGCGATGATCCGTCGATGGCATCGCCACCACACGCTCTCCGAGCACATGACCGTGACGCGCCGCGCGCGACCCTCGGCGCGGAGCTCATCGAGGGCGCGTCCGAAATCCGCGGACAGGGCGTGATCGGCGTAGTTGTGGAAGCTGCGGTTCTGCCACCACGCGTTGGTCTCGAAGGGCACGTCCCTGCTCACCGGGCGTCTACCCGTCAGCGCCTCTTCGCGACGGTAGGCGATCCCCGCGTCCTGCAAGGAAGAAGCCAGCGCGTCCTGGTCGAACTGCGGGTAGCGCTTCGAGCCGGGGAGACGCCGCACGTCGACGACACTCTCCACGCGGCTCTCCTGCACGAGCCCGAGGAACTCGTCGATCGTGCGGGTGGAGTGCCCGATGGTGAAGAACGGCTCAGACATGAGGCGACCGTAGCCCACTCGTCCCCATCCACGGACGACCCTTGCCCTGCCACGGCCCGCGGACCTACGGTGAGGTGACGGGTGGGGTCCGCACCCGGGGCGGGGGCCGTTCGATGAGAAAAGTCCGATTCGGAGTTCTGGGCGTGCTGCTGGCCGCCGTGGTCGGCCTCGGTGGTGCTCTTCCCGCCGTCGCCGCCGAGCCCGCTGCTCGGCTCTCGCTCTTCAAGGCGATCGAGAACCTCGACACCGGCGCCAGTCTCGGAGACCGCACCCTGTGGACGATGCACGCGGTCAACGTGGCCACGGGGGAGACCTTCACCGGGGACGGCCTCAACGGCATGCAGTCGCGCCTCATCCCGCCCGGCACCTACCGCATCTTCGAGACCGGCGGCGTGGCCGGGTACGCCTTCTTCTCCTGGAACTGCGACGGCGATGTGACGACGCAGCCCGAGCGCACGATCACCATCACCGCGGACCAGTCGATGACGTGCACGGTGCAGAACAACGCGATCCGGAGCAGCCTCACGCTCGTCAAGAACGTGCAGGGCGGGGGCGCGGCCCCGTCGGAGTGGACCCTGCGGGCGCAGGGGCCCTCGACCATCGAGGGGGCGGGCGGCTCGGCCGCGGTGCAGAACCAGCCGGCGCGGATCGGCACCTACACGTTGAGCGAATCGGGCGGACCGGAGAGCTATGTGCCGGGGCCCTGGACCTGCGAGCGGCGGGATCTGACGACCGGCGCGGTCACCGCCGTTCCCGTGGCCGGTGATCAGTTCGAGATGACCCTCGGCGGGGCGGTGACCTGCCAGATCACGAACACCGGAGACCTGCCCCACCTGACGCTCGTCAAGGAGGTCGTCGACCCGGCGGCGACCGGATATCCGCTGGCCGCCCCGTCGGACTTCGTCCTGAGCGCGAGCGGACCCGAGCGGATCTCCGGTCCTTCCGGCTCGGACGCGGTCGACCACGCCTCCGTCGACCCCGGCGCCTACACGCTCGCCGAGAGCGGTCCTGCCGGGTACAGCGGCGGAGCGTGGACCTGCGTCGACGCCACGGGCGACGGCGGGATCGATGGGGCGCTTCTCTACGTGCGGGAGAGCTCCGACATCACCTGCCGCATCACCAACACCTTCGCGGGCGGTTGGCTCACCCTCGTCAAGAACGTGGTGGGCAGCGACCAGCCGCCGTCCGACTGGACCCTGACGGCGGCGGGCCCGGAGACGGTGACCGGGGCCTCCGGATCCGCTGCGGTCACCCGCGTCCCGGTGCCGGTCGGCGACTACGCGCTCGCCGAGGCGGACGGACCCGCCGGGTACACGGCCGGGCCGTGGTCGTGCACGGGCGGCGCCCTGGCGACCGACACCGTGACCGTCGTGGCGGGGGCGGATGTCACGTGCGCGGTCACGAACACCCTCGAGGTCGGTCAGCTCACCCTCGTGAAGAACGTCGTGAACGCGGGCGGTGGTCCCCTCACCGCGCAGGACTGGGAGCTCACCGCGACATCGGCCGACACCGTCATCAGCGGCGTCTCCGGCTCTGGCAAGGTCAGTTTCGCGACGGTGGCTCCGGGGGTCTTCACCCTGTCGGAGGCGAGCACCGCCCCGGAGGCGGGCTCCTATGTGAGCGAGGGCTGGTCGTGCGTCGATGACGAGGGCACCCCCGTCGGCACCGGCGACACCGTCGAGGTCGTGCCGCTGGAGAGCGTGATCTGCACCGTCACGAACCGTTGGACCCAGTCGACCCTGACGCTGCGCAAGCAGGTCGCCTCCGCCTTCGGCACGCCGGCGCTGCCCTCGGCGTGGACCCTGACCGCGACCGACGGTGCCGCCACGGTGTCGGGGCCCGCCAATTCCCCCGCCGTCACGCAGGCGGCCGTCGCCCCCGGCGCATGGTCGCTGAGCGAGGGGGACGGCCCCGCCGGCTACGATCCGCTCGGCTGGAACTGCTCGGGCGGGACGGTGACCGGCGACGTGGTCCAGGTGCCTCCGTCGGCCGATGTCGTCTGCATCCTGACCAACGCCTCGATCACGCCGAGCCTGACTCTCGTCAAGCAGGTCGTGAACGGCGAGCGCGGACGCGCGGTGCCCGGTGACTTCGAGTTGAAGGCCCGCGGCCCGGGCAACGCGGCGCTCTCCGGCCCCAGCGGGTCGGAGTTCGTCACCGACATGCAGCTTCCGCCGGGGGAGTACATCTTCTCCGAGGACGGCCCGAGCGGCTATGAGGGCGAGTGGTCCTGCACCGGCACGACCTGGGACGGGACCACGGCGACGCTGGGATTCGGGGAGGACGCGATCTGCACCGCCACGAACACCTTCGTCGGCGGCACTCTGACGCTCCGGAAGACCGTCGTCGGAGACGGTCCGGGAGCCCCGACCGGGCCCGCCGACGCCACGGACTGGACCCTGCGTGCGATCGGCGGCGGGGAGTTCCCGCGCCCGCGCATCGAGGGAGCGTCCGGCGAGACGGCGGTGACCCTGGCTCCGCTCGGGGCCGGTGCGTTCCGACTCTCGGAGCGGGCGGTCGCGGGCGCGCCCACCGCGGACTACCGCAGCGACGGCTGGGAGTGCACCGGGGGAGCGCTGGAAGGCGACATCGTCCAGGTGACCGCAGGGGTCGACACCGTGTGCACGGTGACGAACGTCTACGATCCGGGCTCCGGTCCCGACCCCGAACCCGAGCCGGAACCCGAACCCGAGAACCCGGATCCGGGAACGGATGTCGAACCCGGGGCGGAGGGCGGGGCGGCCTCCGGCCTGGCCACGACAGGTCTCGCGCCGGGCGCGGCCGCGGCGGCAGGCGCCGGTGGTCTGCTCGTCCTCCTCGGTGCCGGACTCCTCGCGGCGCGGCGGCTTCGGCGCACGCGGCACGGGCATCCCGGATCGCGCTGATCTGACCTCTCCGCACACGCACGGCGGGTCCGCCCTGGAGAGGACGGACCCACCGTGTCGAGACTCAGCCGGCGGCCGGTGCGATCTCGTTCGGCGTGACCTCCAGTTCGGTGCTCGCGAGCACCTCGCCGGTGGTGAGGTCGACGGCGTGCACGCTGTCGGCGGCCGGCTCGGTCACGTACGCGATATCGCCGGCGACGACGATGGCGGGGTGCGGGTCCTGCCACTCGGCGGGCCCTTCCCACGCCTCGATGACCGGGTAGGAGTCGGTGATCTCGCCGGTCTCCGGGTCGAGCACGTGGATGGCGCCGTCGGCACCGAGGATGTAGGCCAGGTCGCCCGGGCCGCGCGCGACGTCGCGGAAGGTGTACTCCGCCCCCTCGGGCAGGGACACGACCTCGGACGTCATCGCCGCGGTGTCGATGAGCGTGACCGCGCCCAGCAGGTAGCCCTCGGCGTCGGGGTCGTTCTTGTAGTCCCCGACGATGATCGGGCTCGTCTCGCTCACGTACGCGTTGCCCATGCGGCCGTATGGCTGGTCGGGAGCGGCGAGCTTGGTGATCTCGCCGTCCTTGTAGACCAGCGCGCCGTCCTCGCAGCCGAAGACGACCACCTCGTCGGCCGCGGTGCCTTCGCCGTGGACGCCGGGGCACTGGTCGGACGAGGCGATCTCCGTACCGTCCGCATCGCGCACCACGATGCCGCTGCGACCGTCCGCATCGCCCACCGTGGTGAGGAAGGTGCCGTCCTCCAACAGCACCGAGACGCCGTGGTGTGCCTCGACGCCGTCGACGGTCTCCACTTCCGGGAGACCGCCGTCGCCGAGATCGGCGGTGTCGAAGATCGTGGTGTCGCTCGTGCCGTCGGCGTAGAGGATGGTCTTGCCGCCGTGGCGGACGACGTGGCCGGGGGTGTCGGCCTCGAACACCGTGTCGGTCAGGACCGCCTCGTCGGCTGATCCGGCCCCGGTGTCGAGCACCTGGAAGCCGTCACTCATCGTCACCATGACGTGGCGACCGTCGCCGGCCGGATTCAGGCGGGTGAACGGCTCGGAGTCGAAATCGGCGACGGTGTCGAGGGTCTCGCCGTCGAGGACGAGGATGCCGCCCTCATACGAGACGGCCACCCTGGGGCCGGCGTCCGATTCCGGGGCGTCGCTCGCGGCGGAGCCGGCTCCGGCCGTGGTCGAGCAGGAGGCGAGCGTCACGGCGGCGCCGAGGGCGACCGCCCCGACCAGCGCCCGGCGCAGGGGGAGTGTCTTCATGCGGTGCTTCTTTCTTGTGAGGGATGGTCTCAGCGGGTGAGACCGGAGGCGATGCGCTCGGTGTTGACGCGCATCATGGTCAGGTAGTCCGGGGCGCCGCCGTCTTCCGCGGTGAGCGATTCGGTGAACAGCTCGATCACCTCGACGTGGACGTCGGCCTCGTCGGCGAGCGCCTGGACGAGGCGGTCGGGGGAGGAGGACTCCGCGAAGACGGCGGGTACACCCGTCTCCTCCACGGCACCCACGAGATCGGCGAGGTCGGAGGCCGAGGGGGCCGCGAGCGTGGTGCCGCCCGGGATGACGGCGCCGACGACCTCGAAGTCGAAGCGGTCGGCGAGGTAGCCGAAGACGTGGTGGTTCGTCACGAGCGCCCGGCGATCCTCCGGGATCGTGGCGAACGCGGTCGTCATCTCGGCGTCGAGCGCCGTCAGCTCCTCGCGATAATCGGCCACGTCGGCGGCGAGGATGTCGGCGTCGACTCCGTCGAGCGCGGCCAGGGCGGGCTCCAGGGCGTCGACGACGTCGATCATCCGCGCCGGATCGGTCCAGAAGTGGGAGTCCGGCATTCCCGCAGCGTCGCCGTCGCGGTAGTCCAGGACTTCGATCGCGTCGCCCGCGACGAAGGACGGCACCTCGGCCGCGACGGCCGCGTCGAGATGCTGCTGCAGGCCCTCCTCGAGCCCGAGTCCGTTGGAGACGAGCAGGTCGGCGTCCCGCAGCGTGGCGGCCTCCTGCGCCGAGATCTCGAACGAGTGCGGGTCGGCGTTCGGCTTCATGAGGGTGACGACGCGAGCCTGATCGCCGACGAGCTCGCCGACCACATCGCCCAGGATGTTCGTCGAGACGACGACCACCGGCCGCGCATCGGCGGGAGGGGCGCAGGCGGTCAGAGTGACGGCGGCGAGCGCGACGAGAACGGCGGCGAGAGGTCGTAGGAGGCGCATGTCAGCGTCCCGTCTCGGCGACGAACGCCGGGGCGTCGGCGGTATCGAAGGTCCGCGCGAGGCGGGCGTCGTCGGCGTAGTCGATCTCGAACAGCCGGTGCTCCGCCGGGCCACTCAGATAGGCGCGGTGCTGATCGGCGATGAGGGCCGGAGCCTCTCCTGCCTCCAGCGATGCCGCCACCAGCGGGGTGGTCTCCGCTCGCACCGTCCCGTCGAGCGCGCTGAGCACGAGCACGCGTCCGTCCTGCGCCAGCGCGAGGAGGGTGTCGTCCTCATCGCTGACCGCGGTGACCTGCGCGAGGGGAATGGGGGCGGTGAGCACCGTCCAGGCCTGCGCGCGGGTGTCGAGGACCCGGATGTCGGTCGGTCCGGCGAGGCCGGCGACCGTGGGGCGCCCCTCGCGGTTGTGGAACGCGGACACGGCTCCGTCCGGCGATCCGTCCGGGTACGGGATGCGGTCCACGGTGAGCGCCCCGGCCTCGACACGGGCGAGCAGGGCACCGTCGGCGCAGCCGATGACCGCCCCGACCCTGGTCGTGATCGTGCCGGTCGGTGCGGCGCAGTCTTCCCGGAGGCCGGTGCGCTCGCCGTCCGCCGTGTAGCCGACGACGACTCCGCCCGTCTCCCCGTCGGCCTCGGTCACCAGCGCGAACGACCCGACCGGCACCACCAGCCCCTCGTGCGGGGAACGCTCGATGCGGAACAGCTCACGGATCTCCCCCTTCGACAGGGCCTCCGTGTCGAGGAGGACGGCGTCTCCGGACCCGGAGAAGGAGATGCCGGTGCCGCCGGTGGTCGAGCTGTTCGTCGTCGCGACCGTCGCCGCGCCGTCGCCCTCCACCGCGCCGAGCAGGGCGGGATCGGCGCGGTAGTAGTGGAAGTGGTCGACGTGGTCCCACGTCCAGACGCCGCTGTCGACGACCTCGACGCCGTCGCCGGTGTCTGCGAAGAGGTACCGGCCGTCGGTCGTCATGCCCTCCGGGGCGGCCACCGTGCCGATGTCGGTGACGCTCTCGTCCAGGAGGTCGAGGTGGGTGACCCGACCCTGCGCGTCGATGGTCGTGAGTCCGAGCTGCGGTTCGGCGACCTCTTCCGCCCCGGCGATCGCGCCGTGGCCGTCTCCGGCGGAGGAGGAGGTGGCGGGGCTCTGCGCCGCGGGCCCGGCGCAGGACGCGAGGGGGAGAGTCAGGGCCGCGACGGCGATGAGGGGAAAGAGGCGGGAGTGCACGATGAGCCTTTCGGGACGAATCAGGAGGCGGAGACAGGGGCCGGAGGGGCGATCGGCCGCGGTGTTCGCACGGCGACCCGCGCCGCCCAGGACAGACCGGCGAGGGCGATCGCGGCGGCGGCGACGGACGCTCCCGCGGCGGTGGCCGCATACCAGGACGCGAGGAGACCGGCGAGGACGGCAGCCACGCCGAAGGCGCACGCGAGCGCCATCCGCGTGGGCAGGCGCGACGTCCACTGTCCGGCGGCGACCGCGGGGGCGAGGAGCAGACCGACGACGAGCAGCGAGCCGACCGCCTGGTACGACGCCACCACCGCGAGGGTCACCAGTCCGACCAGGGCCGCCTGGGCCCACCGTGGGCGGAGCCCGAGCACCGTCGCGATGCGGGCGTCGAGGGCGAGCGCGACGAACGGCCGATGGCAGAGGGTGGCGACCGTCACTCCCACGACCGCGGCCGCCGCGAGCAGGAGGAGGTCGGGGCGGGTGATCGCGAGGATGTCGCCGAAGAGGATCGCCGTCGCATCCGTGGCGAAGCTCCCGGAGTGGGAGATGATGATCACCCCCAGGGCCAGCATCGCGACGAAGAGCAGTCCGATGCTCGTGTCGTAGGAGAGCCGGGCGCGTCGCTGCAGGGCGCCGATGCCGATGCTCATCGCGACGGCGCTGACCGCCCCGCCGACGAGCACGGGCGCCCCGAGCACCGTGGCCAGCGCGACGCCGGGCAGCATCCCGTGGGCCAGGGCCTCACCGAGGAAGGCCATCCCTCGGACGACGACCCAGGTGCCGACGACCCCGCAGAGGACCGCGACGAGAGCGCCGCCGAGGAGTCCGCGCTGGAAGAACTCGAGCGTGAACGGGGTGAGCAGGGCGGCGAGCGAGGGGGTCACGGAACGCGAGCCTATTCGTAGTTGAGAATGATTATCAAATTCATAAACTGGAGTCATGACGAGAACCCTCCGCACCGCCGACGGCGCCCTGCGTCTCGACGACGTCTCCGTCCGGCTCGGCGACCGCGAGGCCCTGCGCGGCGTCACCCTGGAGGTGGAGGCGGGCGAGTTCGTCGTGGTCACGGGTCCGAACGGCGCGGGGAAGTCGACGCTCCTGGAGGTGGCCGCCGGGGTGCGCTCACCGACCAGGGGGTGGCGGAGTGTGACCGGTCCGATCGCCTTCGTGCCGCAGCGCGCCGCGGTGCCTCCGGGCCTTCCGCTCACCGCGCGAGATGTCGTGACGGTCGGGACGTGGCGTCGGCTCGGGGCGTTCCGGCGGCGGGATCGGCGGGCGCGTGCGGCGGTGGCGGCGGCGATGGAGCGCACCGCCGTGTCGGCTCTGCAGCGCCTGCCGTTCGCGACGCTGTCCGGCGGCCAGCAGCAGCGTGTGCTCCTGGCTCAAGGGGTCGCGGGGGAAGCAGGCGTCCTGCTCGTGGACGAGCCGACGACGGCCCTGGACGCCGCATCGGTCCGTCGCATCCGGGCAGTGCTGCGGGAGGAGGCGGATCGCGGGGCGGTCATCCTCTGCGTCACGCACGATTCGACCCTGATCGCGGATGCCGACCGCGAGGTCGCGCTCCGAAACGGCGTGCGGCTCTCCGCGCGGCGCTGAAGGGAGCAGCCGCTCAGCCGAGCGCGATCAGAGGCCGTGGCCCATGTCGAAGTCGGAGAGCGCGGGGACCTCGATGTCGCCCGGCGACGACGAGTCGCCCCGCGGCTTCGGGAACAGGCGGTGGGCCTGCAGCTCGTCGACCTCGGCGGAGAAGTCGGGATCGGGTTCCCCGGTGTGATGGGGGCTGACGAGCACGTCGTTGCCGACGCCGACGAGGAGGTCGGCCCAGTCCTTCTCGCCCTCCAGGAGGATCGGGATCTCGACGGCTTCGGACTCGCCCTCCCTGGCGATGGCGGCGGCCAGGGTGAGCAGCGTCTCCGCGACGTCGTCAGAGGTGATGAGTTGCTGGCCGGCGTAGGAGACGAGTTTCATGCGGGCATCATCGCCTGCCCGTCGCCGTCACGCACGGGGGTTGCACTCACGCGCGGGAGAGGCTAAAACTGCCTTTCCGCTCAAGTATCTAACTAAGCTAGCGAACATGGAAAGGTCTCAACGCCTGCGCTGGGTGGGGCTGGTCTTCATCAGTATCGCCGTCAGCCTCATCATCGTCGACTCGACGATCGTCAACGTCGCCATCCCGGCGATCGTCGACGACCTGGGGATCACCTCCACCGAGGTGCAGTGGGTGCAGGAGTCGTGCACCCTCGTCTTCGCCGCCCTGCTGCTCGTCTTCGGCAGCCTCGCCGACCGCTTCGGCCGGCGCCGCATCATGATCGTCGGTGTCGTCGTGTTCGCGGCCGCCTCCGTCCTCGCCGCCACCGCACCGAGCGGGGGTGTCCTGATCCTCGCCCGGCTCGTGCAGGGTGTCGGCGGTGCGATGATCCTGCCGACCACCCTGTCGATCATCAACGCGACCTTCCGCGGGCGGGAACGCGGCATCGCGTTCGCCGTCTGGGGGTCGACCATCGGTGGGATGGCCGCGGTGGGGCCCCTGCTCGGCGGGTGGCTGACCACGGCCTTCTCCTGGCGCTGGGCGTTCGGCATCAACATCCCGCTCGGCCTGCTGATCGTCATCGGTGTCCTGCTGACCGTGGCTGAATCGCGCGGCGAGCGCGCGGAGCGGATCGACGTGGTGGGGGCCGTGCTCTCCGTCCTGACCATGGGCAGCCTCGTCTTCGCGCTCATCGAGGGCCGCACGTACGGCTGGTGGTTCGTGGACGAGCGCCCGCGGATCGGCGACTGGACCTGGCCGGGGGATCTCTCGCCGATCCCGCTCGCGTTCGCCGTCGCGATCCTCGGACTCGTCGCGTTCATCGCCTGGGGTCTGCACCGCCAGCGACGAGGACGCTCCACCCTGCTGGCGCTGCGCCTGTTCGCGATCCCGTCGTTCCGCAACGGGAACATCGCCGCCGCCGTGGTCTCCCTCGGGGAGTTCGGCCTCATCCTCGCCCTCCCGCTCTGGCTCCAGTTCGTTCTGGGCTTCGATGCGCTGCAGACCGGTCTGCTGCTGCTCGCCCTGGCGGGCGGATCCTTCCTCGCCAGCGGGGTGGCCGGTGCCGCGAGCGGACGGATCGCCCCGGTCTGGGTGGTCAGGGTCGGGCTCCTCGCCGAGATCGTCGGCGTCGCCGGCGTGGGGCTCGTGATCGCCCCCGATGCATCCTGGGTGCCCCTCGTCCCCTTCCTCTTCGTGTACGGGCTCGGTGTGGGGCTCGCGACGGCGCAGCTCACCGGCGTGGTGCTCGCCGACGTGCCGGTGGCGGACAGCGGTGCCGCGTCCGGCACGCAGTCGACGTCCCGCCAGCTCGGTGCGGCGCTCGGCGTGGCCGTGCTCGGCACCGTCCTGTTCACGAGCACCGCAGCTGCGCTCGGGTCGGCGCTCGACGACCGCAGCGTACCGTCGGCAGAGCGCGACCAGGTGGTGTCCGCCGTCGTGGACAGTGCCGGCGCCGCCATCGCGGGACTGGATCGGGATCCCGAGACGGCGCCGTTCGCCGAGCTGGCCCGGAGTGCGTTCTCCGACGGCACCCGCTATGCGGCGTGGACGGCGGCGGGCTTCCTCGCCGTCGGCCTGCTCTCCACCGTCGCCCTCGGCTCTCCGCGGTCGCGGCAGGAGGAGGAGCAGCCCGCCTCGTGAAGAGCCGGCGGCGCCGTCAGCGTAAGTAGGCGTCGACCAGGAGGGCGCCGCGGATGTCGCGGAGCCGGTCGATCAGCCGGGCGATGCCGCTCGCGCCGAGGGAGGCGAGCGGGAGGTCGAACGGCCCGAGTGGTTCGAGCTTCCCCATCCGCACGCGCACCACCTCCCAGCCGGCGCCGCGTACCGCGCGGTCCTTCCGGCGATCGGCCTCCTCCCTCTTCCCGACGTGCTCGAGCCCGTGCCGGCCGACCGTGTCGTACTCGATCGCGATCCGCAGCTCCGGGAGCAGGATGTCGGGCCATACCTCCGTATGCCGGAAGTACGGCCGCGCGACCTTGATCGCGTTGACGTCGTCGGGGAACAGCAGCCGTTCGGTGAGCGCCTGCCGGAGCTTCCCCTCCGCGGCCGAGGCCGGTTTCGGAGCGCACGCGCTCAGGAACGCGGTGCCCGTCGGCAGCGCGGGAGTCTTCGTGCACAGCGCCGGCGCCCGCTTCTTCGGGCGTGCGGGGAGCGCCCGCGCCTCCCCGAGGATCACGGGCTGCGGACGCGCGAGTGCCGTGCATTCGGGGCACCAGGACGAGCGCCGTCGCACCCGCCCCGGGCGTTCGCGCTGCTCGGTCGGCGTCGCCGCGAACAGGTGACCGACGGCGCACTCCCAGCAGAGCAGCACATCGGCCGCCAACGGGATCTGCGAGAGCGCGATGCCGTGATTGAGCTCCGGGTGGTACTGGCGGATGAGCTCGGGGTAGGCCGCCCACGCCGCCCGATAGGTGCCGACCGCGTAGGGCACGTCGAGTCCGCGCGAGAACTGGCGTCTCGCCCACCACTGCTGCACGGACTCGGGCACGACTGCGACGGTAGGCGAGGCCACGGACATCGCCGCTGCGGAGTCACCAGGGTGAACATCGACGGCTGCTCTGTCATGTGTGCCGGGGGCGCGCCTAGGGTCGGTGGCGAAGACCGGTGCCTCTGCGCGCGTGGAGAGCATCTCCGATCGCAACCGAAAGCAGGAAACCATGGCTGAACTGATCGTCATCTCCTATGACACCGAGAGCGACGCGGAAGGCGCCTACAACCGCGTCCAGGCCCTGCAGGACGACCTCGTCGTCGAGCTCGCCGGCCTCGCGCTTGTGAAGGTGGACGGCGAGGGCAAGACGAAGGTGGAGTACCCGGGCGCCGGGAGCAGGATCGGCCTCGGCGTCGCCTCCGGCGCTCTGTTCGGTGCGCTGATCGGCATCCTGTTCTTCATCCCGGTCGCCGGCCTGGTGTTCGGCGGCCTCCTCGGGGCCCTGTTCTCCGGTCTCGACAAGACGGGCATCGACGCCGAGTTCCGCGACCGCGTGAAGGCCACCGTGACGGCCGGCAAGTCCGCCGTCGTCATCTACGCGCTCAAGATCACCGAGGACAAGTTCGCCGAGGCGCTGGCCCCGTACAACGGCACCGTCGTGCAGACCTCGCTGTCGAAGGAGCACGAGGCCGAGCTGGTCAAGGACCTCGGCGGCCACTGACCCCCGACCGATGCGCTCGCTGTGGATCCGTCCGCGGCGGGCGCATCGTCGTGTCGGGTGTCGGTGGGGCGTGACATGCTGCGAGCGTGGACACCGTGAGCCTCCGGCCCTGGTCGGCCGCCGATCTCCCTCTCCTGCAGGCGGCGAACGACCCGGAGATGACGGTGCACCTCAACGGGCCGGAGAGTGCGGCGGAGGTGCAGGCGCGTCACGAGCGGTATCTGCGCCTCGTCGCGGAGGACGAGGCCCTGATGTTCGTGATCGTCGACGACGCCGGGCGGCCTCTCGGTTCCATCGGCGCGTGGCGGATCGCGTGGCAGGACGAGCCCGCGTGGGAGACCGGCTGGTTCGTACTGCCCGCTGCGCAGGGCCGGCGAGTGGCCGCCCGGACTCTGGCACTGCTCGTCGATGTCCTCCGCGATCGCGCAGGGGACGGGCGTTCGCTGCTCGCGTTCCCCGCGGTCGACAACCCGGCGTCGAACGCGGTGTGTCAGCGGGGCGGATTCACCCTTCAGGGAACCCTCACGGAGCAGTTCCGTGGGGCCGAGCTCACGGTCAACGCGTGGGTGCTCGACCTCGCCGCCGACTCCTCGGCGGGATGACGCCGTCGGGTCAGCGGCGCACGCGCGCCCTGGTCTTCGCGACGCCGGCGAGGGTCGCTCGCACCGGCGTTCCGAGGTAGAGGCCGAGGGAGGCGCCGGAGGCGAGCGCGATGCCGATCACGGCGGCGTCGATCAGCGATCCGCCGACGGTGAGCATCCCGGTGGAGGTACCCGCTGCGTGCACGACCTCGAGGAGACCCTGGAACACCGCGACACCGGGCACGAGCGGGACGATCGCGGCGGTCGTCACCGCGACTGAGGGCACGTGCAGGTTGTGCGCGATGAGCATGCCGACGAAGCTCGCCAGCAGCGCTCCGACCGCGCTCGCCGCGGCCGGGTGGAGCTGGAGGGCGATGGTGCCGGCGTACCCGGCGAGGGTGACGGCGCTCAGCAGGGCGCTGACGAGGATGATGCGGATGCCCGCGCCGTTGAACACGGCCACGGCGACCGCGATGATGATGGCCCCGACGAACTGATTGAGCAGCGGGCCGAAGGGCGCAGGATCGTCCGGCAGCTCCATCGTGAAGCCGAGCACGCCGCCGAGCTCCAGGCCGACGAGGATGCCGATGACCACCCCGAGCGTCTGCATCGTCAGGTCGAGGATGCGGCCGCCGGCCGTGAGCGCGAAGCCGTCGATGGCGTCCTGCGCGGCGCCCACCACCGTGAGCCCTGCGAGCATGAGCACGATTCCCGAGGCGACGATGATCGAGGGGCGGATGCCGACGAACGGTTCGATCCCCGCGCTGCCGAGCGCCGAGACGGCGACCGCGACGACCGTGGTGACGAGGCCTCCCGCGATCTGGCTGAAGAACAGCGGTACCCGCAGCCGGGCCAGGCCCGCCTGGGTGAGCGCCGCCCCCAACGCCGCGACGAACGTGAGACCCACGATGAGCGGGGAGGCCCCGAGCATGATGCTCACTCCGACCGCGAGGAGCGCCCGTGCGACGATGACCACCGGCTGCTGATAGCGGAATGGCACGCGGCGGATGACCCGGAACGCGGTGCGCGCGGCCTCCAGGTCCAGGCCGCTGTCGATGTCGGCCACGAGCGCCTGCACGCGCTGCAGCTTCGCGTGATCGGGGGCGGCGACGCGGACCACGCGGACGAGCGTCTCCGGCCAGACCTCCCCGCTGAGGTGGAAGGACACCGTGATCGAGTTGTAGGTCACGTCGACCTGGACGCCCTTGAGGCCGTACGCCTCGCAGACGCGGGTGATCGCGAGCGTGACCTCGTGCGCAGAGGCGCCGACCGCGAACATCGACTCCCCGATGCGCGTCGCCAGATCGAGGACCCGTGGGACGGTGTGCTCGTCGATCACCGGCATCGCCTCGGTGTGGGCGACGGTGGACGGATCGGTGTGCAGCAGCCGGCGGACGGAGAGGAGCAGTCGCTGGGGGGAACGCGCGGGCATATGTCCCATTCTCCCGCGGACGAGGACCTCCCGATCGACCGCCCCGCTGTCAAGGCCCGAGACGGCTGCTGACCGCGCTTCTACAGTGGGGTCTCGCCGCGCCGCTCCCGACGCCGTGGCAGGAGGATTCGACGATGACGGATGACTCGCTTCCCACGGAGGCGCTGCTCGATGGTCGCTACCACCTCCGGGAGTGCGTCGGGCAGGGCGGGATGGCGCGCGTGTACCGCGCGGAGGACTCGCTGCTCGGGCGCACGGTCGCCATCAAGATGCTCCGCGCGGAGACCGAGCAGGGCGCCGCCTCCGAGCGCGCCCGCGGCGAGATGACCGTGCTCGCCTCCCTGAATCATCCGGCTCTGGTCACGCTGTATGACGCGCAGCTGCATCCGGGGCGGGCCGAGTACCTGGTCATGGAGTTCGTCGACGGGCCGACACTCGCAGAGCGGATCGCCCAGGGGCCGCTGCCCTCGGACGAGGTGGCGGCGCTCGCGGCCGATCTGGCGGAGGCCCTCCATGTCGTGCACGGCGCGGGGATCGTCCACCGCGACATCAAACCCTCCAATGTCCTGCTCACCGGGCGCTCTCTCACCGGGAGCCGGTCGGGTGCCAAGCTCGCCGACTTCGGGATCTCGGTGCTCGTCGACGCGGCCCGGCTGACGTCTCCCGGAACCGTGATCGGCACCGCGGCATACCTGGCGCCGGAGCAGTTGAACGGCGCCGCGCCCGCGCCGCCCGCCGACATCTACGCGCTGGGGCTGGTCCTGCGCGAAGCGCTCACCGGAGAGCGCGCCTTCGCCGAGGCGGAGGGGATCGGTGCCACCCTGGCCCGCTTGATCGAAGCGCCGGTCATCCCGGAATCCGTGGGCCCGGCGTGGTCCGCGCTGCTGCAGCGGATGACAGCGACGGATCCGGAGGACCGGCCGACCGCCGCCGGCGTCTTCGCGGCGGTGTCCGCCCTCGCGCACCACCCCTCGATTCCGCCGCGGCCCCCGCTTCCGGCTGCGGTCGCCGCCGCAGCGCTCGCGGAGCGGGAGGCGGCCGGACCGTCCGCTCCGACACGGACCCTCGTGCTGCCCGCTCCTCCGTCTCCCGAGGTCGGGATGCTCCGCCCCCGGACTCCTCGCCTGCAGCGGGCCCGGCGACGCCGCGGACTCCTGACCGGAGCCGTGGCAGTCGCGGTCGCCCTCACCGTCGCCGGAACGCTCTGGGCGGCAGGGGCGCTCAACCCGAATCCTGTGGTGACGCCTGTCGACACCGAGCCGACCCCTCGCTCGTCTCCGACGCCGGCGGTCGTGGTGCCCGCGACCGTGCCGGAAGAGGTGGACACGCCGGTCGAGGCCCCTGCACCGGAACCCGCGCCCGCGGCACCGGACGACAAGAAGGCGGAGAAGGCGCAGGAGGCCGCTCAGAAGGCCGCGCAGAAGGCCGCCGACGAGCAGCGGAAGGCCGAGGAGGACGCGCAGAAGAAGGCTGAGAAGGCTCAGGAGCGCGCCGAGAAGGAAGCGGAGACGGCCCAGGAGGAGGCGGAGAAAGCGAAAGCGGAGGACGCCGACCTCGAGGATTGAGTCCTCGGGCCTGCGCCCTCCGTATCGGCGGTGCCGGTGTCAGACGGCGAAATCCGCGAGCTGCCGTGAGGCGCTGCTCGTCTCCGTGGGCTCGGGCACCAGGTACAGGCCGTTCGGCGTGTTCGCGGTGAACGCCAGCGCGTCCACCCACCGCCGGTTGATGGCCGGAGGCCGGCTGCCGAAGAACTTGAACACGATGTTCGAGTGCGCGTGCACCCAGACCGTCGTCCGACCGCCCCCGACGGAGGCGTCTTCCTTCCACGAGAAGGGCATCGGCTCGCCGCGACGGAGTTTCGTCGTCATGACGAGCTGGATATGTGTGAGAGCGCGGTCCTCGATCTCGATCTTCGGACCGCCCTCATAGATGAACTTGCCCATTGGATGGATCCTTCGTTCCATCTCCACAGGAACCCGTTGCCAAGAGGCGCAACCACGCTGATCGCTGGTGGGGATGTCTCCACACTCTCACCGATCCCGGCTCCGCAACACCCCACCTTCGTCCAGCAGGTCCGTGGCGGACGTCCCCGGCCTCAGATGCGGCGGGGACCGGGGCCGTTCTCGCCGAGGGCGTCCTCCGGATTCAGCAGGCGGCAGGCCTTCAGAGACAGGCAGCCGCAGCCGATGCAGCCCGCGAGCTCGCGCTGCAGGTGCTCGAGCTGGGTGCGCCGCTCCTCGAGCTCGGCGCGCCAGCGCTTGGCCACGCGGCGCCAGTCGCCGTGCGAGGGCGGGGCGTCGACGGGCAGGGTCTGGAAGAGCTCCTGGACTTCGCTGAGCGGGATGCCGATGCGCTTGGCCACGACGATGATCGAGATCCGCCGCAGCATGTGGCGGCGATAGCGCCGCTGGTTTCCGGGCGTGCGCGTCGAGGCGATGAGGCCGAGCTGCTCGTAGAAGTGCAGCGCGGAGGGCGCGACGCCTGTGCGTCGGGTGACCTCCCCGATCGGGAGGAGATCGTCCGGTTCCATCCGCCGCCCTTCCGTGGACCTCAACAATACTTGAGGAACGGACGGAACGGTCAGCGTGAGGTCGGCGGAAGCTTGTCGACGCCGTGGCGGTTCGGCTTGTCCGGCTCGGCCGCGGTCTCCGGCGTCACGTCCTGGCTGTCGGCCGGCGCGCCCGACGTCGGATAGTGCGGCTCGTCGATCTCGACGGCCTTGTCCCGCTCGTCCGCCGGGGGCAGGTGGTCCAGGGGATGCTTGATGTCATCGGGGTGGTGGCTCATGGCCCCAGGGTGCGCTGTGCCGCGTGCGGCACCCAAGGGGGTTGTCATCCGTCCCGCGGTGTGGTCGGTGGGTGGCGCTACGGTGGGCGGACACGACCACGGAGGGTTTTCCACATGGCATCCGTCCTCGCCGGACTCGATCACATCCAGCTTCCCGTCACCGACCTCGCGGCGTCCAGCGCGTGGTACGAGCGTCTGCTCGGCTTCCGCGTCCTCACCGACTACGGGTCGAGCGCCATGCTCCGGGCCGAGGGCGGTCCGGATCTCATGCTCTGGGAGGCGCCGGGGCACTCGCCGATGAAGCTGATGGTGTCGGGGGAGGAGCGGCCGGTCTTCTTCCTGCGCACGACCGAGATCCACGCGCTGGCCGAGCGGTTCGCGGCAGAGGGCGTCGACGTGGAGAGCTTCGACGACGGCGGCTTCGCCCTCTTCCTGAAGTTCTTCGACCCGGACGGCACGCTGCTCGGACTCATCCAGCACGCCGCCTGAGCTCGGCGTCGCGAGCGGGTCGTCGGGATCCGCTGCCCTGTCGGTGGGTGCCGGGCTGGGCTATCGTCGGGGCACGGCTCCGCGCGGAGGGGCTGCGAGGAGGGGCGCATGGAGCAGGTCGACACGGTGATCGTGGGCGCGGGGGTGGCGGGATTGACGGCGGCGCGGCTGCTGCAGGATGCCGGGCGGACGGTCGTGGTGCTCGAAGCGCGCGACCGGATCGGCGGCCGGGTGCACACGGATCGGACCGACGGCGTCGTCGATCTCGGCGCCTCGTGGATCCACGGCGTCGACGGCAGCCCGGTGGCGGCGGCTGCCGAGGCCTTCGGCATGCGGACCGTGGAGTTCACCGTCGGCGGTTTCCAGGTGGACAGCCGGCCGATCGCCTATCACGGCCCCGACGGGAGCCCGCTCTCCGCCGAGGAGACACGCGCCTTCGCCGCCGATGTCCACGCGGTGGACGCCGTGCTCCCGGAGGTCATCGCCGCCTCCCGCCCCACAGCCTCCTACCGCGACGTCACGGACGAGGCCCTCTCCCGCCAGGAATGGAGCGCCGAGCGTACGCAGCGGGTGCGGGAGTACCTGGAGCATCGCGCCGAGGAGCAGTACGGGACGTGGATCGAAGACCTCGCCGCGCACGGCCTCGACGACGACGCGATCGAGGGCGAGGAGGTCGTGTTCCCCGACGGGTACGGCGTGCTTCCGGAGCGCCTGGCCGCCGGACTCGACATCCGGCTGGAACACCTCGTCACCCGTGTCGACTGGAGCGACGACGGCGTCTGGGTGCGGACCTCGCACGGCGACTTCTCCGGCGACACGACGGTCGTCACGGTTCCCGTCGGCGTGTTGCAGGCGGGGACCATGGAGATCGTCCCTCCGCTGCCGCCGGTGAACGCCGAGGCGCTGGGGCGGCTGCGCATGAACGCCTTCGAGAAGGTCTTCCTGCGGTTCCCGACGCGGTTCTGGGAAGACGGGGTCTACGCCCTCCGGCAGCAGGGCCCCGAGGCGCGGTGGTGGCACTCCTGGTACGACCTCACGACGCTGCACGACGAGCCGCTCCTGCTCACCTTCGCCGCCGGGCCCGCCGCGGCGGCCACGCGGGACTGGAGTGACGAGCAGGTGCAGGCCTCGATCATGGCGCAGCTCCGCCGGCTCTACGGCGACGAGATCCCCGATCCGATCGGGATGCGCCGCACGGCCTGGCAGGACGATCCGTTCGCGCACGGCTCGTACGCGTACATGACGGTGGGATCGACCACCACGGATCACGACGACCTCGCCACCCCGGTCGGCGGCGTGCTACACCTCGCGGGCGAGGCCACGTGGACCGATGATCCGGCCACCGTGCCCGCGGCCCTGTTCTCCGGGCATCGTGCGGCGGAGCGCATCCTCGGGCGGGCGGTCCCGATCGAACGGCTCTGGGCACAGGGGTGACGCGCCCCGGCGCCGGCAGTGTGGCCGTCGCCATTCGTCCGGTCAACCCCCTGCGTCATTCCTCGCCGCCGCACATACGGTCGTCGGACCGAACAGAGGAGGAGAGCATGAGCGACCCCCAGAACACGCAGGGCACCCCCGGCGCCGACGAGGAAGCCGACACGGCCTCCGGCGGCGCTCCCGACGACAGCGGCGAGAGCACCGACGACGTGCTCGAGCGCGAGACGACGGACGACGAGGGCAAGCCCCTCGAGAACCCGTCCGGCGGCTGACCGCCGCACCGCCCGAGGGTCAGCCGCGCACCAGGTGGCGCGGCTACCCTCGGGTCATGCGCCGCATCGCTCTCGTCCCTCTGCTGCTCGCCGTCGGTCTCCTCGCCGGGTGTGCGCAGGTCACCCAGGCCGCGGGAGACGCGTTCGGAGTTCCGGTCGCGGAGACGTGCGCGACCATCGATGACGCGTACGCGCAGTATCAGCAGCTGCTGAGCCAGGGCGACGCATCCGCGGAGCAGCTCGATGCCGCACGCGACGACCTCGTCGCCACCCTCGACGGCGTCGCGGACGGGATGGACGGGCAGCTCGGCGACCTCATCCGCTCCGGCGCCGATCAGCTCGGCGGCATGACCGACCTTCAGGCCCCGGAGACGGTCGAGGCGATCGAGCGCCTCCACGACGGGCTCTCCTCCTTCTGCGGCTGAGCCGACTCGCGCGGTCGTGTCGCGACGTACCACTGCCGGAGCAGCAGCACGATGAGCAGCACGTCGACGGCGTCACCCGCGTAGAACATCAGCTCCGCTCCGATCCGCGCGTCCCCGGGGTCCACGCCCACCGGAGGGTGTGCCCATAGCCACTTGGCGAGGATCGAGTGCGCGGCGATGAAGACGATGAGGACGGACGCCCGTACGGTGACGGAGGTCCGATGCGGATCGGGATCGAGTCCGAGGATGCTCGCGGTGAACAGATACCCCGTCAGCAGGACGTGCAGGTGCACCGCAGCATGGAGCCACGGTGAGGCGTGCATGAGGGGGAACAGCGGCGCGGCGTAGAGGAGCCACAACCCGCCGATGTTGAGGGTGCCTGCGACCACCGGATGCGTGAGCACCCGGATCGGGGCGCTGCGCAGCACCCGGGAGAGCGCACGGGCCTCGGCGACGGGAAGGGCGCGGAGGGCCAGGGAGACCGGACGCCCGAGCACCAGGAGGAGCGGGGCCAGCATGCCCACGAGGACATGGCCGGCCATGTGCACCGGGAAGCTGCTGTGGGCCAGGGCGGCGAACGGTCCGACGGTGCCGACCGCGGCGCACAGCAGACCGCTCATCCAGGCGGCCGTCCGTGGCCGCGGCCAGGGACTGCGGTCGCGGGTCCGCCGCAGCGCGACGAGATACAGCACGGCGGCGCCGAGGAGGAGGACGAGGGCGAGGAAGGGGAGGACGTCGATGCCCCCGCCCGTCGCGTCCGCATCGAGGCCCGGAAGTCGGGGCGGGTCGTCGTGCCCGTCGTGCCCTTCGTGCACGGCTGTCACCCCCTCGGGGCCGGTCGGGTCCGCCACACCGTGAGGGCTCCGGCAGCGAGCAGCACGACGGCCGACACGATCCAGACGGTGTCGTAGAGCACGAGGTCGACGCCGTAGCGGATCTGGTGGATGCCGAGGAGCTTGTGGTCGACGACGCCGTCGAAGAGCTGGAAGAACCCGACCCCGGCGATCACCGCGCCCGTCCATCGCGTCCAGCGCAGGGGGCCACGGCGGCGGACGTCGGCGAGGAGGAAGGTGCCCAGGATCGTGAGGAACCAGCCGAACGCGTGGAAGAACCCGTCGGAGACGAGGGCGACGTCGGAGGTCGACAGGTCGTAGAAGTGATGCCAGTGCAGCACGAGGTGGAAGACGAAGAGGTCGATCATCGAGGCGGCGATCCCGCAGCCGAACAGGAAGCCTGACAGCAGCAGACGCCGGTCGAGGCGGGAGGGGGCTGCGCTGGTCATGGGGTCAGCGTCGTCCGGTCCCTCCACTGCGGCGATGTCCTTGACCGCATCCCGCGGGTGCGGTACGAGCCGATAGTTGCGAAACCGCAACTATCGGCGTATGGTTGATCTCGATCAACTTTCTATGCAGGAGCATTCCCCCGTGACACACACCTCATCCTCTTCCGAGACCGCGCGCTCGGCCCGCGAGGTCTTCACCGCGATCTCCGGCCTCATCGTCGGCATGTTCGTCGCCGTGCTCTCCGGCACGGTCGTCTCGACCTCGATGCCCGTCATCATCGCCGACCTCGGCGGCACCCAGTCGCAGTACACCTGGGTCATCACCGCGAGCCTCCTCGCCACCGCCGTCTCGACGCCGATCTGGGGCAAGCTCGCCGACCTCGTCGACCGCAAGGTCCTCATCCAGATCTCGCTCATCCTCTTCACGGTCGGCACCGTCATCGCCGGCTTCTCCACCGACACGAACATGCTCATCGCGGTCCGCGTCGTGCAGGGCATCGGCGTCGGCGGCCTCATGTCGCTCGTCATGATCGCCGTGGCCCTCATCATCTCTCCGCGCGAGCGCGGCAAGTACATGGGCGTCGTCGGCGGCATCATGGCCCTCGGCACGATCGGCGGCCCGCTGCTCGGCGGCGTCATCACCGACGCCTGGGGCTGGCGCGCCAACTTCTTCGTCGGCGTCCCGTTCGCGATCGTCGCCCTGGTGCTGCTGCAGTTCACCCTGCACCTGCCCAAGCCGCAGCGCGGCACCAAGGTGTCCATCGACTACTTCGGCATCGTCCTGCTCGCCGTCGGCGTCTCGACCCTTCTGATCTGGGTCTCCATGGGCGGCAACCAGTTCGATTGGGACTCGGGGACCAGCATCGCGCTCGCCGTCACCGCGGGCGTCGCCATCGCCGCCTTCGTCGCCGTGGAGTTCTTCGTCAAGGAACCCATCGTCCCGATGTCGCTGTTCCGCAACCGCACCTTCACGCTGTCGGTCATCGCCTCGATCGCGATCGGCGTCTCGATGTTCGCGACCTCGGTCTTCCTCGCGCAGTACTTCCAGCTGGCCCGTGGCGCCACGCCGACCGAGTCGGGCCTGATGACCATCCCCATGATCATCGGTCAGATGGGCGCGTCGATCATCATCGGACAGCTCGTCAGCCGGTTCGGCAAGTGGAAGGGCTGGATGGTCACCGGCTCGATCCTCGCCACCATCGGCGTGAGCCTGATGGCGACCCTCCGCTACGACACTCCGTTCACCCTGGTGGCCGTGTACATGTTCGTCCTCGGCGCCGGCCTCGGCATGGTCATGCAGAACCTGACTCTCATCGTGCAGAACGACACGGCTCCGCAGCAGCTGGGCGCGGCATCGTCGAACGTCAACTTCTTCCGCACGATCGCCGGCACCATCGGCGTGACCGTCATGGGATCGCTGCTGTCGACGAGCGTGGCCGACTTCATGAAGGACGGCCTGAAGGGCTTCGTCCCGACCACGCCCGACGAGATCAGTGCCCTGGAGCGCCTGGGCTCCGGAGACGTGCCGAAGGTGGGCGAGCTGCCCGACACGATCCGCACGATCGTCGAGAGCGCCTACGGGCACGGCATCGCGGACGCGTTCATCCTCGCCATCCCGCTGGCCGTGATCGCGATCATCGCGATCGCGTTCATCAAGAACAAGCCGCTGTCCACCAAGAACGCCGCGGAGCAGCTGCGCGAGCAGGCCGAGGAGTCCGTCATCGAGGTCTCCGAGGCCGAGGTCGGCGCCAACCTCTCGACGGGGACGATCCGCACCGGGCAGGCCGGACCGGCGACCACCACCGGGTCGGTGAGCGTGCTCGAGCGCGACGATCGGAAGCAGGAGCGCTGACATGATCGCGTCCGAGGCGGTCGGCACCCCCGACGTCGACACCGCCCTCAGCGACCTCCAGGCGCATCTCAACCTCATCTTCGCGCGGACCCGGTCGCTGTGGAAGGAATCGGCGTCCCGGGTCCACCCGGAGCTGCAGGTGGCGGGGTACAAGCTGCTCACGTTCATCGACCGGGCGGGCTCGGCCAGCGCGCACGAGCTCGCCGAGCGGTTCGAGATGGACAAGTCCGTCGTCAGTCGCCAGGTGCGGATGCTGGAGGACCTGGGTCTGATCGCCTCCGTGCCGGACGAGCGCGACGGCCGGCTCCGGGTGCTCACCGCGACGCCCGCCGCGTGCACCGCTCTCACCGAGGTCCGGCGAGAGTACGGCACCCGGCTCCGCGCCGTGATCGACGAGCTCACGCCCGCCGAGATCGACGCCGCGTCCAAGGTGTTCCGGCTCCTCGCCGAGGTCTGAGCGAAGCCCCGCGACCGCCTGCGGTCGCGGGGCTTCGCCGTACACTGGCGATATGAGCGCCTCGTCCGACGATCCTGCCGACGACGCTCTCCTCGACGATCTCGACCAGGCGGTCGCCCGCGTCGAGCATGAGCTCGGCCGTCTGTTCGCCCGCATCCGCGTCGGGTGGCGCGAGGCTGCCGCCACCGTGCATCCGGACCTCCAGCCGCTCGGGTACCAGGTCCTGACCTCGATCCTCGCCGGACGGGCGACCTCGGCGGGAGCCCTCATCGAGCGCCTGCAGACGGACAAGTCCGCCGTGAGCCGGCAGGTGCGCCAGCTCGAGCAGCTCGGGCTCGTCGAGAGCATCCCGGATCCGGAAGACCGCCGCGCCCGAGTCCTGGTGGCGACCCCGCTGGCCGAGGAGCGCGTCGCTCTCGCCCGCTCCCGGTACGAGGGGCGCATCGGCGAGCGCCTGCGCGGCTGGACGGCCGCCGACCTCGACCACTTCGCGAACCTCGTCGCCGATCTGGGCGGTTGATACACCGGAACACCTGGTCGATTCACGGGAATACAGCGGCCGGCCGCGTCCTTGGTCCCTCTGTGACTCTCTACGACTCCGCCGACTTCGGCTCGCTGCACCTGTCCAACCGCGTCGTCATGGCGCCGCTCACCCGCACGCGTGCGGACGCCGACGGCGTGCCGACCGCGATCATCGAGGAGTACTACCGTCAGCGCGCGGGACAGGGGCTCATCATCTCCGAGGGCGTCTGGCCCGTCCTCGAGGGCAAGTCGTACCCCGGGCAGCCGGGAATCGTGACCCCCGCGCAGATCGACGGATGGCGTCGTGTGGCCGACGCCGTGCACGCCGAGGGCGGCACCATCGTCATGCAGCTCATGCACGGCGGTCGTGTCGGGCACCCGGACATCTCGGGCGAGCCCCGCGTCGTCGCGCCGAGCGCCCTGGCGGCACCAGGGCAGACGCGCACCCTCAAGGGCAAGGCCGACCTGCCCGTCGCGCACGCCCTCACCCTCGACGAGATCCCGGTGGTCGTCGAGCAGTTCGTCCAGGCTGCGCGCAACGCGATCGCGGCCGGCTTCGACGGCGTCGAGGTGCACGGCGCCAACGGTTACCTCGTCCACGAGTTCCTGTCTCCCGTGTCCAACGTCCGCGACGACCAGTACGGCGGCTCGCCGGAGAACCGTGCGCGCTTCGCGGTCGAGGTGACCGCGGCGGTCGCGGCAGCCGTGGGTGCCGACCGCACCGGGATCCGCCTCTCGCCGGCCCACGGCATCCAGGGTGTCATCGAGGACGATGCGGCCGACGTCCTCGCGACCTACACCGCGCTCGCCGAAGGGCTCGCGCCTCTGGGGCTGGCCTTCGTCGATGTGCTGCACCCCGAGCCCGCCGGAGAGCTCGTCCAGGCCATCCGCCGGGCGGCGGGCGCTCCGCTCATCGTCAACACCGGCTTCGGCGTCGAGACCACCCGTGCGACGGCCGAGGAGCTGGTGGCCGAGGACTGGGCGGACGCGGTCGCGGCCGGGCGTCCCGTCATCGCCAACCCCGACCTCGTGGAGCGCTGGCGGACCGGGGCCGAGCTGAACGAACCGCGCCCGGAGCTGTTCTACGGTTCGACCGCCGAGGGCTACATCGACTACCCCTCGCTGGAGGTCGCGCGCGCCGGCGAGTGATGCGGAGCGCCCGCTGTCACACGACGATGTCGTCGGCCGTGTGCAGCGGGCGCCATCCGGTCTCGCGGATCCCGCGTCGGGGGAGGACGTCGGCGTCGGGCAGCGGGCCGAGGTCGACTCCGGTGAGGGCGGTGATCTCGGAGACCGGCACCTGGAACGTGCGGAAGGCTCCGAGCGACGCGACGGCGAGGGCACCCTCCCGGGTGTCGACGAGTTCGGTCTGATCGAGGAGGAACGCGGCGGCGGCGAGTCGGCCCTCGGCATTCCAGGCCGCGATCTTCCAGTACCGGAGGGGGACGCGGATGCCGCGGTACGGGGGGTCGGTGTCGTCGAGCACGGGGGCGGTGAACACCGTGAGGCGCTGCGCGGTGGTCTCCGCATACGCGAGCACGTGATCCTCCAGTCCGAGCCAGAGGTCTTTCGACTGGTTGAACACGGCGGCCTGCGGGGCGGCGTTGGGGTACGTGAAGGTCGCCTCCATGGCCGCGCGGGCGTCGGCGAGCTCGCCCCAGCCCGGATCGCGGCGGCGCACGAGATGCCCGCGGTCGAGGTCGTTCCGGCCGTACACGGCGGGCCCCGCCTGCTCCTCCGCCGGTATCCGGTGATCGAGGCGCCACTCACCTGTCCGGGGGAGGTCCCGCAGGCGGGCGCCGTCGATGGTGACGGCCGTCACCGCGGCGAGCCGCCGCTCCGGGTCCAGCAGCACCGTGAACCGCGGAGCCGGCAGGGTGCGCACCGCCATCGGAGGCACGGGGAGCGGGAGCGGGATGCCGAGGAAACCGGGGTCGTAGCCGTCCGTCATGCCTCCATCGTGCCCCGGCCCGCCGACATCAGGTGGCCGTATCTCAGGCGGACCCGTTGTCCTCGGCGCGCCGTGCCGCGGCCTCCCGCACGCGGCGGCGGATGCGCAGCGCAATGAACACCAGGAGCAGCAGGATGAGCAGGCCGACGACCACGTCGGAGATCACACCGCTCCACTGCTCGAGGATCGGCCGGATGGCGGGGCCGAAGGCGAAGCCGAGGCCGATCCAGATGCCGTTCCAGACCGCCGAGCCGACCAGGGTGTACATCGTGAACTTCCACAGGGCCATGCGCTCGATCCCTGCCGGGATCGAGATGAAGGAGCGCACGAGGGGCACGCAGCGGCCGAACAGCACCGCGCCGCCGCCCCAGCGCGCGAAGAACGCCTCCGCCTTGTCGAAGTCGTCGTGGTCGAGGAGGGGGATGCGTCCGACGATGCGTCGGGTGCGGTCCCGGCCGACCGCGGCGCCGAGCGCGTACCAGAGCCACGCACCGACGAGCCCGCCGATGGTGGCTGCGGCCCAGGCGCCCCAGGCGTTCATCCGGCCGTCGTAGGCGAGGAAGCCCGCCGCGGGCAGGATCGCCTCGGACGGGATCGGGGGGACGAACGTCTCGATGAGCACCGCGAGACCGACACCGACCTCGCCGAGGGTCTCGATGAGGCTGAGCACCCAGCCGATGAAGCCGTCGTAACCGGGGGCGGAAGCGGCGAGGGGCAGGGTGCCGGGGGTCATCGTGTCCTCTGTCGGGGGATCGCGGTGATCGTGCGGAGAGCGGGTCCATCGGAGCGGACGTCGCCTCTGCACGGTATCGCCCTTCCCTGGACTCCGCCTGCGTGCGCAGGGAGCGGGAGGAGCCGGCATTGTCAAGGTTCTCGCCGCCGCGGGACGGTGCGGAGATCATGGAACCCCATCGACCGAGGAGGCAGCATGACCGATCCGCGACAGGACGAGACGACCGGATTCCACGGGGAGCCCCCGACCGCGAACAACGGCGACGGCGACGCGCCGGAGGTCGACGTGACCGATCTGGAGCCGGAGGAGATCGAGGACGGCGTGGAGGTCGACGACCGTCCCTGAGCGGTAGGGGAGATTTTGACATAGGTCAAAATCTCCCCTACCGTCGAGTCATGGGCACGGCGGAGAGCAGAGACGGCGAGACCGATGCGATCAGCGGAGTCACCGCCGCCGAGATCTCCGAGAGCGTGCGCGACCTCGTCGAGCGGGGGACGCTCGTCGCGGGGGACCGTCTGCCGCCGGTCCGCACTCTCGCCGAGCGGCTGGGCGTGAATCGCAACACCGTGCTCGCCGCCTATCGCTCCCTCGTGACGGCGCGCATCGCCACCACCGGCGGGCGCACCGGCACGACCGTGCTCGGCCCTGCAGCCACGCCGGATGAGGGCTTCACGCCCGGAACGGCACTCCGCGACATCGCCAACGGCAACCCGCAGGCCGCCTTGCTCCCCGACCTCGTCGCGGCTCTCGCGACCGTGCGTCCCCATCCCGTCCTCTACGGCGAATCCGTCATCGATGCCGAGCTCGCCGAGTGGGCGACACGATGGATCGCGGAGGATCAGCCTCGTCCCTTCCGGCTCTCGGTCACCGCGGGCGCGGTCGACGCGGTGGAGCGCCTGCTCGCCCAGACGCTCGTGCACGGCGACCGGGTGGGCCTGGAGGATCCGTGCTTCCTGTCCAGCATCCAGACCGCGCGGTTGGCCGGCTACGCCCCGGTCGCGATACCGGTCGACGAGGAGGGGATGACGGTGGAGGGCGTCCGTGAGGCCCTGGAGAGCGGCGTGCGCGCGATCGTCTGCACGCCTCGCGCCCACAACCCCACCGGGGCCAGCATCACTCCCTCCCGCGCCGAGGAGCTCCGCGAGGTGCTCGCTCCGCACCCCCACGTGCTGGTGATCGAGGACGACCACTTCTCGCTGCTCTCCCCGACCCCGTACGCCACCATCATCGGGCCGGCCCAGGAACGCTGGGCGCTGGTGCGGTCGGTCTCCAAGTTCCTCGGCCCTGACATGCGGTTGGCCCTCACGGCGTCCGATCCGGTCACCGCTGAGCGCCTTGCCCTCAGGCTCAGTCCCGGCACCATGTGGGTGAGCCATGTCATGCAGCAGCTCGCGGCGACGATGCTGCGCGACGAGGGAGTGCACCGGCTGGTCGCGGAGGCAGGCGCCCGGTACGCCGCGCGCAACAGGTCCTTCGCCGCGCTCGCGTCCGCTCGAGGGCTGGACGTCGCTGCGGAGAGCGGGTTGAACGTGTGGGTCGACGTCCGCGAGGATGCGGGGGTCGTCGCCGCGCGGCTCGCGCACCGCGGATGGCTCGTGCGACCAGGGTCGGAGTTCGCGCTGGAGGACGAATCCGCCAGTGGACACCATCTGCGGCTGACCGTGCACGACCTCGATGACGCCGACCTGCGACGCCTGGCCGACGACGTGGCCGCCGCCTCCGGCCCGGCACCGGCCGAGGGGGACGGATGACGACCGGAGATGCCGGGACCGCGTTCCGGGTCGGGCGATCCTCGCGTCTCGACGGCGTGCTCTACGACCTGCGGGGCCCGGTCGCCGCGCGTGCCGCCGAGCTGGAGTCCCGCGGAGAACGGATCCTGCGCCTGAACATCGGCAACCCGGCGCCGTTCGGGTTCGAGGCGCCGCCGGTGATCGTGGAAGCTCTCCGCGAGGCGCTCCCGCATGCCCACGGATACTCGGAATCCCCGGGGCTGCCGGAGACGAGGGAGGCGATCCGCGCGCACTACGCGCGGCGGGCAGGGTTCCCGTCCCTCGGAATCGAGGCGGTGACCGTCGGCAACGGCGTGTCCGAGCTGGTGGGCCTCACGCTGCAGGCACTGCTGGAGCCGGGCGACGAAGTCCTGATCCCGAGTCCCGACTATCCGCTGTGGACCGCATCGACCGTCCTCGCCGGGGGTGAGCCCGTGCATTACCCCTGTGTGGAGGAGGCAGGGTGGCTTCCGGACCTCGACGCCATGGCGGCTGCGATCGGCCCCCGGACCGTCGCTGTCGTCGTCATCAATCCGAACAACCCGACCGGCGCCGTGTACCCCAGGGAGACGCTGGAGGGCATCGCGGAGCTGGCCCGTCGCCACGGTCTGCTGCTGCTCTCGGACGAGATCTACGACCGGGTCGTGTACCCCGGATTCACGCACGTCTCCACTGCCCAGGTCGCCCCCGATGTGCCCTGCGTCACCTTCGCCGGACTGTCCAAGACCCATCGCGTCGCCGGGTACCGGGCCGCCTGGGCGCTGACGACCGGGTTCGCTGCGGACGATCCGTTCCTCTCCGGTCTGCGGCTGCTCGCGTCGATGCGGATGTGCGCGTCCGTGCCCGCGCAGCATGCGATCACGGCGGCTCTGGAGCACGACACGTCGCTCGATGCGCTCGTCTCGGCGGACGGGCGGCTGACGGCGCAACGCGACGCCGCCACGGCGGCGCTCCGCGCGATCCCCGGCGTCGACGTTCACGAGGCGGGCGGGGGGCTCTACCTCTTCCCCCGCCTCGACCCTGAGGTGTACGGCATCCGTGACGACGAGCGCCTGGTCCTCGACTTCCTCGATGCGGAACGCATCCTCCTCGTGCACGGTCGCGCCTTCAACGGCGCCGACACCGACCACGTGCGCATCGCCTTCCTGCCCGAGACGGAGACCCTGGTCGATGCGGTGCAGCGCTTCGGCCGCTTCCTGCAGGGGTACTCGCCGCCCGGCGCGTGAGGACACCTGACCCGGTGGAGTGACCGAGTGGCCAGGTCGCGGTCCGCAAGACCGTGTACGCAGGTTCGATTCCTGCCTCCACCTCCGATCCGGCTCTCGACGAGCCGTTCCCGACGAAGGGCATCTCCATGCAGAAGGACTTCATCCCGGCCGCCGCGCCGCTCATCGGCGACGACGAGGTGGCAGCCGTCGAACGGGTGCTCCGCAGCGGGATGCTCGCGCAGGGCCCCGAGGTGGCGGCGTTCGAGCGCGAGTTCGCGACCCGGTTCGTGGAGGGTCGCACCACCGTCGCGGTCAACTCCGGGACGAGCGGGCAGCTCCTGGGGCTGCTCGCCGCCGGTGTGGGGCCGGGCGACGAGGTGATCGTGCCGTCCTTCACCTTCGCGGCGGTCGCGAACTCCGTGGTGCTGGCCGGAGCGACGCCGGTGTTCGTCGACATCGAACCGACGCACTTCACGCTGGATCCGACCCGGGTCCGTGCCGCGGTCACCGCCCGCACGAAGGGCGTCATGCCCGTGCATCTGTACGGGCACCCGTTCCTCGTGGACGGTATCGAGGAGGTCGCCAACGACCACGGTCTCGCCATCTACGAAGATGCTGCGCAGGCCCACGGCGCTGCGTGGCGAGGGAGGCCGGCGGGGACCATCGGCACGTTCGGCATGTTCAGCCTCTATCCGACGAAGAACATGACGGCGATCGAGGGCGGCATGGTGTCCTGTGCGGACGAGCAGGTGGCGCGCCGTATCCGTCTGCTCCGCAACCAGGGCATGGAGACGCAGTACGCGAACGAGGTCGTCGGCTACAACAACCGGATGAGCGAGGTGCATGCCGCGGTCGGTCGGGTGCAGCTCGGGCGGGTCGCCGCCTGGACCCGGCGGCGACAGGGGAACGCCGCGTTCCTCGACGCCGCGCTCGCCGGCATCGACGGGCTCACGGTGCCCGCGGTCGCGGAGGGCGCCGAGCACGTCTACCACCAGTACACGGTGCGGATCGCCGCGGGGGAGCGCGACCGGGTACGCGACGCTCTCCGCGATGAGCACGGGGTGGGTTCCGGCGTCTACTACCCGATCCCGAACCATCGGCTGCCCTCGCTGGCGCGCTTCGCTCCGACCGATGAGCTGCCGGAGACGGAACGCGCGGCGCAGGAGGTGCTCTCCCTCCCCGTGCACCCTTCGCTCACGGCCGGCGATCTCGACCGGATCGTGACGGGGGTCGCGGCGGTGATGTCGGCCGGCGGCTGACTTCAGGCGGCGAGGCCGAGCCAGGCGCGCGGCGAGCGGCCGAGACGCTGGGTGAACGCCCGGGAGAAGGCAGAGGCGCTCGCATAGCCGAGGTCGGCGGCGACAGCGCTCACCGACATCCCCGCGCGGAGCTGCTCCTGAGCGATCGTGAGGCGCCACTCGGTGAGGTAGTCCCCTGGGGCGCGGCCCACGACGTCCTTGAAGCGCGCCGCGAAGGCGCTGCGCGACATCGTTGCGGTCCGCGCGAGGGAGTCGAGCGTCCACGGTTCGCCGGGCGCCTCGTGCATCGCCACGAGGGCCGGGGCGAGGCGCTCGTCGGCCAGGCCGGGCAGCAGCCCCGGCGGCAGGGCCAGATCACCGGAGTGATCGAGCATCCAGCGCAGAAGCTGGATGAGGACGACCTCGAACATGCGGTCGGCCAGGAGGGGGCGCCCGCAGCGCACGTTGTCGACCTCGGCGAACAGGAGGTCGAGTGCTGGGCCGAGGGTGGACACCTCGTCGAGCGGAAGGACGATCACGGACGGGAGGGTGCGGACGAGCGGATGCGTCGCTCCGCCGTCGAAGTCGATCGTCGCGCAGGCGAAGTCGGACTCCTCGGTCGGGGCGTTGAGGAAGGTGTGATCGATGGGGCGGGGGAAGAACAGCAGGCTGGGGCGGGTGATCGTCTCGCGCTCGATGCCGCCGCCCGGGCGCTGGTGCGTCACCTCCATCTCGCCGCGACGCAGCACGTGAAGGAAACCGTGGCCCGCACTCGCGGCGAAGACCGTGGTCCCGCACAGGGGTCCGGTGTGGAACAGGCGGCTGCGCACCCGGAAGCGGTCGAGCAGCGGGGTGAGGCGGTCAAGCGGCGGCATGCTTCCATTCTTCTGGACGATATGTCATGAACGCAAGATCAAATGATGCGTATCGTACTGACTCCCGAGGAAGACTGAAGGGGAAGCCGAATCCGGCCCGTCCCGAAACACAAAGGAGCAACCCATGCCCAACGTCCCTCTCGTCGACCGTGAGACCGCCACCGGCCCCGTCAAGGAGCAGCTGGAGCAGATCGGCTCCGCCTTCGGCGCCGTCCCCGCCATGTTCCGCGCGGTCGCGAACTCGCCCGCCGCGCTCACCAGCATGTGGAGCGCTTTCGGCGCTTACGGTGGGGGCACGCTCGGTGCGGCCCTGGGCGAGCAGATCGCCGTCGCCGTCGCGAACCGCAACTCGTGCGGCTACTGCCTGGCCGCGCACACGGCGCTCGGCAAGAAGGCCGGCCTCACGACCGAGGTGCTCGCCGCCGCCCAGGACGGCGCCTCCGACGACCCCCGCACGGCGGCACTGCTGGCCTTCGCGCTCAAGCTCGTCGAGGAGCGGGGTCAGGTGACCTCGGCCGACGTCGACGCCCTCCGCGCGCACGGCTGGAACGACGAGCAGATCGTCGAGACCATCGGCCAGGTCGCGCTGAACCTCTTCACGAACTACGTGAACATCGCGCTCGACGTGCCGATCGACTTCCCGACGGTGCCACTGCGTCGCGCCGCCTGAGGTCGAGGGGAGCAGAGGCCGGATTCGCTGGGGGTCCGGCCTCTTCCGCTGCCCGGGCGTTCGCGCTAGACCTCGACCGCATCCAGCCAGTCGGTGAGGACGCGGGTGGCGAGAGTCTCGAGCCGCGGGCCGAGCGTGCGTGCCTGTTCGCGGATCGATCGCGGGTCGATGCCGTGGTGATGCAGTTCGTGGGCGTGGCCGATGAGCCAGCGCTCGATGGCGCGGTGGTCGGCTTCCAGGTGGAACTGGAGGCCGAGAGTGCGGCCCACCGCGAAGGCCTGATGCGGGAAGCCGGGCGTGTGCGCCAGGGACTGCGCGCCGGCAGGGATCGTGAACTCGTCCCCATGCCAGTGGAGCACGGGCTCACCGTCGAGAGGGGCCAGGACGGACTCCCGGCCCTCGGGGGTCAATGCGAGCGGGCCGAAGCCGATCTCGACCGCCCCGGTCGGCCGGACCTCTGCGCCCAGGGACTCGGCCAGGAGCTGCGCGCCGAGGCAGACACCGAGCGTGGCGCCGCCGCTGTCGAGTCGCGCCGCGACGGCGGTCTTCGAGGAGCGCAGGAACGGGTAGCGATCGTCGTCGTACACCCCGATCGGTCCGCCGAGGACGATGAGCAGGTCGGCCCCGTCGACGGCGTCCGCGTCGAGCTCGTCGATGCCGGCATCGAGAAGGGTGGTCTCGTAGCCGCGCTCCGTCAGCAGGGGAGCGAGGATGCCGAGGTCTTCGAAGGGGACGTGGCGGACGGCGAGGGCCGTTCGGGGGGTGCGGGACGCGGACATGCACTCTCCTCGGTTAGATTTGACCTATGCCAAAAATAGCACACGAGGTTCAGAGTGCCGAGGTGGTCGTGCGCGCGGCTGGGATCCTGTTCGACTGCGACGGCGTGCTGGTGGATTCCGTCCCCTCGGCGGCGATCGCGTGGGGCGCCTGGGCCCGTCGGTATGCCCCGGGATTCGACTTCCTCCGAGACGCCCCGCACGGCAGGCGACCGAGTGAGGTGGTCGCGACGCTCGTCGAGCCGGAGCGGGCGGACGAGGCGACGGCCGACCTCCTCGCGCGTGAGCTCGCCGTCGCGTCGGCGACGGCGGGGATCCCCGGGGCGGCCGCTCTGCTCGTCGCGCTGCCGGGTGACCTGTGGGCGGTCGCGACGAGCAGCAACAGGGCCGTCGCGACCGCGCGGATGCGCGGAGCGGGCATCCCGGCGCCCGCCCTTCTCGTCGCCGCCGAAGACGTGGACCGCGGCAAACCCGCGCCCGACCCCTACCTCCGCGCCGCGCTCCTGCTCGGGCGGGACCCGGGGGACTGTGTGGTCTTCGAGGACTCGGCGCCGGGGATCCATGCGGCGAGGGCAGCCGGAGCAGGGCTCGTGGTCGGGGTGGGCGCAGCCTCTGCGTCGGCGCACCCCGACCTGATCGTGCGCGACCTCTCCCGGGTGCGTTGGAGCGGCGGAGCGCTGCGTCTCCCGGTGCTCAACGGAGCGCGCTGAGGGCCTCGTCGATCACGTCCACCGCGACGTCGAGCTGCTCGTCCGTCGTCGTGAGGGTCGGCAGGAAGCGGATCACGTTGCCGTCGCTGCCGGCTGTGAGCAGCAGGATCCCGCGCTGGGCGGCGAACTCCGCGACCATGGACGCGGCCCCGGCCAGCGGTCGTGTCGTGCCAGGGGTGCTCAGCTCGAAGGCCTGCATGGCGCCGATCCCGCGGACGTCGCCGATCACAGCGTGGCGGGCGCGCAGCCCCTCGAGTCGCGCGGACAGGTGGGCGCCGATCCGACGGGCGTCCGCGAAGAAGGTCCCGTGCTCGAGCTCGTCGAACACCGCGAGGGCGGCGGCGATCGAGACCGGGTTCCGCCGAACGTGCCGCCGAGGCCGCCCGGGTCGGGCGCGTCCATGATCTCGGCGCGGCCGGTCACTCCCGCCAGGGGCAGCCCGCCGGCGATGCCTTTCGCCGTGAGCACGAGGTCCGGAACGAGGCCGAAGTGCGTGCTCGCGAACCACGTCCCGGTGCGCCCGAGGCCCGTCTGGATCTCGTCGGCGATGAACACGACCCCGTTGCGGGTGCACCACTCCTGCAGGGTTGACAGGTAACCCGCGGCAGGGACGACGAAGCCGCCCTCGCCCTGGATGGGCTCGGCGATGACGGCGGCGAGGTCGTGGACGCCGATGCGCTGTTCGAGATGGGCGATCGTGCGCGCCGCGGCCTCGGTACCGTCGAGTCCGTCCCGGTAGGGGTAGGAGTTGGGGACGCGATGGATGTCGGGGGCGAACGGACCGAACCCGGTCCCGTACGGCGCCGCCTTGTGGTTCATCGCGAGCGCGAGGTTGGTGCGCCCGTGGAACGCGTGGTCCAGGGCAGCGACGACGCGACGCCCGGTGTGCCGTCGGGCGATCTTCACCGCGTTCTCGACGGCTTCCGCGCCGGAGTTCGCGAAGGCCGTGCGGGTCTCGTGGGTGCCGGGGACCTTCTCCGCGAGCAGCTCGGCGAGGCGCACGTACCCCTCGTAGGGGGTGACGGTGAAGAGCGTGTGCGTGACCCGGTCGAGCTGCTCCGCCGCGGCGGTGACGGCGGCGAGGTTGGTGTGGCCGATCGTCGTCACGCCGATGCCGCTGCCGAGGTCGAGGAAGCGGTTGCCGTCGACATCGGTGACCCAGGGTCCGTCGGCGTGCTCGATGTAGACGGGGAGCACGCTGCCGACCCCGCGGGGGACAACGCGTTGCCGGCGCTCGTGCAGCGCGCGACTCCGCGGCCCTGGCACCTCGGTGCGCAGGCGCGGAGTCGACAGCGAGGTGTCGGAGAACAGGCCGGGTGCGGACATGGGCGGCTCCTTCGTGAGGGGGCGTCGGCGGGCGCGAGACGTGGTCCCGAAGCTATGTTAGATTTTGACCTATGTCAAAGTTCGAACCCGCGGAGGACGGTGCTGACCGCTACCCGACGGCGTTCACCGTCGCCGACTTCCAGGCCAACGTCGCGGCGGTACGTGCGCGCATCGACGCCGCCGCCGAGCGGGCGGGACGCGACCCCGGTGCGGTGCATCTGCTCCCGGTGAGCAAGACCGTCCCGACCGATCGCGTGCGGGTGGCGACCGGCGCCGGCCTGCGTCGGCTCGGCGAGAACAAGGTGCAGGAGGCGGTGCGCAAGAATCGGGAGACGGCTGACCTGGACGTCGACTGGGTGGTCATCGGCCACCTGCAGACGAACAAGGCGAGAGACGTCGTCTCCTTCGCCGCCGAGTTCCAGGCGCTCGACCGGCTCCGGGTCGCGGAGGCCCTCGACCGGCGTCTGCAGGCCGCGGGGCGCAGTCTCGACGTGTACGTGCAGGTGAACACCTCGGCGGAGGACTCGAAGTTCGGGATGCCGCCCGAGGAGCTCCCGGGCTTCCTGAAGGCCCTGCCGACGTACGGCGCCCTTCGCGTCCGCGGTCTGATGACCCTGGCGCTGCTCACACCGGACGACGCCCGGGTGCGCGAGTGCTTCGCGCTGCTGCGCACCCTCCGCGACAGGGCCCGCGAAGAGACTCCCGAACTCATCGGCGACGGCGCGCTGTCGATGGGAATGTCCGGCGACTACGAGATCGCCGTCGAGGAGGGGGCGACGTGCGTGCGGGTCGGGCAGGCGATCTTCGGCGCGCGATCCGTCCCCGACAGCCACTACTGGCCGGAGGGCTGACCGCCGCTCAGTCCTCGGTGCGGAACCCTGCCGCCTTGTGCGTGCCGTCGCAGAACGGCTTGAGCGCGGAGAGACCGCAGCGACAAAGGGCCACCGTGCGTCGGCGCGGGTCGATCACCGTGCCGTCGCTCGCGTGCAACTCGATCTCGCCCCGCACGAGCAGGGGGCCGTCCGGGTACGCCGTGACGGTCACCGGCTCCTCGCGACCGCTCATGCCGTCGTCCTCTCCCGCAGTGCCGAGCGGCCCTCGGTCCAGGCGTCCAGGGTGTGGGCTCCGGCCCAGCCGTCGACCGTGAGGCACGCGGCCGCGCCGAACAGGATGTCCGCCAGCAGTTCCGGACGGTCCTCGGCGAGGCTGCCCGCGAGGTCACGGGCGGCGATCTGCTCGTGCACCGCGTCGGCCTCCACATGCTCCTCGAAGTACGCGGCGACCTCGTCGGCGAACCCCAGCCGGTGCAGGCCGTCGGCGTAGAACCGGCAGGGGATCGACGAGGTCATCTCGTACGCGGCGAGGTGGCCGACGATCGCGCCGACGAGCCGGCGGTTGAGCCCGAACAGGCTCATCATGTTGTGCGAGGCGAGCGTGATCGCCGGGGCGTCGTCGACATAGGCGCCGTACGTGTCGTCGAGTCCCGCGGCGCGCAGGGCCCGCGCATAGAGCTCTGCATGCACCCGCTGGGGGCGCCCACCGCCGTACTCGTCGGACTGGATCTCCACGAGCGCGGCCTTGGGACGGCCGGTCAGCCGCGGAATCGCCCAGGAGTGCGGATCGGCCTCCCGCAGGGTGTACACGGATCGCAGGATCAGCGACTCCTCCGCCTGCTCGCGGGTGGCCTTCCTCGCGATGTGCCGCGACAGGCTGGGGCCGGTGTCCGCGGCAGCGAGGGCGAACAGGGCACGACCCACGGCGTCGACCGTGGGTTCGGGAAGCTCGGGCACCGGCACGGTGTCACGCAGTGCGGCCTCGAAGGCGTCCTCGAGGACGCGGCGCGCCGTGACCACCCCGGCATCCCACTCGAGACTCGCATCGAGCTGCGGAAGCGAGCCGTAGGAGGACGCGTAGAGGACGAACAGGGCGAGCTGGATGTCGTCGTCCCGGACCACATCGCTGCTCTCAGCGACGGCTGTGGTGGCGAGGTCGGGCAGGGCGGCGGCGTCCTCGCCGCGACCGGTGAGGACGTCGAGGACGGCGCCCGACAGGGGGCCGCGCGGCGAGAAGGCGACGGCGGTGTCGGCGTCGAGAGTGGAAACGGTCATGAGGAGGGGCTCCCATCGGATCGATCACCCGCATCCTCACCCGCGCGAGCGGCGACCGCCAGGGACTTGACGCCGAGGCGCTCGCCAGGCAAGCGCCTCCGTCGTCAGGGGCACCCGGCGAACACGTACCCTTCATCGTCCGGAGTGACGAGGTCGCGATCGCGGAGCACTGTCGACGCCGGGGTGTCCGGGTCGGCGCACAGCTCCGCGAACGGCCGCGGGAGCTGATCCGTGTACTCGATGTCGATCACGTGAGGCCCGTAGACCCCGGTGTACGTGCCGCACTCCGCGTACGCGGCGCATTCCTCCGTCACGGCGAAGTCGAAGCCCGCGCGCTCTTTCAGGGCGTCCGCATGCTCGGCCGCGTTCTTCTGCCCCGCAGCGAGCCCGACGCGGTGCGCCGCGTCGACGAGCAGGTCCGCGAGCGCGAGGTTGTCGTCCAGGCGCAGAGCGCCGCCCGAGCGCGAGAACGAATCGAGGTTGTCGAACTCGACCGCCTGGAAGTCGGCATCCGCACAGCCCTCGATCCACGGGACCACGATCTCGGCGATGCGGGACCGCTGCTCCGCGCTGCCGGTGTCCAGGAGGGCTTCGTCGGGCCAGTCGGGGTCGAAGACCACCTCGTCGCCGTCGTGCAGGAGCAGGTCGTCGGGCCAGGTGTCCAGCTCGCCCGGCTGCGTCTGGAAGCCGTTGACATAGCAGACGGAGTAGAGGCCGGCGGCGGGCTCCGCGCTGCGGTCGCGGCCGACGATGCCCACACCCTCGGGCGGATCGTAGGCTCCGCCGAGCTGGTAGTCCGGAAGGGCGCCGGCCGGGGGAAGCGCGACAGTGGCCGACGACCCGGTTCCCTCAGCGGGGAGAGCGGGTGGCGCGCTGCAGGCGGAGAGGGCGAGGACCCCGACGGCGATGAGGGCCGCCGGCGCCGGGGAGTGGCGTGTCGTCCTTCGACCGCGCTGGGGACGAGGGACGCTCATCGCGGCTGAGGCGTCGGCTGCGCGGGGGCGTCGACGGGCGGGGCCGCCGCCTCCGAGGGGTTCCGGCGGATCCCGATCCACGACACGACGCCGCCGAGCACGAGGAGCGCCGCCGTGACCCAGGCCGCGTTGTGGAACCCGTCGAGGTCGAGCGTGCCCCCGACGATGGTCGACAGCATCGCGACCACGAGCAGACCCGCGACGCGGGAGACGGCGTTGTTCACGGCGGAGGCGATGCCGGAGTGGTTCTCGTCGATGGCCCCGAGGATCGCGGCCGTCAGCGGGGCGACGGTGAGCGACAGGCCGAGGCCCATCACGATCATGGCCGGGAGCACCTGCGCCCAGTAGTCGAAGGTGGCGTTCACGGTCAGCAGCATCAGCGCTCCGACGGCCATGATCAGCGGTCCGATCGTCATGAAGATGCGCGGGCCCCAGCGCCCTGCCCACCCGCCGGCACGCGAGCTCAGCAGGATCATCAGGATCGTCATCGGCAGGCTCGCGAGCCCGGCCGCCGTCGCGCTCAGTCCCGCCCCCTGCTGCAGGTAGACGCCGACGACGAAGCCGTTGAGGGAGAGCGCGGCGTACACGAAGAGCGTGGCGAGGTTGCCCCACCCGAAGTCGCGCACCCGGAACAGCCACAGCGGCATGAGCGGCGTGGCCGAGCGGCCCTGGCGCCACAGGAAGACGGCGAAGAGTGCGGCCCCGGCCACGGCGGGGATCCAGATCGCGGGGGAGGCCCACCCGAGGTTCGGCTGCTCGATGAGGGCGAAGACGACGGCGCCCAGTCCCAGCGCGCACAGTGCACCGCTCCACCAGTCCACGCGGACGCCCCTCGGGTGCTCCGGCAGATGCAGGCGGGCGAGCAGCACCAGCGTCACTCCGATGGGGAGGACGTTGATGAGGAACACGAAGCGCCAGGACAGGAAGTCGACGAAGAGCCCGCCGAGCAGGGGGCCGACCAGTTGAGCCGCCGTGGTGAAGGCCGTCCAGACGCCGATGGCCCGCGCCTGCAGGTCGCCGCGCATGGTCGCGGTGATGAGCGCGAGGGAGCTCGGGACGAGCAGGGCCCCGGCCGCCCCCTGCGCCCCGCGAGCCACGATGAGCATGAGCGGGTCGATCGCGGCGGCGACCGCGACGGACGCGATGCCGAAGGCGATGAGGCCGATCCGCATCACCAGCACCCGTCCGTAGGCGTCGGACAGGGAGCCGGCGAGCAGGATCAGCGCGCTGAGGGTGATGAGGTAGGCGTCGACGACCCACTGCTGCGTGGTGATCCCGCCGCCCAGCTCTTCACTGATGGCGGGAAGGGCGACGTTCACCACTGTTCCGTCGAGGAACGTGACGAACGAGGCCAGCACGGCGATCGCGATGACGAGCCGCTGGAGCGGGGCGAAGGATGACACAGGCCGACCCTACTCCGGGCGACGGACGCGAGGGCCCGTCAGGCGGCCGGTGTTCCGGTACCTTCCTGCAGGAGCCGTCGGAGCCCGGGGAGGCCGTCCCGTGCGTGCGCCGCACGCTGTCGCGCCGCACCGGTCCCGTCGGCCCGCAGCCGGTCGAGGCCCGCCCGCACCGCGTCCGCATCGCCGAGGTCGTCCAGCACCGGCCCGATGTCGTCGACCAGGTGCTCCGCCACGGTCCAGGCCGGGCAGACCTCTCCGGTGAGCGGATCCACGATGCGGGCCGTCATCCCGGCTCTCGACGCCATCCAGATCGACGCGTCGATCGTCTCCGTCTCGTCGGCGACGATCCGCTGCCCGGACGCCAGGGCGATCCCGCGGGTCAGCAGCGCGGAGAGGACGGCGTCCTCCGCGGTGAGCTGCGTGTCCGCGACGCGCGCCTCGACCGTCGGGTAGCGCTCGGAGAGACGCACCGCCCAGGAGAGGGATGTCGCCTCGCCGATGGTCCCGAGGGCCAGGAGCTGGTCCACGCGCGCCCGGTAGTCGTCGACGTCGGCGAACCGGGGCGGACACCACGACGAGGGGAGCCGGCGGATGAGCATGCTCCGCCAGCTCGCGAATCCCGTGTCGAGACCGTTGCCGAACGGGCTGTTCGTGCTGAGGGCGAGCAGCAGCGGCAGCCAGGCGCGGAGACGGTTCAGGGCGCGGACCCGCTCCTCCTCGTCCGGCACCTCGACGTGCACGTGCAGACCGTTCACCTCGTGCTCGCGGGTGAGGTGCGCCAGCCGCCGGGCGACGTCGTCGTAGTGCGCCGACGGCGAGAGACGCGGCGAGCGGAGAGTGGTGAACGGCGAGCCGGTCGGTGCCGCGATCGCGCGCCGGGCGCGTGCCTGCGTGCCGATGGCCGTGCGCAACGCCGACAGCTGCTGGACGGCCTCGGCGCCGGTCCGCACCGGATCGGTGAGGGCCTCGACCTGCGAGGCCAGGTACTCGGTGGTCACGCGCCCGGCGGTGACGTCATCGCCGATGCGCTCCAGGATGTCACCGCTGAGTGCGACGGGGACGAGCGAATCCTCATCGAGCAGAAGGAACTCCTCCTCGATCCCGAAGCGCGTCATCCGGGTCAGTGGTTTCGCAGTTCGGAGATGAGCTCGGCCTTGCGCTTGCCGCTGTAGCCGGTGAGGCCCAGCTCCTTGGCGCGCTTCCGCAGCTCGGGAACGGTCCAGTCCTCGTAGTCCCCGTGCTTCCCGCCGCGGCGGCCGACGGAGCTGCGGCCGTCTCGTGCGGCAGCGTTCGAGATGCGGGCGGCCTTCTCCTTCGAAGCGCCGTCGTCGCGCAGCTCTTCGTACAGTTCCGGATCCTTCAGGGAGTTGTTGCGTCGTCCTGGCATTGCTCTGCTCCTTCGCGCATCGGGAGGGTCGAAGTCAACCCCCTCCAGAGAGGGTGTGGTTCGGGTCTAGCGTGGGGTCACCGCAGTCGGGCGCCCGCGCCCCCAGAGAAGGGAAAGACCGATGAACATCCTCCTGATCATCGTCATCGTCATCGCCGTGATCCTCGCGATCACCGGAGGACTGGTGCAGTCGCTCCAGTTCCTGCTGTGGGTCGGTCTGGTGCTCCTGGCCATCGCCGTGATCGCCTGGCTGATCCGAGCGATCACCGGCAGCCGCAAGGTCTGACCCGAGTGCGGAGGGGGAGGCTCGCCATCGGCGAGCCTCCCCCTCTTCATGGGTTCAGCGGGTGGGGGATCAGCGGTTGAACGCGTCCTTGACGCTGTCGCCGGCCTTGCCCGCGGCGTCCTTCACGTTCTCGCCGGCCTGCTTCGCGTCGGCCTTCACCTGATCCGCCTGGCCTTCGGCCTCGAGCTTCTCGTTGTCGGTGAGCTTGCCGAAGCCTTCCTTGACCTTGCCACCCAGCTTCTCAGCGGAATTCTTCATGTCATCTGCGCCACTCATAAGAGGCTCCTCTCCTGGACGGATCGATTGCTCTTCGAGCGTCGCACCGCCGTCGCGGTCCGTCCACGGGATTGACATTCACCGACGGGCGTGTCAGCGTTCCGCCCCCATCGACTCCCGCCCGCACAGGGGTTAGCCTGGCGCCAGGCGGGTGTCCTGCCCGTCGTCCTGGACGAAGGGAGCGGTGTGCGATGGACGCGATGATGATGGGTGCCATGTCCAAGAACATGGAGTCGACGCCGGACATGGCGATGATGGACATGTCGGTGCTCCAGGCCTGTATGGACGCGTGTGCCGCCTGCGAGCAGGCCTGCACGGTGTGCGCGACCCAGGAGATGGACTGCGCCCCCGCGTGCATGAACTGCGCGGACATGTGCCACACGATGATGCGATCGATGCTCCGCATGCAGGGGATGACCCCGGCCACGATGATGGCGATGCTGGACGCGTGCATCGCGATGTGCCAGATGTGCATGGACGAGTGCATGCAGCACGCCGATCACAGTGACGTCTGCCGCCTGTGCGCACAGGCGTGCCAGGCCTGCATGAACGCGTGCATGGCGGTCCGCGACATGATGATGGCGAGCGCCTGACCCGGAGGGATCAGGCCCTCGTCACACGACGGCGACGTTGAAGCGGGTGCGCCCGACGGCGAGGACGGCGTAGTCGAGGTGGAGGGCGACCGGGCTGCCGATGGCGGCCTCCAGTGCGGCGCCGGAGCCGTTCCACAGCGTGTGCGTGGTGCCGTCGAGCGTGCGGACGGCGAGGTCTCCGGCGACCGGATCCGCCGCGGTCACGAACGCGTCCGCCCATCGCGCCGGGGTCGCCGCGGCGAGGCGCTCCTGGATCAGGTGCAGGGCGTGGCCGGGGGCCGAGGAGGAGCAGCGGCCGCCGTTCCGGCACATGCACGTCGCACGCTCACGCACCTCGAGGGGCGGACGGCGGTGCAGCGGCGTGGACACGGGGACTCCTTCGGATCGGTGTCCGGCCAGAGTACGTCGATGAGGTCGGGATCCCGCGGCCCTCCCGACACGCGACGAAACAAACGGGTGTAGGCTCGCCGGGTGCTGTCGTCGATGAGCGCCCTCGGGGCGCGGAGCGGAGCTGCAGGCGCGTTCAGCGCCGCAGGCAGAGGCTGAGGACCGGCCGGAGGCGGAACCCCGTCCCCGGCGCTGCGTCGTACCCCGGCATCGTCCGGGTGATCCTCCGATCCGTCTCGCCGACCCGGCGATCACACCGAAAGCTCTTCTCTCATGCGTCCCATCGACGAGCGCGCCCTGCGGGCCTCCTTCTGCAACGCCTCCCGCAAGGAGGTCTCCGACATCACCCTGCCGCCCGACTTCGCCGAGACCGACTTCGAAAGGCTCGACTACCTCGGGTGGATCGACCCGAAGCTGCCCCGGCGCGCCTATGTCGTCGTGTGGATCGACGACGAGCCCGTGGGCGTCGTGCTGCAGCGCGCCGAGCAGCGCGTGCTCGCCCGTGCGCAGTGCTCGTGGTGCGAGGACGTGACGCTCCGCAACGACGTGCAGCTCTACGTGGCCCGCCGTGCCGGAGCCGCCGGTCGCAAGGGCGACACGGTCGGCGTGCTCGCGTGCGCGGAGTTCGGCTGCAACGCGGCGGTGCGCAAGCTCCCGCCGCTGGCCTATCCGGGGTACGACCGCGAGCTCGCCCGCGAGATGCGGATCCTGCGGCTGCAGGAGCACGTGACCGGATTCGTGCGCGAGGTCGCCCGGACCGACTAGGCCGTCACGGCTCGCACGTGAGCCAGGGCGGGTGCCTCCCACGCCGCCGACAGCCGGGCGAACGCCTCGAAGCTGCGTCCGCCCGGCCAGTCGGCCGGCAGCATCGCCGGGGGCAGCCCCGGATCGGTGTAGGGCAGCACCCGCCACCGGTCGATGAGGTGCACGTAGGCCGGGAAGGGCTCCTCGGGCAGGGCCGTGAGCGAGGCCTGGAAGGCTTCGTGCTCGCCGCGCAGCGCGTCGAGGTCCCACCACGTGGCGGCGGCCTCGGCCAGCGTGCCGGCCGGGGCGGGGGCCGACGCGTCGAACAGCGTCGCCCAGCGGCGGGCACCGAGTTCGTCGAGGATCTGCTCCGCCTCCGCCCTGAGGTGCCCGGGACAGATCCACAGGGCGGGGGAGACGACGCCGGCGCCGATCCAGTGCAGTCGGCGGCGCAGTTGATGGCGCACGCTGCGCGCGCTCTCCGGGATCGAGAACGACACCAGGCACCACGGATCGTCGTCGGCCATCTCCTGCATCCGGAAGATCCGGCGGTCGCCGCGCTCCAGCATCGGCACGGCCGCCGGGCTCAGCCGGTAGCCGACGGCGTCGCGGCGCTCCGGCAGGAGCAGGCCCTTCTGCTTGAGACGGGCGATGCCCGTCCGGGCGGGAGCGGCGGGGATGCCGAGGTCGGCGGCCAGCGCCACGAGGTCGGCGGCCGAGATCCAGCCTCCGAGTGGGCGCAGATACAGGCCGATCAGGGTGCGCAGGAGCGAGGCGGTGCTGCCGGGGCGGGCGTCGATGTCATCGAGCACGACCGGCGCCGCGGGGTCAGGAGACACCGGACTCCAACGCATCCCTGACCGCGAGCACCCCGGCGACGGTCTCGGCGTGCGAGGTGCTCAGCGGCGACAGCCCGAGCCGGATCCCGTCCGGGAAGCGGAAGTCGGGGATGACGCCGTCGGCCCAGAGCCTCCGGGTGACCTCCCGGAAGTCGGGGTGGCCGATCGTGATGTGTCCGCCGCGTCGCGCCGGGTCGCGAGGGCTCAGCAGGCGCACGTCCAGGGGCGCGAGCAGCTCGTCGTACGCTCGGACCGCGAGCGCGGTGAGCGACTCCGACTTCGCGCGCACGCCGTCGATGCCCGACTGCTCGATGAGGTCGATCATGCCCTGCATCGCGAGCATCGAGGTCACCGGCGGCGTGCCGCTGAGGAGCTGACGGATGCCGTCGGCGGGGACGTACTCCGGGCCCATGGCGAAGATGTCGGCCGCGCTCCACCACCCCTGGATCGGCTGCCGCAGCAGGCCCTGCAGGTCGTGGCGGAGGTAGGCGAAGGCGGGCGATCCCGGGCCGCCGTTGAGGTACTTGTAGGTGCAGCCGACGGCCATGTCGACGCCCCAGTCGTCGAGCTGCATCGGCACGACGCCCGCCGAGTGGCAGAGGTCCCACATCATCAGGGCCCCGGCCTCGTGCACGACGGCGGTGATGCCGGGCATGTCGGCGAGGGCGCCGGAGCGGTAGTCGACGTGGCTGAGCGAGACGAGCGCCGTCCGCTCGGAGACCACGGCCGCGACGTCGTCGATCGTGACGCCGTGTACCGGATCGGGCGTGATCCAGCGCAGCGTGGCCCCCATCTCCGCCGCCACGCCCTCGGCGAGGAACCGGTCGGTGGGGAAGTTGCCCTCCTCGATCACGAGCTCCGTCCGCCCCGCGGGTCCCTGAGTCGCGCCCGTGGGTCCCTGAGTCGCGCCCCTGGGTCCCTGAGTCGCGCCCCTGGGTCCCTGAGCCGCGCCCCTGGGTCCCTGAGCCTGTCGAAGGGCCCCCCGCATGAGCTTGTACAGCAGGACGCTCGTGGAGTCCGACACGACCGTCTGCCCCGCGCCCGCACCGAGGGCGACGGCGCCGATGCGGTCTCCGAGCTCCATCGGCAGGGCCATCCACTGCTCGTCCCAGGAGCGGATGAGGCGGGTGCCCCAATCCTCGCGCACGAACGCGGCGAGCTTCTCCGGCACGTCGCGCAGCGGCCGCCCGAGCGAGTTGCCGTCGAGGTAGGCGGTGACGCCCGGGGCCTCGACGAACGCGTCGAGATGCGCGGCGAGCGGGTCGGCGGCGTCCAGGGCGCGGGCGGCGTCGAGGAGGGCGGTGTCGGCGGAGCGGTCGGTCATGTCACACCTTAAGGTCGGCGGGGGTGAGGGGGCGGGCGGCCAGGGGATCGGCGGATCCCGGTGGCAGCAGGAGGAGGAGAGAGCGGGGATCGAGCGGGTCGACGGGCGCGAGGGCGCGGAGGAGGGCGTCGTCGTCGAGCCCGGCGGTGCGGAGGGCGGCGACCTCGGCGGGGTTCAGGTCGACGGGGGTCGGGCCGTTGCCCATATCGGTGCCGTAGCGGACGGTGCCGCCGGCGGCATGGAAGCGGGCGACGTTGTCGATCGCGATGGCCCTCGTGGCGGGGTCGTGGATGGCGAGGGTGCTGATCCAGGACACCCGGACGGCCTGGTCCGCGATCTCGTCGTCATCCAGACGCTCGGTGAACGGGGCGTGCGCGAGCTGCGTCGCTCCGAGGCGGACGACGCGCTGCGCTTCGCCGGTGCCCTCCGCATGGGCGACGACGGGGAGGCCGTGCGCCACGGCGAGCTCGACGATCGCGCGGAAGAGGGCGTCGGAGAAGGTCGGGCCGGCGGTGCTGTTGCTCGCGACCTTGATGCCGGAGACACCGGCCGCCACCAGCTCCTCGATCACGGTCGCGGCCGCCGTCGAGTCGGCGATCTCCCGGACGGAACCTGTCGGCGCCCACGCGCGGTCCGAGGGGTAACCGCCGGGGGGAGTGAGGAACGCGCCGGCGAAGTCGACGGTTCGCAACTCAGGAGAATCCGGCCCAGCCGCACCCGGAACCGCCTCGGAAGCGCCTCCGCCGATCGAAACTCCTGAGTTGTGAACGGCGATCCGCGCCACCGTAGACGGATCGCCGCCGAGGTCGACCACTCGTCCGAGGCGCGATGAGGCCAGGAGCGTGTGGTCGACGAGCTGCAGGTGCACGTGGTGGTCCGTGAAGCCCCCGACGATGCGGCCGGAGAGGACCGGGCCCCCCGGCGCGGATGTCTCCTCACGAAGCCGGGGGAGCCCGTCCTCGCCGAGTTCGACGACGCCGTCCCGCCAGCGCTCGCCGTCGAAGAACGTCGCCGTGAGCATCAGGAACCGATCTCGGTGCGGACGGTGTAGAGCTCGGGGAAGAAGGTCAGGTCGAGGGCGCGCTGCAGGAAGCCGACGCCGCTCGATCCACCGGTGCCGACCTTCATCCCGATGGTCCGGGACACGGTCTTGAGGTGACGGAAGCGCCAGAACTGGAAGTTGTCCTCGAGGTCGACGAGGTCCTCGCAGGCCTCGTAGAGATCCCAGTGGGTGCGCGGGTCCTGGTAGATCGCACGGATGGCAGGCACGAGGGCCGGGGTCTCGCGGTACGGTTCGCGCACGTCCCGGTCGAGGATCTCGCGGGGGATCGGGAGGCCGCGGCGAGAGGCGTAGCGGAGGAACTCGTCGTACAGCGTGGGCTTCTCCCACTCGGCCGTGAGGAGCGCGAGGTTCGCCGGGTGGTCGCGGAAGACGCTCAGCATCTTCTCGTTCTTGTTGCCCAGCGCGAACTCGACGGCCCGGTACTGCACCGACTGGAAGCCGGACGAGTTGCCGAGGGCGCCGCGGAACTGGGCGTACTCCGTCGGGGTCAGCGTCGCCAGGACCGACCACTGCTGCGTCATCACATCCTGGATGCGCTTGACCCTGGCGATGCGCTTGAGGGCGTCGCGCAGGTCGTCGGCTGCGAGCAGCTCCCGCGCCGAGCTGAGCTCATGCAGCAGCTGCTTCAGCCAGAGTTCCGTCGTCTGGTGCTGGATGATGAACAGCATCTCGTCGTGATGCTGCGGGTCGCTCACCGGATGCTGTGCCGTGAGGAGCTGGTCGAGCGCGAGGTACGAGCCGTAGGTCATGCGGCCGGAGAGGTCGGTGACGATGCCGGACTCGAGTGCGCGTTCGTTCTCGGTGTGCATCCCGTGAACATATCACTTCCGTGCCGGTCGTCACAGACATGTTATGTCCGGGCCGGAGCGCCGGGCTCGGACGAAAGGGGCCGGTTCAGCGAGTGTGTGCGTCGAGGAAGGCGATGGTGTCCGCGAGCGCCTTCCGGGCCTCGGGGAGATCGAGGTGGAACTGGTACTCGTGCGGGAGCTCCGGCTCGTGCGGCGCGGGCCAGAACACCGGAGTGACCTCGACGCCGAGTTCCTGCAGCCGCTTCGCCATCGGGATCGACTGGAGCCAGGTGAGCCCGTCGCCGTTGCCGCCGGAGATGTACGTCGCGGGGAAGTCGGCCGTGACCCAGTCGACGGTCGACATCGTGGCACCCGTCGAGTCCTCCGCCCAGGTCTTCGTGCCGGCGTAGGCCCACATCGCCGATTTGAAGCCCCACCCCGGGACCCCGTCGAGCTCGGCCAGCGCGGCGAGGTCGTAGACGCCGCAGTTCAGCACGGTCGCGACGAGCTGGTCGGCGCGGAGCGACGGGCGGATGCCGAGGATCTCGGCGTAGTCCGGATTCGTGATGAGCGTCGCCATCTGGCTGGCGAGCTGCGCCCCGGCGGAGTCTCCTGCCAGCACGATGCGTCGCGGATCGACGCCCAGCTCCGCCGCGTGCGCGTCGATGTAGGCGAGGGCCTCGTCGAGCTGGTGGACGGCGAGCGGGTACACGCCCTCGGGTCCGCGGGTGTAGTTCACGCCGATGGTCGTGTATCCCTCCGCGGCGAGGATGCGGAGGTACGGATCGACGTCCTCCTTCGAGCCCGAGATCCAGGCGCCTCCGTGGATCCACACCACGGTCGGCAGTGCGCCGTCGGCGGAGGCCGGGCGGAAGACGTCCATCGTCGTGTCCGTTCCGGCATCTCCGTAGGCGATGTCCTTCCGTTCGTCGAGCGCGGCGTCAGGGACGTGCTTCGTCATCTCCGCCGCGGTCTCGTCACCGCCCTTCGTGAACACGGAGCGGATGATCATCGCGGACGGCCATGGGGTGAGCGTGCCGACGATCGCGACGACGGCGGCGACCGCGGCGAGGGTGCCCACGGCGATCTTCGTGCGACGCCAGGCCTCCGGGCGGTCTTCGCGGCCACGGTTGCGGCGGTGCTGCGGGAGTCTTCCACGGCCTCAGTGTGGCAGCATCCGCCGTCGCGGACCGGGAATGACGGGCGTCCTCACCCGGCGAGGCTCGCGAGGAGACGCCGGAGGCCGTACTCGAAGGCGCGGTCGACGTCACCGCCGAGTCGGAACGCCCCGGACAGCTCCATCTGCAGGAACCCGGTGGCCCAGGCGGTGAAGAGACGCGCGGCGTCGAGAGCGTCCGCCTCGCCCACCGCGGTGGCGCAGGCGCGGATGACGGGGGCGGCGGAGCGTTCCAGCGCCTCGTGCGGGACCGCGGCGTTGAACATGAGGCGGAAGCCCTCCGGGTACGCGTGAGCGAAGGTGCGATAGGTCCGGGCGAGGGTGGAGAGGTCGTCGCCGGCCGCCTCGAGCTCGGTCGCGAGGGCATCGACGGATGCCATGGCGACCGCGACTCGCAAGGCCTCCCGATCGCGCACGCGCTTGTAGAGGGAGGGGGCGCGCACGCCCACGCGCTCCGCGACCGCCTGCATCGTGAGTCCCGCAGGGCCGTCGACCTCGATGATCTCCTGGCCGGCCGCGACGATGGCATCGATCGACGTGCGTTCGGGAGTAGGCATGGATCCTCCTCGATGGCTATTGACAGTAGCCATGATAGCTACGTAACGTAGCCATCGCAATCGTCCGAGAGGATCATCATGAAGCTCGCCCCCCACCTCCACCGCCTCGGCAACGACATCGTCGCCTCGTACCTCATCGACCTGCCCGAGGGCATCACCCTCGTCGACGCCGGGTTGCCCGGGCACTGGCATGACCTTCAGCGGGAGCTCGCCGTGATCGGCCGCCCGCTGTCCGACATCCGCGGACTCGTGCTGACTCACGGCGACAGCGACCACATCGGATTCGCGGAACGACTGCGTCGCGAGTCCGGTGTTCCGGTGTTCATCCACGGCGCCGATGCCCACCGCGTGCGTACCGGGGAGAAGCCGAAGACCCCGATGGGCCCTGCCCGGCTCGGTCCGATGCTCGGCTTCCTCGCCTACGGCCTCCGCAAGAGTGCGCTCCGCACACGCCACGTCGCCGAGGTGTCCGAGGTAGCGGACGGTGACGTGCTCGACCTCCCAGGGGCCCCGGTCGTCGTGGGTCTTCCGGGGCACTCGCCGGGGAGCATCGCGGTGCACGTCCCGGCGGTCGGCGCGGTGTTCGTCGGCGACGCCCTGACCACGCGGCATGTGCTCACGGGGGAGGAGGGCGCGCAACCCGCCCCGTTCACCGACGAGCCCACGGAAGCCCTGGCCTCGCTCGACCGCCTCGCGGCGCTCGACGCCGAGTGGGTCCTTCCCGGCCATGGTGCTCCGTGGCGCGGAACTCCCGCCGACATCGCCGCCGCGGTCCGCGCGCACGCCTGACGCTCGCCCCTGTCGGGTCCAGTAACGCTCCTCGCCGCGTATGCCGAGGTGCACTTTCCGTCCCGCCCGAACGCCACAGCACGGTGCCGGATCGATAACGCACCCCAGTCGCGCGGTAGAGGTGCGTTTCGCGTCCCGCGACGGGGACTCCGTGCGGGATCGAAACCGTGCCCGGCGGACCCTCGCGAGGGGCGGAATGCGTCCCGCTGGGAGGGCCTGCCGGCGTGCGGGATCGAAAACGGGCGGGAGACGGCGTGCGGAGGTGCGATTTCCGTCCCGCACGGGCGCGGGCGCGGGCGCGGGGCGGGGGGAGGGGTCAGGGGGAGAGGAGGGTGGCGGTGTCGGTCACGGTGATCTGCGGGGGATACAGGGACATGACCTGCACGGCGGCGGCGTGGTTCTCGGCCGTGGAGCCGGCGCAGGCATCCGCCACGAGCGTCACGCGTGCCCCGGCGTCCGCGGCGGCGAGCGCGGTGGACACGACGCAGCAGTCGGTCGACACCCCTGCGAGCACGATCCGACCACCGTGCCCCACGATCGCCTCCAGTTCCTGGCCCCACTTGCCGAACGTCGGGAGGTCCACGGTGGGATGAGGAGACAGGCCTTCCGCCTCGGGGACGAGCGCGTACAACGGGTCGTCGGCGGGGCGGTCGGCGAACGGCCACGCGGCGAAGTACTCGCCCCAGGAGGTCGAGCGGTCAGCCGTCGGCAGCCACCGGGTCACGAGCACGCGCTCGCCGAAGGCCTCCGCGAGGCGCCGGATGTTCGTCATCGCGGCGGCGAAGAACGGCGAGCCCCAGGCGGAGTCGGGGGACGCGAAGATCACCTGCGGATCGACCACCACGAGCCAGCTCTCGTCCGCGGAGCCTGCCGCCCCCTCGGCCCCTGAGCCTGCCGCCTCCTGGGTCCCTGAGCCTGCCGCCTCCTGGGTCCCTGAGCCTGTCGAACGGCTCACGACTCCTGCCGCCGGATCTTCCCCGCCCGGGCGAACCAGGTCACGAGGAACGACAGCACCAGCGCCACGAACACCCCGAGGTTCGCATACGCCCAGTCCCCGTCCGTCCCGCCGACGAGGAACAGGAGGTATCCCTGCCAGTTGTTCCACGGCGCGGCGTCCGCGAAGCCGTTGAGCACGAGGCCCCAGCCGATCACACTCGCGACGACCATGGTGCCGATCGATGTCCAGTCCCAGGCGCCGTAGCGTCCGCGGCTGTCGAAGAGGGCCTCGTCGTCATAGTCCTTCCGGCGACGCAGGATGTCGGCGATGAGGATGCCGGCCCAGGAGGCCAGCGGTACGCCGAGGGTGATGAGGAAGCTCTGGAACGGGCCGAGGAAGTCGGTCGCGAAGAACACCACGAAGATGGTGCCCGCCGTGAGGATCGCGCCGTCGATCGCCGCCGCCGACGGCCGCGGGATGCGGATGCCGAGGCTGAGCAGCGTCAGGCCGGAGGAGTAGATGCCGAGCACCGCGCCGGAGACGAGCGCGAGCACGGCCGTGAACAGGAACGGCACGAGGACCCACACCGGCAGGATGCTCGCGAGCGCGCCGATCGGGTCCGCGGCGATCGCGTCCATGAGCTCGGCGTCCGATCCCGCGAGGAGCAGACCGAAGACGACGAGGATGACCGGTGCCACCGAGCCGCCGATCGTGTTCCAGGCGACGATCGCCCCGTCGGACGCGGTGCGCTTCTGGTAGCGCGACCAGTCCGCGGCGATGTTGATCCAGCCCAGCCCGAAACCGGTCATCACCATGACGAGCGCGCCGACGACCTGGCCGATGCCGCCGTCAGGCCGGGCCAGCACCGCAGCGAGGTCGATGGTCGGCGCGGCGAGGACGATGTAGACGATCGTCACGACACCCGTGATCCAGGTCAGCACCGACTGGAGCCGCATGATCGTGTGGTAGCCGAGCACCGAGGCGGCGACGATGAGTGCCGCGACGATCACGGTCGCGAGGATCTTCAGCCAGAGGCTATCCCCGTCGCCGCCGAGCTGCGTGATGACCGTCGCCGTCGCCAGTACCGCCATGATCGCGAGGAAGGTCTCCCAGCCGATCGACGTGAGCCAGGACACGATCCCTGGCACCTTCTGCCCCTGGACGCCGAACGCGGCCCGGGAGAGCACCATCGTCGGCGCCGACCCCCGCTTGCCCGCGATCGCGATGAGGCCGCACAGCAGGAACGACACGACGATGCCGACGACCGAGACCAGGGTCGCCTGCCAGAAGGAGATGCCGAAGCCGAGCACGAACGAGCCGTAGGACATCCCGAACACCGAGACGTTCGCCGCGAACCACGGCCAGAACAGGTCGCGGGGCTGGGCGGTCCGCTCGGACTCGGGGATGATCTCGATGCCTGCACGCTCGATGAGAGCCGGCCTGATGTCGGTCATCCTCACATCCTGGCACTCCGGGGGCGCACTCCGCGCGGCCCGATTCAGCCGGCGAAGAAGGCCCCGGCCACGCGCGTCAGGTCGTGCAGGTCCGAGACCCCGGCGAGCTCACGGGCGGAGTGCATCGAGAGGATCGGAATGCCCACGTCGACCGTGCGGATGCCGAGCCGGGTCGCGGTGATCGGGCCGATCGTCGACCCGCACGGCACGCTGTTGTTCGAGACGAACTCCTGCGTCACTACCTCGGCCCGATCGCACCAGTTCCGCCAGGACGCGGCGCCGACCGCATCGGTCGCGTAGCGCTGGTTGGCGTTGAGCTTGAGGATGGGTCCGGAGCCGAGCACGGGCTGCACGACGGGGTCATGCCGGCCGATGTAGTTCGGGTGTACGGAGTGCCCCACGTCGCTGGACAGGCACCACGACGACGCGTACGCCTGGCGGCGGGCGGAGCCGTCGGCGCCGAGCCCCGCGTAGAGCCGCTCCAGCACGTCCTCGAGGAAGGGGCCTGCGGCGCCGGAGCGCGACTCGGAACCGAGCTCTTCGTGGTCGAACGCGGCGAGGATCGCGACGGGCGCGCCCGCGGCGGGTTCGTGTGCCGCAAGGGCCACGACGCCCGCGTGCACCGAGGCGAGGTCGTCGAGCCGGCCGGAGGCGAAGAACGCGTCGTCCTTGCCGAACACGGCGCCCCGTGCGGCGTCGGCGACGACGACGTCGTAGCCGCGGATCTCCGCGACGGCCACTCCGGCGGAAGCGGCGAGCTCGCCCAGCACATCGGCCTCGGTCGGATCCCCCAGACCCCACACCGGCTGCGTCTCGGTCTGCTTGTCGAGCGCGAGGCCGTTGTTGACGCCGCGATCGAGGTGGATGGCGAGCTGGGGGAGGCGCAGCAGCGGGCCGGTGTCGGCGAGGACGACCCGGCCGTCGGCGAGGGCGAGCCGGCCGGCGAGGCGCAGCTCCCGGTCGAGCCAGGAGTTCAGCAGCGGACCGCCGTACACCTCGACGGCGGCCTGCAGCCAGCCGCGGGCTCCGGTGGTCGGCTGCGGCTTGAGCTTGAAGCCGGGGGAGTCGGTGTGCGCCCCGAACACGTGCACGGGCGTCGTGGCGGTCGCATCCTCGGGCACCACCCATGCGATCGTCGCGCCGTCGCGGACCACGAGGTACCGGCCTCCGGGCTGCGCGGGCCAGGCGTCCTCCTCCTGCAGCCGCGTGAAGCCGGCCTCCTCCAGGCGGCGGGCCGTCTCGGCGGCTGCGTGGTAGCTCGACGGGGAAGCGGCGACGAAGTCGGCGAGGTCCTCGGCGTGGGCGAGGGCGTCCGGGGTGACGGGCATGGCATGACCTTCCTGCGCGGGGTGTGCTTCGAGCGTAGTCGCGCCCGGTCACCGCACCCTTCCCGGTCGGGGATAGGGTGGTGGCGATAGCGCCTAGGGTTCCGGGGTCTGCACCCGTCTGGTCCGAGCGGCGCCACGGTCCTCCTCCGCAGGAGGGCCGTCATCTGACAGGACAAAAGCCCGGAGGACCCGATTCGTCGCGCCCGCGGCGGAGGGAAGGGTCTGCCGTGTCCGCTGTCGCTCTCGTCCTCGTCCTCGCCGCTGCGATCGCCCACGCGTCGTGGAACGTCATCGCGCACGGCATCAGCCGCGCCGGCTCGCCGTTCCTGTGGTGGGGTGCGGTCGCCAGCACCGCCGTCTGGATCGGCGCCGTGCCGTTCACGGGCGGACTCGGTGCGGCCGACCTCGGCTCGTTCGCGCTCGGGGTCTCCGTCTCCGCGGTCCTGCACGTCGCCTACATGGCCGTGCTGCAGCGCGGCTACCGGGAGGGCAGCCTGTCGACCGTCTACGCGACGGCGCGGGGCACCGGGCCGTTCCTCTCCGTGATCGTCGCCGTGCTCCTGCTCGGCGAACGCCCCTCGGCCCTGGCGCTCATCGGCGTCGCGGCGGTGATCGTCGGCGTGGTGGCGATCGGGTTCGTCGACCGCCGTCCGGCGGGGAGCGGGCGCCGCGTCGACCCCGGGCTGTTGTTCGGGGCCCTCACCGGCGTGGCGATCGCGGTCTACACGATCTGGGACGCCCACGCGGTGCGGGAGTGGGAGTTGTCACCGGTGGCGTTCATGGTGGGGACGACGCTGCTGCAGGTGCCGTTCTACTCCGTGGCGGTGCGCGGACGATGGGGTGCGGTCCTGGCGCTGGGGCGCACGCAATGGCGCCGCATCCTGGCCTTCGGCATCCTGTCGCCGCTGTCCTACATCCTCGTGCTGACCGCCATCCAGATCGCTCCGGTGGCGCTCGTGGCGCCGCTCCGCGAGGTCAGCGTCGTGCTCGTGAGCCTGTTCGGTGCCTTCGTCCTGCGGGAGTCCCGGCCGGGATGGCGGATCGGCGCCTCGCTGGTCGTCCTCGTCGGGATCGTGCTGCTCGCGCTCTGAGTCCCCGGCTCAGCGGAAGGTGACGAGTCCGGCGTGGGCGGCCGTGACGAGGATCTGCACGCGGTCGCGCAGGTGCCACTTCGACATCATGCGACCGAGGTGGGCCTTCACGGTCCCCTCCGAGACGATGAGCGCCTTGGCGATCTCGGCATTGGACATGCCCTTCGCGAGGCACTGCAGCACCTCCTCCTCGCGCTCGGTGAGCGGTTCGAGGGTCTCCGCGGCCGCGGTGGGGGTGGAGTCGCGCACGTGGCGGATAAGCATCGACGCGATGCGGGGCGACAGCGAGCTCGCTCCCGCGAACACCTCGCGCACACCCGTGACGATCTCCTCCGCACTGGAGTCCTTAAGCAGGTAGCCGGAGGCGCCGGCGCTCAGCATGGGCAGCACGGTGTCGCTGCCATCGAGCGTGGTCACGGCGAGGATGCGCACGTCGGGCCACCGCTCGGCGATCGCCGCGGTCGCCTCGATGCCGTTCATCTCCGGCATCTGGACGTCCATCATCACGACGTCCGGCTTCTCGCGCTCGACCGTCGTGAGGGCCTCCCGGCCGTCCTCTGCCTGCGCCACGACCGTGATCTCGGGCGCGCGCGACACGAAGTGCGACAGCGCGGAGCGGACCAGAGGATCGTCATCGACGATCACGACGCGGATTTCCTGCATGGAGGAAGCCTAACGGCGTGAAGCGGGCGCTCTGAGGATGTAGACCTTTGGCTATCGAGGTCTGGACGAAGGCCAGATGTGCGCTCCGCGCGCCGCCGAGAAGATGAATACAGACATCGACAAACGGCACTAGGACGGAGGTGAATGTAATGACTTTCTGGCAGCAGGTTAGCAAGTTCTTTGGTCTCGTCCGCTAGAGTACCTGGCGAATAGGAGATAGTGAACCATGGCCTTCGACCATTCGATTCGCGGTTCTGCGGATTCGCTCCGACTGGTTCGAGGCGAGAAGCTGAGCGCCGTCGAGCGCATCGTTGTTCTGGTGATCGTCTCCATCACCATCGTTGTGGACCTCATCGGCGTCATCACCGTCCCCGGTGCCAACCCGGCAGTCGTGGTGGTGAGCGTCTCGTCCACAGCTGTGTTCGCCCTCTATCTCTGGAATCCCCTCCTTGCGACATGCGCCCTCGGCGTGGTGTTCGCGACATCCTTTCTCGTAGGCAGCGAGTACCAGGTCTTGACGGCCGCCGCAGTCGCGGCAGGTCTCGTCATGAGGCTCGGATGGACCTCGCTGATCCTCTCCTACGCCGGCGCATTTCTCGTCGCAGCAGCTCTCGTCGCCATCGGTGACGCGGACGCAGGCGTGAATGTCGCCATCTATCTCGTCTTCGCCGCGGTGGCGGGCGCCGTAGGGTTCGCCCTCAGACTGGCGTTCGCCCGCGGCAGCAGACTCGAGCGTCAGCTGGAGGCTGCGGCTGAGCAGGAACGGGAAGCCGTTCTCGCCGAGCGACGATGGATCGCCGGCGAGCTGCACGACAGCATCGCGCACCACCTCACGGTGGTCTCGCTGCACGTGCAGATGCTCGAAGACCCCGACACCAGCGATGGCTCCCGGGAGGCGATCCGTGTCGCCGCCCGCAAAGCCATGACCGACCTCCGTTTCGTGATCGACCTCGCCGACGACGGCCCCCGTGCAGCGGGCATGCCGACGGGCGACCTCGTCGCCGCGGTCGAGGAGGCGCAGGCCGAGTTCGAAGCGGCAGGGCACGAGGTCGTCCTCGACGGAAACCCCGGCGACGAACGGATCCCTCGTGCCGTCGAGATCGTGCTCGCGCGCATCGTGCGCGAGTCGGCCACGAATGTTCTGAAGTACGCAGGCCCCGGCACCGTCGAGATCCGTCTCGCCGTTGACGACGACAAAGCCCATCTGTCGCTGCGCAGCCCGCTGCCCACGACGCCGCGTCGTGAGCTCTCCTCCAGCCGGACCGGGCTCGGGCGCATGGCCGAACGCGTGATGGGTGCCAGCGGCGAGTTCAGCGCCGGTGAAGTGGACGGGCACTGGCTCGTGTCCGCCGTGTTGCCGGTGGTGTGAGCCCCGCGTATCCTGAGATGAAGCCCATGATTCCGGCCCCGAGGTCGTAGACGAAAGTCTACGAGTGTCTCGACATTCGGCACTTCAGCGGCCTCGCGGCGCCGACATATCCTGAAGGCTCCCCAGATAAAGCGTCCCCAGCGCTGCGATCGCGGGCGCGATCTTTCTGGCTTCTTAGACTCCCGCGCCCGCGGTCGCGAATCTGTCTCCGGGCCTCAGCCGCCCACCGCTCTCATGAAGTGCCCGTCCGCCGATATCCCGGACGCCGCCACCGTGAAGCGCACCACCTCGCTGAGGTAGCGGTCCTCCGACGCCTCGAAGATGCGCCCCTCCGCGTCCCTGGACGTCCGGGTCAACCGCAGGATGGGCGTCCCGCGGGGCACGCGCAGGAGCGCCGAGTCCTGATCGTCGGCGGCCACGGCATCGATCACGTGCTGCAGGGTGACGATCGGATGCCCGACCGATGCGAGGTGCTCGGTGATCGAGACCGCGTCGAGGTCGACGTCGAACAGCCGACGGCCGACGTCCTCCGTGTAGGCCAGTCGCTCCAGCATGGTCGGCCGTCCGTCCAGCAGCCGCAGTCGTACCACGCTCACGATCGTGTCGTCGGGTCCGACGCCCAGTGCCGGGCCGAGATCGCCCGCGCGTCGCAGACTCAGCTCCTGCGTCTGCGCGCCCGGCGTGACGCCGAGATCCCGCGCCCAGCGGGTGAACGGGACCGAGACGTCGACCGCCTGATTCGCCTTGCGCGCCACCACGCGGGCGGGGCGCCCCCGGCCGGTCTCGATCAGCCCCTCGGCGCGGAGCGCCGCCAGGGCGTTGCGGATCGGACCTCGCGACGTGTGCCACCGCTCCGCGAGCTCCGCCTCCGTGGGGACATCGTCCCCGGGCCGGAGCGTGCCGTCGACGATCCGCGCGCGGAGGTCGTCGGCGATCTGGGTGTACACAGGTTCGGCCACATAGGTACATTACTTCGTCTGTCGTGTCCGGGCCTGTGTGTTGTGGGGCCGTTCATCCAGGACAATCGCGGGTGAACGCCGCCTGAACTCTTCCGAGATAGGTATACATGTCGGCCCGACGGCTGGGAGAGTCGTCCCTGGATCACTCCTCCCACCCTGAAAGGTCCTCATGAAGCTCCGCGCTCTCCCCGCCCTCGCCGGCGCTGCGATCCTCGCGTTCGGCCTCGCCGCCTGCTCCGGATCGGCCGATGCCACCGACGCCCCCGGCGACGCACAGTCCGCCGGCGGTTTCGCCGTCGACGAGAACACCCTCGTCTTCGGCGTCGTCCCCGACTCGGTGGACACCGAGACGAACTACCAGCCGCTCATGGACTACATCGCCGAGGTCAGCGGCAAGACCGTCGAATACCACGAGTCCACCGACTACGCGGCGCTCATCGAGGCCGCCGTCGCCGGCAAGGTCGACGTCGCCTCGTTCTCGGGGTTCACCTACGTCACCGCGACCAACAACGGCGCGAAGCTCACCCCGATCTCGTCCATCGTCACCGAGGAGGGCCAGGAGCCCGGCTACTACTCGCAGGCGATCGTCCCGGCGGACAGCGACATCTCCAGCCTCGAGGACTTCGCGGGCAAGAAGGTCTGCTTCGTGGACCCCTCGTCCACCTCCGGCTACCTCTTCCCGTCGTACAACCTCATCGAGGCGGGCGTGGACCCGAAGACCGACATCACCCCCGTGTTCGCGGGCAAGCACGATGTCAGCGTGCAGAAGGTCGGCGAGGGCGTCGAGTGCGAGGCCGGCTTCGCCGAGGACTCCGAGGTCGAGAAGTCCGACAAGGTGAAGGTCATCGCCGAGACGATGGTCCCGGGCGCTCCGCTCGTCTACTCCTCGTCCCTGCCGGACGACGTGGCGAAGCAGCTCGTCGACGCCCTCGGCGAGGTCACCATCGACGACATCATCGCGGCGGGCATCGACAGTGCGGACTCGGACGCGTTCCGCAGCGTGTTCTACGCCACCAAGCCGGTGGACGACGCCTACTACGACCTCATCCGCGACATCTGCGCCGAGACCGAAGCCGAGCAGTGCCAGGGCTGACGCCCCGCGCCTGACGACAGGAGAAGCCATGACCGCGGCATCCGACACCCTCATCCGCCTCGCCGGCGTCACGAAGACCTTCGGCAGCACCACCGCCCTCAAGGACGTCACGCTCGAGGTGGCGCGGGGAGAGATCGTCGTGCTGCTCGGGCTCTCCGGCTCCGGCAAGTCCACGCTGCTGCGGCATCTCGACGGCCTGGAGCTGCCCAGCTCCGGGTCCGTCGAGGTGCTCGGCGCGTCCGTGCCCGCGATGAAGGGCCGGGCGCTGCGACAGCTTCGCAGCAGCGTGGGCTTCATCTTCCAGCAGTTCGAGCTCGTGCCTTCGCTGACCGTCCTGGAGAACGTGCTGACCGGGTCGCTCTCCCGGATGCGCGGCCCGCGGCTCGGGCTGTGGAGCTACCCCCGCGCCGCCAAGCTGACCGCCCTCGAGCACCTCGACCGCGTCGGCCTCCTCGACCGTGCCTACCAGCGCAGTGACACGCTGTCCGGCGGGCAGCAGCAGCGGGTGGCCATCGCCAGGGCGCTCATGCAGAAGCCGGCGATCCTCCTGGCCGACGAGCCCGTCGCCTCTCTCGACCCGGAGTCGAGCGAGCAGGTGATGGCCCTCGTCCGCGAGATCGCCGCCGACGAAGGCCTCACCGTCGTGTGCAGCCTGCACCAGGTCGACCTCGCGATCAGCTGGGCCGACCGGATCGTCGGGCTCCGGCACGGCGAAGTCGTCCTGGACACCCCGACGGCCGGACTCACCAAGGCCGAGGTGATGGAGATCTACGGCCGCGTCGCGACGACCACGGCCGAGATGCGCGCCGTGCAGGTGGAACTCGTCGACGCCGTGACCACGGTGGCGGCGTCATGACAGCGGTGGGGACCTCGACACGGGGCGCTTCGACGGGCTCAGCGCCCCAGGGTGCTTCGACAGGCTCAGCGACCCAGGGACGGGCAAGCGTCGCGGAGCGGGCGCCGAAGCGGCCGCTCTCGGCCGAGCGCATCGCTGCCGGCCTCACGCTCGTCGTCCTCGTCGTGCTCGGCATCCTGGCGGTGCGCGACGTGGGTATCTCGATCCCCGCGATGGTGCAGAGCTGGGGCAACGCCGAGAACTTCCTCGCCAGGGTCGGCGGACTCTCCTTCCCCGCGCCGGCCGACCTCGCCTGGCTCATCGCCCTGACCGTCGGCCTCGTGCTCGTCGGCACGCTGTTGGCGGCCGTGCTCTCCGTGCCCATCGCCTATCTCGCCGCCGCCAACACCACGCCGGGCGCAGGCTGGCGCGCGGCCGCCCGATTCCTCGGCGTCCTCACCCGCGCGCTGCCGGACGTCGTGCTGGCCATGGCGTTCGTGCTCATGTTCTCGCTCGGCACGCTGCCCGGCATCCTCGCGATCGGCATCCACTCGATCGGCATGATCTCCAAGATGTTCGCGGACGCCATCGAGCAGATCGACGAAGGGCCCCGTCTCGCGATCCGTGCCGCCGGTGGCTCGAAGCTCCAGGAGTTCACCGCCGGCATCCTCCCGCAGGTGCTGCCGAGCTGGGTGGCGACCGTGCTGCACCGCAACGACATCAACCTGCGCGGGAGCGTCGTACTCGGCTACGTGGGCGTCGCCGGCCTCGGGCTCGAGATGTCGTACGCGTTCAAGGCGCTGAACTACGGCAAGGGTCTCGGGATCGCGCTCGTCATCTTCGTGCTCTGCATCGTGATGGAGATCGTCTCGAGCACCGTGCGCGGTGCGATGCTCGGCGAGCAGAAGCACACGCGGTCGTGGATGGACCGGATCGTGCACCCGCGCCTGCGTCGGCGGTCGCACGCGCCCGCCGAGGGCCGCCCGGCGTGGGCGGTGAGCCCGGAGGCCGCGGTGCGTCGTCCGTGGACCGCGCAGCGCATGCGCCACACCGCGGCGGGGATCGTCACGATCCTCGTCGTGGTCGGCAGCGTCGTCGTGAGCCAGATCACCTGGTCGGACCTCTTCACCTTCTGGGCGAAGCTGCCCGACGTCGCCGCCCGGTTCTGGCCGCCGTCGTTCGGCAGCTACGACACGGTCGCGATGCTGGAGGCCATGCGGGAGACCGTCGCCATCGCACTCGCCGCCACCGTCCTCACCCTCCTGCCCTCGCTGCTGCTCGGCTCGTTCGCCGCGCGCAACGTCGCTCCGCACGCGGCAGGGCGCGGCACCGCCCGTCTGCTGCTCGTCGGCATCCGCGGCATCCCCGAGCTGATCCTCGCCATCGTCCTCGTCGTCATCACGGGTCTCGGCGCGCAGGCCGGTGTCATCGCGCTCGCGATCGGCGGGATCGGACTGCTCGGCAAGCTCATCGCCGACTCCTTCGAGGAGGTCGACCGCGGGCCCGAGCGCGCGCTGAGGGCGGTGGGCGCCACACGGATGCAGACGTACACGTCGGCCACGCTGACCCAGGGCACCCGAGCGCTCATCGGGCACAGCTTCTACATGCTCGACACCAACATCCGCGCGGCCACGATCCTCGGCATCGTCGGCGGCGGCGGTGTCGGCTACTACCTGCTGAACGCCAGCCAGGGTTCGCGCTACGAGACCGTGACCGCGATCGTCCTGATGATCCTCGTGACCGTGCTCGCCGTCGAGGGTCTCGCGATGTGGATGAGGAAGGTGTTCCGATGACCGGGGCGAAGCAGAATCCGGACGTCGTCGTGGTGGGGTCCGGCATCGTCGGCCTCGGCGCCGCCTTCGCCGCCGTGCGCCGCGGGCTCCGGGTCGTCGTCGTCGAGCGCGGCGCCGCCCCGACCGGCGCCACGATCCGCAACTTCGGCCACCTCTGCATCGGCGCGCAGGGCGGAGAGGCGCAGCGGTACGCGGATGCGTCCCGTGAACTCTGGCTGCAGCTCGCCAGGGACGCGGGGTTCTGGCTCCGCGAGTCGGGCACGCTCGTGGCCGCCCGCCACGAGGACGAGCTCGCCGTGCTCTCCGCGGCGGCACAGGACGGGGGCATCCGGATGCTGGAGGCTGACGAGCTCCTGCGTCGTGCCCCGCTGCGCCGCGACGGGCTCGTCGGCGGTGCCCTCATCGAGGCCGACCTGCAGACGAACCCGCGCACCGCGGCGACCACGATCGTGCGCTACCTGACCGCACGGCGCGTCGAGTTCCGCTTCCGCACCGCGGTCACGGCCCTCGGCGCCGGCCGGGTGGAGACCACGCGCGGGGCGATCGACACCGGGGCGGTGGTCGTAGCCGTCAACCACGACATCGACCAGCTCCTGCCCGAGGTCGCGGAGCGTCACGGGGTGGTGCGCTGTGCGCTGGACATGATGCGGGCGGCCGTCTCCTTCCCTCGTCCGCTGACCGCGCCCCTGCTGACCGGCTGGTCCCTCATCCGATACGGGAGGTTCGCCGAAGGGCCAGAGGCCCGGGTCCTCCGTGAGCGCCTGCATGCCGAGCGCCCCGATCTCGCGGCCCTCGATCTCAATCAGATGTACACGCAGCTGCCCGACGGCACGCTCATCCTCGGCGACTCGCACGTCACCGATGCCGCCCCCTCTCCGTTCCAGCCGGAGGCCGCCTTCACCGCGTTCCTGAGCGAGGCCGAGGCCCTGTTCGAGGGGGCGGCGCCGCGGGTGATCGAGCGGTGGCAGGGCGTGTACGCGAAAGCCCCCGGCGAGTTCCTCGTCGACCGCGGAGACGACGGCGCCCTCGTGCTCGCTGCGACCACCGGCATCGGCATGACCTGCGGCCTCGGGTTCGCCGACCTCAACCTCACCGCCGCCCTCGGCGGCACCCCTGCTCTGGAAGGAACACCATGACCACTCCGATCGAACTCGTCGTCCTCGACATGGCCGGCACCACCGTCGTGGACGACGGCGTGGTGGAGCAGGCGTTCCAGCGCGCCGCCGAGCGCACCGGCGTCGCCGCGCGGCTGCCCTGGGAGGATGCCCTCGAGCACGTCAGGGAGACGATGGGGCAGTCCAAGTTCGACGTCTTCCTCCATCTCGCGGGCGGCGATGCGAGCGCGGCGCGGCAGGCCACCGCGGCGTTCGAGACCGCGTACGCCGAGATCGTCGCCGAGGACGGCGTCGCGGAGATCCCCGGAGCGGCGGACGCGATCCAGGGGTTGAAGGACGCGGGGCTCACCGTCGTCCTCACCACCGGGTTCGCTCCGGTCACGCGACAGGCGCTCATCGATGGCCTCGGATGGGGAGGACTCGTGGACCTCGCCCTGTCTCCGGTCGATGCCGGCCGCGGACGCCCCGCGCCCGATCTCGTCCTCACCGCCCTTCTGCGCACGGGAGCGTCCGCGGTGCAGGCGGTGGCCGTCGCCGGCGACACCGTGAGCGACGTCGAGTCCGGCCGTCGTGCGGGGGCCGGCTTCGTCGCGGGGGTCCTCACCGGGGCGCACGATCGCGCGGCGCTGAGCGGAGCGGGGGCTGACGCCGTGCTGTCCGACGTCACGGCGCTGCGAGCAGCGCTGGCGCAGCGCGAGCTCCTTCCTGCCGTCGCCTCCGTCTGAGGTTCGAACCATGGGAACGGTGCTGATCCGCCCACCCGGTCACCGGAGGGACGTCGCGCTGCGCCCCGCTGCCACCGCGATGGTCTGGATCGGCGAAGGCCACCCGCACGAGACCATCGCCGTCCCCGGGGTCGCGCTCGGTGACCGGGACGTGCTCGTCGCCGTGGAGATGTCGACGATCTGCGGATCGGACGTGCACACCGTGCAGGGGCGCCGGTCCGCGCCCGCGCCTCTCGTCCTCGGGCATGAGAGCGTCGGTCGGGTCATCGCGCTGGGCGACGACGGTGCGACGGCGGTGGACGGCACCCCGCTGCGCATCGGCGACCGCGTGGTGTGGTCGGTCACGGTGTCGTGCGGCACCTGCGACCGCTGTCGGCGGGGCCTCACGCAGAAGTGCCGGGATCTCGGCAAGTACGGCCACGACCGCGTCGGCGCCCACGGCGACCTGACCGGGGCGTTCGCCAGTCACGTGCAGCTGCGGGCAGGTACCGCGATCGTGCGCGTGCCGGAGGCGCTGCCGGCCGCGGTGCTGGCTCCCGCAGGCTGTGCGACGGCGACCGCATGGGCCGCCGTGGCGAGGGCCGCCCGCGACATCGATCTGGACGGCGCCGCGGTGCGCATCCACGGCGCGGGATTGGTGGGGATCAGCGCCGCGGCGATCGCGGCCGAGCACGGCGCCGTCGTCGAGGTCCGGGACCCGGACGACGACCGCCGAGCCGTCGCCTCCCGTTTCGGAGCCACCGCGCTCGACCGTGACCCGGACGTGGTCATCGAGGCATCCGGGCATGCGGTGGGGGAGGCCCTCGCCGGCGTCGCCGTCGGCGGCACGGTCGTCCTCGTCGGGAGCGTGTTCCCGGCGGCGCCCGTCCCGCTGGACGCGGAGGATCTCGTCCGCCGGCTGGTCACGGTGACCGGCGTCCACAACTACGGCGCCGACGACCTCGCGGCAGCGGTGTCGTTCCTCGCGGGTCGCGGGCGCGCGTATCCGTTCGCCGAGGCCGTAGGCGCCGTGCGACCGCTGCTCGACATCGACGCCGCTCTCACGGAGGCTGCGGCGCCGGGAGCCCCGCTGCGGGTGGGGCTGGTGCCAGGCCGCTGAGGCCTCAGTCGGAACCGGTGCGCCGTGGCCCTGCGGGGTGCAGCCCCTCGGCGTGGAAGGCGAGCAGTCGCACCGCGGCGTCGACGCTCGCCGCCAGGATCTCGTCCGGGTCACCGGTCAGGGCCAGCCTCCGGTGCCCGGCGTCGTCGGCGGTCGCCCAGCCGAGGTAGACCGTGCCCGCGGGATGACCGCCCTCCGGACCGGGCCCGCCCACGCCGGTCGTCGAGACGCAGATGTCGGCGTCGAAGAGCTCCCGTGCGCCCCGGGCGAGCTGCTCCGCGCAGGCTGCGGAGGTCGGGTCGGTGCCCGGGGTGAGCCCCAGCACCCTCTCCTTGACCTCCGTGAAGTACGCGACGATGCCGCCGGCGAACCAGCCCGAAGCGCCCTCGCCGGCACCGATCGTGTTCGCGAGGCGTCCGGAGGTGAGCGACTCCGCCACGCTCACGCGCAGACCTCGACTGCGGGCGAGCTCGCCCAGGTGTTCGAGGTCAGGGGTCTCGTTCGGTGCGGTCATCGGGGCGCTCCTCTCGTCGGTTCCCCTACGCTACGGACCCCGCGGCGCCCTGTCGCAGGGGATTGACAACGGCGTCCGCGTCAAGCCCCTGGAGGGCCGTCCTCCTTGGCGCCATCGTCGAGGCGAGTCACACCGACGAAGGAGGCGGCCATGACGGAGGATGCGCGGGACACCGCGGGAATGCGGGCGGTCTTCTGGATCTGGGCGGGGATCATCGGCGTCGGTCTCGCCGTGATGATCGGCCTGCCGCTGGGAGGGCGATGACGATGGGCTCGCGCATCAAGGACCACGCCCTCAGCCTCTTCTTCCTCGCCCTCTTCGTGCTGGCTCTGGCAGGCCAGGCCGTCGCCGGCTACCTCCGCAACAACGACGAGCTCCTCGATCATGGGCAGCCGACGATCGGCTTCGGAGACTTCCTCTGGTCGTCCGACTTCGCGGTCGACGTCGCCGAGAACTGGCAGTCGGAGTTCCTGCAGTTCTTCCTCTTCATCGCCGCGACGATCTGGTTCGTGCAGAAGGGCTCGCCGGAGTCGAAGAAGCCCGGCGACGAGGGACCGGGCAGCGACGCGGATCAGCTCGTCGGCGCGCACGCCCGCCCGGACTCTCCGCGATGGGCCCGGGCGGGCGGGTGGCGATCGGCGGTGTTCGGCAACTCGCTGCTGCTCGTGATGGGGGCGGTGTTCGTGCTGTCCTGGCTCGCGCAGTCGCTCGCCGGGACAGTGGTGATGAACGAGGAGAACGCGATGCATGGCCTCGCCGCGATCACCTGGGGCGACTACGTCACCAGCTCGGACTTCTGGGACCGCACGTTGCAGAACTGGCAGTCCGAGTTCCTCGCGGTGGGGACGATGGTCGCGTTCGCGATCTACCTCCGTCAGCGAGGGTCAGCGGAGTCGAAGCCCGTCGGCACCCCGCACCATCAGTCGGCCTTGGAATCCGACTGAGACCGCTCGTCGTTGACGTCGGCCTGCGACAGCCGCTCGTCGTCGGCGTCGTAGCCCGCACGCGCCTCCTGCAGCGGCTGGTCGGAGTACTCGCCGCCCTGGCGTCCGCCGAAGGGACGGCCGTGGTCGGCGAACTCGTCGCGGGCGAAGACCAGCTCCCACGGGCCCACCGTGAAGCGCGATCCGGTGCGCAGCGTCTCGGTGCGCTCGCCGGGGTGGGTCGCGTCGGCGTCGGGGTTGGAGTTCATCTCGCCGTCGGCGTGCAGGGTCACGACGTACTCGTCGCGGTCGTCATGCACGACCGTCGCGTGCACCGGCTCGGTGTCGGCGAGGCGCAGCTCGTTCCCGGCGGCCGATCCGATGCGGACCTCCTCCATGTCGAGCGCGAACTCGGTGCGCTCGTCGTCGCGCCGTACGCGCAGTCGCGGGTTGCCCGCGCCGCGCTCGGCGTGGGTGGTGCCGGGCGTGTAGCCCTCCTCGGGACGGTCGTCGATGTGGCGGTCAGTCATGGCGGTGCCCTCCTCGGGTGTCGATGATTCGAGGCTAATCGTCGCGCGGATCGCGCGCAGGGCCTTGACTTCCACGCGCGCATCGCCCTCCGAGGCTGATTTGCCGTGCGCCCCGTCCGAGGGCTTACCCTCTACCCATAGGCCGATCCCGGCAGTGTCCGCCGGGCTGAGGACCACCCGACCGAGGAGCATCACCCGATGGGCAAGTTCATCTACGAAGGCAGCGTGAAGACCGAGATCGAGGATCGGGCGCTCACGCACCTGCAGCTCGTCATCACGGCCAAGCTGCGTCGCGGCGAGCCGTTCCCGTTCAGCTGGCGCGAGGACGCCAGCGTCGGCGGTGGCCGGACCACCGTCTGGATCCAGCCGGGCAGCTCGCTCGTCTTCAAGTACTTCGGCAGCCGCCAGCCCGCCGTCAACCGGGCGTGGGTCGAAGCGCTCGCCTTCACCGCGAACTCCCCGAGCGGGCTCTACCTCGTCCCCGAGCCCGCAGAGGGTGCCGAGCCCCCGCACGGCGAGGTCCCCTCCGCCGGCTGACACCCGCTTTCGCGGAGACCGCCCCGGGCTGTCAACCCCCTGCCGTCCGCCCTCCGAAGCCGCGAGGCTCGATCACGACCCGATCGACAGCCCCATGACAGGAGGAGCGGATATGACCGACACCACCCGCGACGGCGGCCTCACCGACCCCCGACACGCCCACCACGAGGACGGATTCCCGGCGCAGAGCCAGGACCAGCCGGGCCTGACCGAGAAGACGACCCCGGAGCCGGACCACGGCGAGCAGTCCTACGTCGGCCACGGCCGGCTCGAGGGACGGCGCGCTCTCATCACCGGCGGTGATTCCGGCATCGGACGGGCGGTCGCGATCGCCTTCGCCCGCGAGGGTGCCGACGTGGCCATCGTGCACATGCCCGAGGAGCAGGCGGACGCGGAGGAGACGCTCGCGCTCGTCCGCGAAGCCGGTCGCACCGGCGTCAGCATCCCGGGCGACGTCCGCGAAGAGGCCTTCGCGACCGACGCCGTGCACCGTGCGCGTCGCGAGCTCGGCGGCCTCGACGTGCTCGTGCTCAACGCGGCCTATCAGCACGACATCGAAGGCTTCGAGAACCTCGATACCGAGAAGATGCGCCGCGTGTTCGACACGAACCTCGCCGGCCTCGTCTTCTCGGCCCGGGCTGCGTTCCCCGACCTCGAGCCGGGATCCAGCATCATCGTGACCTCGTCGGTGCAATCGGCGCAGCCGTCGCCGGGACTCATCGACTACGCCATGACGAAGGCGGCCCAGGTCGCGTTCGTCAAGGCGCTCGCGGAGGAGGCCGGTCCGCGCGGCGTGCGCGTCAACGCCGTCGCGCCGGGGCCGATCTGGACGCCGCTGATCCCCGCGACCGGATGGGGGCCGGAGCGCCTGGAGACGTTCGGTCAGGACACCCCGCTCGGACGCGCGGGGCAGCCCGCAGAACTCGCCGGTGCGTACGTGTACCTCGCCTCGGCGGAGTCGTCGTACGTATCCGGCGCGGTGCTCGCGGTGACGGGTGGCAAGCCGCTCTGATCCGCGCGAGGACGGCGCAGGCGGCGGGGAGGCAGGGCCCCGCCGCCTAAGCTTGTCTGGTGCAGAGACCCGCGGCATCCGGACCCCTCGTGGGCGTCGCGCTCGTCATCGGATCCTGCCTCTCGCTGCCGTTCGGCGCCGCCGTGGCCGCACAGCTCTTCCCCGTCCTCGGGCCGTGGGGCGTGACGTCGCTCCGCGTCGCGATCGCCGCGCTGCTGCTGGTCGTCATCGTGCGCCCCCGGCCCCGCGCCTGGACCCGGTCGCAGTGGCTCGCCGCCGTGCTGTTCGGGGTGTCGCTGGCCGCGATGAACGGGTTCTTCTATGCGGCCATCGACCGCATCCCCCTGGGGCCGGCCGTGGCCATCGAGTTCCTCGGGCCGCTCGTGCTCGCCGCCGTGCTGACCCGTCGTCTCGCCGACGCGGTCTGGGTGGGCGTGGCCCTGCTGGGCATGGCGCTGCTCGGGGTCGACGGCCTCGTCGGCGCCGAACCCCTCGATCCGCTCGGCGTGGTCTTCATCCTCGTCGCGGCCGGATTCTGGGTCATGTACATCCGGATGAGCGCGCGCGTCGGCGCCCTCATCCCCGGCAGCAGCGGGCTCGCGATGGGGCTCGTCGTCGCGGCCGTGCTCCTCATCCCCGTGGGCGTGCCGGCGGCGGCGACGGTGGCGCTGGACCCGCAGCTCCTCCTCCTCGCGGCGGTCACCGCGGTGCTGTCGTCGGTCATCCCGTACAGCTTCGAGCTCGCGGCGCTCCGCCGGCTCCCGCAGAGGGTGTTCGGCGTGCTGCTGAGCCTGGAGCCCGCGTTCGCGACCCTCGCCGGGTGGCTCATCCTCGGACAGGACGCCACGCCGCTGCGGCTGCTCGCGGTGGCGCTCGTGATCGCCGCGAGCGTGGGGACGACGCTGGGCGTGCGCCGCGACCGGAGGGGCGACGGCCCCGCGGGACCGTTCACCGCGCCGATCCCGCTTCCCGACTGACATCCCCTCCGATCGGGCGGCTCTCACGCCCGGACGGCCACCGGCTCCGGCAGCGGGTAACGGCGGCGCAGGATCACCCGCTGCACGAGGGTCCACACCACCGTGACCGTGAGGTACAGCGCGGCGGCCAGGGGCACGAAGGCCGCGAAGGCCGCGGTGAGGTAGTGCAGCGCCGACATAATCCGGAGCACGCCGGGGGAGCTGAGCGGAGAGTCGTCGCCCTCGACGGGGGCCGGTCGGAACACCCGCCGGGTGACATCGGCGACGGCGATCATCACGGCCAGCAGCACGCCGAAGACCGCGAACGTCGCCGGGGTCGCGGTGCCGCCGAACAGCGCCGACACCAGGCTCGTGCCGAGCGGGGCGCCGAAGAGGTCGTGGGTGAGCAGCTCGTTCGGGTGTCCGGCGATCTCCGGTCGCAGGAACAGCGTGTAGAGCAGGCCAACGACCGGTGCCTGCGCCAGCACGGGCAGCATCCCGGCGAAGGGCGAGGTGTTCTCGGCGCGGTAGAGCGCCATCATCTCCTGCTGCAGGCGCTCCGGGTTCTTCCGGTGGCGCTGCTGCAGCGCGCGCAGCTTCGGGGCGAGGCGGGCCCTGGTCTGCTCGGCTCGAGCCTGGGAGATGCCGACGGGGATGAGGAGGGCGCGCACGAGGAGGGTCACGAGGACCACGGCGAGGGCGGCGGCGGAGGGTCCGGCGAGGGGTTCGAGAAGGGTGGAGAGGCCGTTCAGGGCACCGTAGGCGGCGTCCAGGAGCGCGGCGAGGGGAGGGAAGGCGAAGATGTCCACGGGAAGGTCCGTTCGATGAGGTCGGGAGGGGTCGGCGAAGGCCGCGCGGTCCCGGTCGGACGGGCTACGCGGCGGTCGCGACTCCCGGCGCTCGCGGACGAGGGTGTCCCGCGGCATCCGGATCGCTCTGCGGGAGGAGCGTTCCGACATCGATCGCCCGCAGCGGGTGCGGGGCATCGGCGGAGGTCTGGTGGCGCACGCTCAGCGCGAGCGCGAGCGCGAGGACCGTGACGGCGAGCAGCGCGATCGCGAGGCCGAGCGCGGCGGCATCCGGCATCGTCACGAGGCCGATCGCGGCCGCGACGAAGCCGAGCATCTGCCCGAACCACTCGCTCATCCCGCGAGCTTACCCCGTTCGAGTCGCCCGAATTGCTGTATCCGGGCCGCCGATGGAGCCATTCAGGCGATTCGAAGGGCGTAGCGTCGGGGTATGGCGACAGAACTTCTGGGAGTCGAGCATCCGATCGTGCTGGGACCGTTCGGGGGGAGCTCGTCGGTGGAGCTGACGGCGGCGGTCAGTGCCGCCGGTGGGCTGGGATCGTACGGGCTGTACGGGTACGACGGCGACCGGATCCGCGCCGTCGGAGCCGAGCTGCACCACGCCACGGACCGGCCCTTCGCCCTGAACATCTGGCTGCCGCTGGGGGACGAGGTCGCGCCGAACCCGCAGCACGCGGTCTTCGCACAGGCGCTGGAGCCGTTCTACGAGGCCGTCGGGGTTCCGGTGCCGGCCCGCCCCGAGCGCTACACCCCCGACCTCGACGAGCAGCTCGACGCGGTGTGGGACGTCGCTCCGGCCGTGCTGAGCGTGGTGTTCGGGGTGCCGTCCGCCGCTCTCGTCGCCGAGGCCCGCGACCGCGGCATCCGCATCGTCGGCACCGCCACCACCGTCGCGGAAGCCGTCGCGCTCGCCGAGGCCGGAGTCGATGCGGTCGTCGCCTCGGGAGCCGAGGCGGCCGGGCACCGCGTGTCCTTCCTCCGACCCGCTGCCGAGTCGCTCGTGGGCACCGTCGCGCTCGTGCCGCAGATTGTGGACGCGGTCGACGTGCCCGTCATCGCCGCGGGCGGGATCGCGGACCGCCGCGGGGTCGCTGCGGCCTTCGCCCTCGGTGCCTCCGGCGTGCAGGTGGGGACGGCGTTCCTCGCGACCGCCGAGTCCGCCGCGACGGCAGCGCACCGCGACGCCATCCGGACCACCGCCGCCGACCAGACCGTGCTGACCAGGGCGATGAGCGGACGCCTCGCCCGCGGAGCCCGCAACCGCGCGGTGCGGGCGATCGAGGCCAGCGGCACGATCGCCCCGTTCCCGATGCAGAACTGGCTCACCGGGCGCTTCCGCGCGGCGGCAGGGGAGCAGAACCTGGGCGAGCTGCAGTCGCTGTGGATGGGGCAGGCCGCCCCGCTCGCGCGCGGGACCACCGCTGCCGAGGTCTTCGCGGAGCTCGCCGCCGGAGTCCCCGGCCGGTGAGGAACGCCAGGTTCCTGGCTAGAATGGCGTCATGTCCACGCAGAACGTCTTGGAAGCGCGAAACAACCTCTCGCGCCTGATCGCCGAGTCTCAGGCGGGTGAGGACGTGGTCATCACGAAGCGGGGCACTCCGGTCGCCCGTCTGGTCCCCATCGGTCCGGTCGACGTGGTGCGGAGCGGCCGCCTCCTCGTCGAGTGGATCGAACAGCATCCGCTTCCGCCCCGGCTCGCTCGGACCGCGGAGGAGCTGGACGCACAGGTCGCCGAGAACCGGGACGCCTGGGAATGATCTATCTCGACTCGTGCATCCTCATCTACGCCATCGAGGACCGCGGTCCGAGGGGCGATGCCGTGCGTCGGGCACTCCGCGACGTCGATGACGAGGTGGCGTCGAGTCCGCTGGCGCTCCACGAATGCCTCGTGCTCCCCGCCCGCGAGCGCAATCCGGAGCTCCGTGACCGGTACCTGGCTCTCTTCGAGCGGATGGAGATCGTGGCGCTCGATACGGCCGCGTTCGTCCGGTCGGCCGAGCTCCGGGCCGACTTCGGCCTGAAGACCCCGGACGCGCTGCACCTCGCGGCCGCCCAGCTGTCGGGGTGCACGGAGCTGTGGACGAACGACAAGCGCCTCGCCGCCGCGTCGCATGGGCTCGCCGTGGACATCCTCGACCGCTGAGCGGCCGGGCGCTAGAGGATGACGGTCGAGCGGCCGTGCACGATCACGCGGTCCTCGGCATGCCACTGCACGGCCCGGGCCAGCACCAGACGCTCGACGTCGGCGCCCCGGCTCTGCAGCTCTGCCGCGGACTCGGAGTGCGTGACCCGCGTGACGTCCTGCTCGATGATCGGCCCCTCGTCGAGGTCGGCCGTGGCGTAGTGCGCCGTGGCCCCGATCAGCTTCACGCCGCGCTCCTTCGCCCTGGCGTAGGGATTCGCGCCGATGAACGCGGGCAGGAACGAGTGGTGGATGTTGATGACGGGGACTTCGAGGCGCGTGATGAAGTCGTCGCTGAGGATCTGCATGTACCGGGCGAGCACGACGAGATCGACGTTGCCGCGGAGGAGGTCGAGCTGACGCTCCTCCATCGCCTGCTTGTCCGTCGAGGGGATGTGCACGAAAGGCACTCCGAAGGAGCGGACGGCCTCGGCGAGGTCCGGGTGGTTCGAGACGACCATGGTGATGTCGATGTCGAGCTGACCCCGCTGCGTGCGCCACAGCAGCTCCATCAGGCAGTGGTCGTACTTCGAGACGAAGATCGCCACGCGCTTGCGGCGGGCGACGTCGTGCAGCGACCACTCCATGCCGAAGCGCTCGGCGACCGTCGCGATGTCGGCCTCCAGGGCGGGGCGCGCGGCGGCGAGCCCGTCGAGGTGGATGACGGTCCGCTGGAAGAACCGGCCACCCTCGGAGTCGGTCGAGTGCTGGTCGAGCGAGATGATGTTCGCGCCGTGCTGGGCGAGCACGCCGGCGACCGCGGCGACGATGCCGGGCTGGTCGTCGCAGGCGATCAGCAGGCGGGCGGTATCGGGCTGGGTCATGGCTGCTCCTCGGGGTGTGCATCGATTCTGCCGTGCTGCGCGGGTGGGGAGCGAATCGCCCGCGGCGTCGCTACCCTGAGACCGTGGATGCGAGCGACATCGGACTGGTGCTGATCCCCCTGCTGGCGGTGGCCGCACCGCTTCTCGCGCGCGGGGTGCGTCCGCTCGTCCGGGTGCCGATCGTGGTGTTCGAGCTCGTCCTCGGCATCCTCGTCGGACCGGCTGTGCTCGGCTGGGTCGAGCCCGGTCCGCTGCTGGAGAAGCTCAGCGACTTCGGGCTCGCTGTGCTGTTCTTCGTCGCCGGCTCCGAGATCGACTTCCGCCAGGTGGCCGGCAAGCCCCTCGCCCGGGCATCGCTGGGCTGGCTGCTCAGCGTCGTGCTCGGCATCGGGCTCGGGTTCTTCTTCGCCCCTGGCGAGGGCATGGTCGTCATCGGGATCGCGCTGAGCTCGACCGCCCTCGGCACGCTGATGCCGATCCTGCGCGACGCGAAGGAGCTGGACACCCCGTTCGGCCGCGCCATCAGCACCATCGGCGCCGTGGGGGAGTTCCTGCCGCTGATCGCGATCTCGATCTTCCTCAGCACTCGGACGACGCCCCTGGCCACCGCGGTGCTGCTGACCTTCGTCGTGCTGGCGGGACTCGCCGTCCTCGTCGCGCACCGGGTGCCGCACGGGCGCCTGCACGGCATCGTGCGCGCGACCCTCCACACCTCCGACCAGTTCGGGGTGCGCTTCGTGATCCTCCTCATCGCGGCCCTCGTCGGCCTCAGCGTCATGCTCGACCTCGACATGCTCCTGGGAGCGTTCGTCGCCGGTGCGATCTGGCGCATCATCATGGCCAGGGCCCCGGAGAAGGATGCCGAAGAGGTCGAGAGCAAGATCGAGGGCCTGGCTTTCGGCTTCCTCGTGCCGGTGTTCTTCCTCTACACGGGGGTGACCTTCGACCTGCAGGCGCTGCTGACGTCTCCTTCGGCGATGTCCATGGTGCCGGTGTTCCTGCTGGCGCTCCTGGTGATCCGCGGGTCGGCCGCCCAGCTCTCCGCCCCGGCGGGTGCGAGCGGACGTGACCGCGCCGCGCTCGGCCTGCTCGCGGCCACCGGGCTGCCGATCATCGTCGCGGTCACCGCGATCGGCGTGGACCAGGACATGCTCGACTCCGGGACCGCGGCCGCGCTCGTCGGGGCGGGCATGCTGTCGGTGCTCCTGTACCCGCTGATCGGGATGACGCTACGTGGCGATCGCGCTCAGGTCGCCGGCCCGCGCCTCGCCGACCAGACGACGCTGGGGGAGCTGTGACCACCGCCTCCGCCCTGCTGACCCAGGCCGTGCAGGAGCTCGCCGGTGCACCCCGCGAGGGGCTCGGAGAGGAGAAGGACTCGCGCTGGCGCGGGCGGCGGATCGTCCGTGTCGGCGAGGCCTGGCACCTCGGCGTCATCCTGCTCACCGACACGCATACCTTGGCGACGGCGGAGGTGCTCCGCGCGGCGGACCCGGGGCGTCGGGGATACACCGCCGAGTCGGCACGCGCACGGGCCGAGCGCCGGGCCCTCGCCCTCCGCGGCGGCTTCCGCGAAGGGGATGTCGTGCACGTCGGCTGGAGCGTGATCGACGTCGATGCGGTCGACGCCGGAGGCTCCTCCGGTCCGCTCACGCTCCTCGACGGCGTGCCGTCGGTGCGCTGGAGTCAGGCGGGCGGTTTCATGCCGCTGGATGCCTACCTGCGCGAGCGCATCCCGCTGCTCCGCGGCGACGCGCCGTCCTGATCTCAGCCGAACAGCTCGGCGAAGCGGCGGAGCAGGGCGGCGCCCTCGGTGACCGAGGCCGAGAGGACCTCCTGCTGCACCGCGTCGAACTGCGCCGGATCGAAGTACCCCGTCGTGCGATAGAACGTCATCCGATCGGCGAAGTCGCGCGGCGTCGGCTCGGGATGGAACTGCGCGGCGTACAGGTGGGTGCCCACCCGGTAGGCCTGCACAGGGCAGGTCGGGTTGGTGGCGAGCAGGACGGCCCCGGGCGGAGTCGTCGCGGCGCTCTCCTTGTGCGCGGTGAAGACGGTGAGTGCCGGACCGGACGGGCCGAACACGGGATCGACGGCGCCCTCCGGTGTCGTCTCGATGACCGTCGCGCTCGCCGCCTCCGGCATGGTCGTCACGACCTCGCCGCCGAGGAGGCGGGTGAGCACGCCGATGCTGAAGCAGGTGAAGAAGGCGGCGATCCGCTGCTCCCGCGCCGCGCGGGCGAGCGTCTCCAGGTCGGCCTCCACGCGTCGCTGCACCGCAGTCTTCTCGGCGTCGGTGACATTGAACGGCGAACCGCCGATGACGACGCCGCGGTAGCGGTCGAGGTGGGCTTCGGTCAGCGGCTCGTGCAGCAGATCGAGACGATCGACCACGTCGACTCCGAGTGCCCGCCGGAACGAGGCGTGCTCGGCATCCGCCGCCCCGGTCTCGGGTCGCACGCAGACGTAGAGAAGCGAGGCCATCAGGCGATTCTAACGAGGGGGAGGGTCCGGTCCTGACGGCTCAGCGGGACGAGTTCGCGGTGCGTCCTCGGACGATGCCGACGAACGTCTCGACGTCGGGCGTGGTCCGGTCGCGCGGCCAGGCGAGGGCCACGGTCGAGACCGGGCCGTCGGCGAGGACGCGGTAGTCGGCGTCCTTCCGGTGGTGCAGTCGGGCCAGCGACATCGGCACGAGGACGATGCCGACACCCGTCGCCGCCGTGGCGATCGCGTCGGCGGTCGGCAGGGGTCCGACGCGTGCGGGGATGGTGCCCGGCACCTGCACCGGCCCGAGCACGTCGTCGGACAGGGAGTGCAGCACCTCGCCGTCGAGGTCGGCGGTCGTCAGCTCGTCCGCCGCGAGCAGGTGCGAATCGGTCGAGGCCACGACGACCGGGACCTCGTCGTACAGCGGGATGACGTGCAGGGCGTCGTCGTCCAGCGGGAGGCGCACGAGGGCGGCGTCGAGATCGTCGAGCGCCTCTCGCTGCCCGGCTACCTCGATCGGGACGAGTTCGAGGGCCACGTGGGGCAGTCGCCGCTTCCACGTGTCGATCCACTTGCCCGGCGTCGCTCCGGGCACGGCACCGAGGCGGAACGTCCGCGGCTCCTCGGGTGCGGCGGTGGGCGCGTCGAACACGACCTTCTCGGCGCGGGGTGAGCGGCGCGGGGCCGGCTTCCCCTGGCGTGAGCCGCCGCCCGCGGCACGGCCCCGGTGGGCGGGGGAGCCCTTGCCGGAGCCCTTCGCGGGTCGTCGTCCCTGGTGCGCCATGGGATCCAGGCTACTCGGCGTGCTCGGAGTCCTCGGCGGGGGAGTTCCGCTGGGTCCGCCGGACCAGTCCGGCGACACCGCCGACGAGGAACAAGGCCCCCGCCGTGAGGAGCACGATCGTGAGCAGGGTGGCGGGAGTCATCGTCCCGACGCCGTCGGCCAGCGCGGCGCGGCGCTCCGCATCCGTGAGGAACCACAGCGCCCCCGCGGCGATCGCGGCGAAGGTCGTGCCCCAGATGATGGATGCCCAGCGCACCCGGGGTGCGGTGATGGTCTCGGTGCTCATTCCTGGCCCTCCTCGGGCTCTTGCAGGGTCACGACGATGACGCCGCTCGCCTGGTCGATGGTCACGGGCTGGATCGTGGAGGGACTGCCCTCCTCGGCGGAGATGTTCGCGGCGAGGACGTTCTCGTCACCCCGCGGCGTGGCGGCGATGACGCCGGTGTCCATGACCATCGGGTCTTCCGGATCGACGCGGAGCCAGCTCACCTCCACCCCGTCGCCCACAGTGCCGCGGAGCTGCAGCTGCACGCCGGCATCGACGAAGATCTCGGTCCGCCCCGACCCCTTCTCGATCTCGATGGGGCGGGGGCCGCCGTCGTGCCGGTGGAGCTGCAGGTACAGGTCGCCGAACGGCTGTCGGACGTGCGCCTCCTGGTTGTTCGTGAGCGAGGCGTACCCGAGGGTGAGACCGGGCATCGTGGACAGGAAGCCCGTGAGGAGACCCGCGGCCAGCGTCAGCACGGTGAGGAAGGCCAGGGCGCCACTGCGGCGACGGAGGGCTCCTGCCGTGATCATCGCCAGGGCCAGGACCAGCGCGCCGGACAACAGCCCCAGCGCGCCGCCGAGGGCTTCACCGACGGCGAGTCCCACGCCGGCGCCGACGACGATCGCGAGTCCGAGGGCGGTCATGACGAAGGGGAAGCCGGCGCGCGGATTCGACGCGCGGCGGACGCGTCGGCGCTCCGCGGCTGCGGCGGCGAACACGGCCGCCTCGGCCTGACGCTCCCGGCGGAGCTGGTCGCGTGCGGCGCGCTCCGCATCCTGCTGCTGCCGGCGCCAGGCCTGATCCTGCTCCTTCCAGGCGGCGTGCTGGGCGCGCCAGGTCTCCAGCGCGGCGGGGTCCTGGGTGCCCGGAGGCAGGGGTGCCGGAGGTGCGGGGATGGCGAGGACGTCGGGCCCGATGGTGTCGGCGAGCGGTACCGAGACCGGAGCGTCCGTCGCCGTGGAGGGAATGGCGTCCGCCCCCGTGGCGGGACCCGAACCCGCGTCGGGGGCGGACGCAGCCGGGGCCGCCGGATCGGCGGAAGCCCCCGCCGGATCCGGCGCGGAAGCGCCCGGAGTGCGGCGCGCGGCACGCACGATGAGGAAGAGCAAGGCGGCGGCGAGCACGAGCCCGACCACCCAGGTGAGGGTCGACAGTGCCGACCAGCCGTCGTAGCCGAGGCCGAACAGGCGCCCGGCGAGCGGTGCCGTCGGGAAGAGCCCGATCACGGCGAGGGCGAGGATGCCGAGTTGCACGGGATCGTACCGGCGCTGCAGCAGATCACGCAGATGCACGCGGCCGTCGACGTCCGGCAGCACCGCCCAGGCGAGGGCGTACAGGAACAGGGCCGGAAGACCGAAGAGGGCCGCCACGACGAGGACCCCGCGCACGATCAGCGGATCGATGCGGAGGCGGATCGCGATGCCCGCCGCGACACCGCCGAGCCAGCCGTCGGTGCGCACCACGCCGAGGCCGGCGACCCACAGCAGGAACCGGTCGGCACCGCGCGGCCGGCGGGGGGCTTCCGGTGCCGATGCCTCGTGGTCGGCGGGCGGTGGCGGAGCGGTCGGAATCGTCATGAGTCGATCCTCGCGGTCCGCAGCGCCGCGGGGCCATGGGGGGATCCCCTGAGCACACCCTGATTCCGCGCCGGGGAGGTCCCGGAGAGGGGAGGCGGATGATTGGATGACGGTATGCCCTCCGCCGTCTCCACACTCCCCGGCTCCGCGCCGGCGACCGTGCGACCGGCGCTGACCCGCGACCGCGACGCCCTCGTGACCGGGGTGAGCGCCGGACTCGCACGCCACCTCGGTGTGCGCGTCGGGCTGGTGCGGGCGCTGTTCGTCGCTCTGACGCTCTGCGGCGGTGCGGGCGTGCTCCTGTACGCCTGGTGCTGGACCTTCATGCCGTGGACGGACGGGACGACCGCGCCGACGCGTCGCCTCCCGGTCGCCTGGCTCCTGCTGGTCCCCGCGGCCGTCGGCGCCCTCGTCGTCGTGGTGTGGCGCGGGGGCAGCGACTGGCTGAACGGATCGATCCCTCCGGGCACGGCGGCCGTGGTCGTCGGCGGCACCACGCTGTGCGCGACCGCCTCCGGGCTGTGGGCGACGCTCATCGATCGCACCGACACGGCCCGCGGCCCTCGGCACACCACCACCGTCCGCATCCTCGCGGTGCTCGTCCTCGGCCTCGTGGTCCTCCTGCTCCTCTCGTGGCCGATCGCGCGCTCGGGTGTCGTGCTCGTTCTGCTCCCGCTGGCCGGGCTGGTGACGGTGGTGGCCTCGGCCCTCATCCCGCGCTGGCGGGAACTGGCGGGGGAGCGGGTGCGCCGCATCCGGGAGGAGCAGCGCAGCGTCATGGCCGCCCACCTGCACGACTCGGTGCTGCAGACGCTCGCCCTCATCCAGAACCGGGCCGGGGCATCGAGCGAGGCGGCACGACTGGCCCGCGCGCAGGAGCGGGAGCTGCGTGCCTGGCTGTACGACGGCGATGCTCCGGCGGACAGCGACCTGCCGACCGACCTGCGCGACTACGCCGGAGCGCTCGAGATCGACCACCCGGTCCGGATCGAGGTGGTCTCCGCCGGGCTGTCGGCGGAGCGGGCGAGCGGGGAACTGGCAGCTGCGGCCCGGGAGGCGATGCTGAACGCCGCCCGGCACGCGGGCGGCGAGATCTCCGTCTACATCGAGGGTCGTGTCGACGGGGTCGACGTGTTCGTGCGCGACCGCGGTCCCGGATTCCGGCTCGACGAGGTGCCCGGCGATCGGCTCGGCGTGCGGGAGTCGATCATCGGGCGGTTGCGTCGCGCGGGCGGCACGGGGTCGGTGCGCAGTGACGACGCCGGTACCGAGGTGCATCTGCGCCTGCCCACCATCTCGTCCCCGGAGCGGGGACCGATCCGACAGGAGCCCCGTGGCTGACCCGCTTCGCGTCGTGATCGTCGACGACCACTCCATCTTCCGCTCGGGCCTGCGGGCCGATCTCGATGCGAGCGTGCAGGTCGTGGGCGAGGCGGCGGACGTGCCCTCGGCGATCGCCGTGATCGTGGAGACGGACCCGGACGTGGTGCTCCTCGATGTGCACCTCCCCGGCGGTGAGGGCGACGACGCGACGGGTGGGGAAGCCGTGATCCGAGGGACGCGGCCGACCACGACGCGGTTCCTCGCGCTGAGCGTCTCCGATGCGGCGGCCGACGTCGTCCGGGTCATCCGGGCCGGGGCGCGCGGCTACATCACGAAGGGGTCATCGGGCCGCGAGGTGAGCGAGGCTGTGCGCGCCGTCGCCGAGGGGGACGCGGTGTTCTCGCCGCGGCTCGCGGGATTCGTGCTCGACGCGTTCGGCGCCGTCGCCGGCGAGACCGCCACCGCGACGGACGAGCTCGACCGCCTCTCCTCGCGCGAGCAGGAGGTGATGCGACTGATCGCCCGCGGCTACGCCTACAAGGAAGTCGCCGCCGCGCTGTTCATCTCGATCAAGACCGTCGAGACGCACGTGTCGTCGGTGCTGCGCAAGCTGCAGCTCTCCTCCCGCCACGAGCTCACCGCCTGGGCGTCGGAGCGGCGCCTGCTCTGAGAGCGGTCAGGCCGCCAGCCAGAGACCTTTCTGATCGGTGGCGACGGTGAGCCCCGCCGCGACCGTCTCGTCGTCGCCGATGCGGGCGCCTCGCACGATGCGGGCGCCGGCGCCGATGTCGGTGCGGACTCCCACGTGCGCGTGATCGCCGACCGCCGCGCCCTGGCCGACGTGCGCGTGGGCGTCGATGTACGCGCCCTCGCCGATCACGGCGTCCTCGTCCACCCACGCACCGCGGGCGACGATAGCCCCCGCTCCGACGCGTGCTCCCGGTTCGATGTAGGCTCCCGCCTCGATGTGCGCCTTCGGATGCACCTTGGCGCCATGCGCGACGAGACCGCGACCGTTGGCGTGCTTGCGGTACCGCAGCGTCGCTCCGTGGTCGTTCTCGATGTCGACGTAGTTCTTGCCCACGATTCCTCCCGTGCTCCGGAGTTCTCCGGATATATCAACAACCACGGGAGGGGGAGATTCATTCCCGCGGATGGATACGGCTCAGCGCTGGCACCGGGGGCACCAGAACGTGATCCGCTCTCGGGTCGGATCGGCCCCCAGCTCCCCGCGACGGATGAGCGTTCCGCAGCGCCGGCAAGGGCGTCCGGCGCGTCCGTAGACCCACGTGGCCTGGCCCGGACGATCGATGCCGGTGAAGGTGCGGTTGCGGCGGTCGCGGTTCGCGCGGATGGTCCGCACACCCAGGTCGAGGAGGGCGGCGACGTCGACCTCCGGGGTCGGGGTGGTCGGCAGGATTCCGCGGAGGAACAGGAGTTCTGCCGCGTACTCGTTGCCGAACCCCGCGACGTTGCGCTGATCGAGCAGGGCGACGTGGATGGCCCGGGTGTCGGCGCCGAGCCGGCGCGCGGCCTCGATCGCGTCCCAGTCGGCGGCGAGCGGATCGGGGCCGAGGTAGCCGACGAGGTCGTCTTCATCGCGGGTGGGGACGACTTCGACTTCGGCGATGTCCACGCCCACCGCCTCGCGCTCCGCCGTGCCGACGATCGCCCGCACCTTGAACGCGGGATGCCGCCACTTCTCGCCGGGCCGGTACACGAACCAGGCGCCGTCCATGCGCAGATGCGAATGCAGCGTGCTCTCGCCGATCCGCAGCAAGAGGTGCTTGCCGCGGGGGATGGCGCCGTGCACCCGCTGTCCGGTCAGATCGAGGGTCGCGAAGCGCGGCACGCGGAGGTCGAAGCGCGTTACCTCCCCGCCCGCGAGGGCCTCGTCCAGGCGGCGGGCCGTGCGGAAGACGGTATCTCCCTCGGGCATCAGGCGATCCCCGGAGTGCGGTCGTGCCGTCCCGGGGCCGGTGCAGGGGTGGCGACGGCGAGCGGGGTGCGGGCCTGCATGTCGCGCGCCAGCATCGTGCTTCCCGCGACCGCGGCCGGCATCATGGCGACGGCGCCGCCCGGGATGAGGAAGCAGAGCTGGGTGGCGACGCCGAAGCCGAGCACGCGGGCGCGACTGCCCGAGAACAGCGCGGCGCGGGCGGCGGGGCTGAGATCGCGCGCATCGAAGGCGCGACCGGTCAGCTCCCGCGCGAGCAGGCGGCCCGTGAGGACCACGCCGGACACCGCGCCGAGGACGCCGCCGACACCGGGTACGAGGCCGATGAGGAGAACGAGGACGGCGATCAGGAGGCCGAGCACGACCAGTCGGAGACCTTCACCGACGGTGGTCCAGAAACTGCCGCCGTCGGCGGGAGGCGGGTCGCCCAGGTCCTTCTCCACGGCATGCCAGATGCGCTGATAGAACGGGTCGCCGATCGTGAGGGTGAGGGCGCTGAACACCGAACTGGCCAGCGCGAGCGCGGCGGCGACCACCACGAGGCTGACCGCGGTCCGCAGGAACCCGCGCCAGGGCTCGACCCAGCCGTCGGCGAAGGGGGTGAGCCACGCGGACAGCGACGGCATCGACAGGATCAGCGGCACGAGGACGGCCGCGAGGAGCACGAGCGCGATGACCGCGGGGACGAGCCCGAGCGCCATCAGGCCCGGACGGGTGCGCCACACGCCGAAGCCGCGGAACAGGGTGCGGACGCCGGCGGCGAACTCTCGGATCATGGCTCCAGGGTAGGGGGGTCAGTAGTGATAGCGGGCCTGCAGGATGGTCACGTGGCGATCGGTCGCCGTGTAGACGAGGCGATGAGCCTCATCGATGCGCCGAGACCAGGCGCCGGCGAGCGCGTGCTTGAGGGGCTCGGGCTTGCCGATCCCCTGGAAGGGGTCGTCGCGGAGGGTGTCGGCGATCAGGAGGTTGATTCGCTTGAGAGCACGACGGTCCTCCGTCTGCCAGTACACGTAGTCCTCCCACCCTTCGGGTGTCCAGACGAGGTGCCGGGCCGTCATGCCTCGTCGAGGTCGTGCTCCGAGACGTCGCCGTCGCGGGCAGCGGCCAGGGCGCTGAGGAGTCGCTGAGCGTTCGCGGGCGAGCGCAGCAGGTAGCTCGTCTCCACCAGGGAGTCGTACTCCGCCTTGGACATGAGGACGGCACTTCCTCGGCGCGAGGTGATCTCCACTTCGCTGTGATCGAGGTTCACGCGCTCGATCAGGCCGAACAGATCGCGCCGCGCTTCACTCGTCGTGATGGCCATGTCGTTCCCCTTCTGGTACGGAATATGGTACCACTCGTGAGGCCGAGTCAGACGGCCTTGCGAAGGGTGAAGCCGCGCGGCGTCTGGACGAAGCCCGCCTCCTGCAGGGCCCGCCCGAGGATCGTGCCGTACACGCCCTCTCCGTTCACCTTCTCGACCGTGAGGGTGTCGAGGCGGCGGTCCCTGGCCGTCGTCGCGAGGTCGGCGGCGGCGGCCTGCAGCACCTCCTCGTCGTCCGTGAAGCACAGCACGGTCCGTCCGCCGCGCTCGAGCGACAGGACGAGGGCGCCGTCGACGAGCACCACGAGCCCGCCGGCCTTGCGCCCCGGGCGATGCGAGACGCCCTCCAGCTTCGGCCACCCGAGCGCCGCACCGTAGGGGTTCGCGGGGTCGGTGGCCGCCAGGGTGACGGCCTTCCGCGGCGGCGGATCGGCGAGGCCGGCGTACGTGCGGAGACGGTCGACCGTGGCGGAGGCGGCGAACTGCGCGGCGCCGAGCTTCTCGATCACGTAGCCGCGACGGCAGTGCCCCGCCTCCTCGAATCCGGCCAGCACGCGGTACGCCTGCGCGAAACCTCCGGGGACGCCCTCGGACTGCACGGCCCCGCGGGTGACCACCCCGTAGCGGTCGAGGAGCAGTCCGGCGGTGACGGTCGCGCGCCTCGCCGGATCGGTCTCGACCTCGGGGAGCAGCGACCAGCGACCGCCGATGGAGGTCGGGCGCGGAGCCGTGCGCGTGAGCGACATGCCGCGATAGGTGCGCGCACGCGGAGCGCGACGCTTGACCTTGTGGGCCTGGGAGCCCCCGGTCAGCAGCGAGCGGATCGGCGCGAAGGTGTCGTTGGTCACGTGCCCGGACCAGGTCAGCGACCACAGGGCCTCCAGCACCGACTGCTCGTTCTCGGCGCCGGTCATCTCCTTGAGCTGCGCGGCGAAGTAGGCGCCGCCCGCCGCGAGGGCCGCGAGGAGGCGCGCCTCCAGCGACTCCGCGGCGATCTCCGCGTCCGGATCGGGCAGGGTGAACGGGGCGAGATCGGCCGGGTGCAGCGAGACCCACCCGTCGCGGCCGGGGAGCGTGCCGTGTCCCGACCAGATCACCTCGCCCGCGGCCGTGAGTTCGTCGAGCATCGCCGGGGTGTAGTCGCGCACCCGCGACGGCAGGACGAGCGACTCCCAGGCGCTGGCGGGGATGGGGACGCCGGCGAACTGCTCGATCACGGTGAGCACGCCGTCGATGCCCTCCAGGGGTCGACCGAGATGCTGCCAGTCCGGCAGGAACCGGGCGTAGGCCTCCGGGGAGACCGGCTCGACGGACCCGCGGATCGCCGCGAGCGACCGCATGCGCAGCCGCCGCAGCACCTCGGTGTCGCACCACTCGATGTCGTCGCCGCTGCCGGCCGCGGTGGGGAGGAAGTACCCGCTCGTGAGGCGGCCGTTCGTCTCCAGGCGTTGCAGGGTGTGCCGGGCGACCGCGGTGCCGAGACCGAAGCGCTCAGCGACGGACGCGGTGGTGAAGGGGCCGTGGGTGCGGGCGTGACGGGCCACGAGGTCGCCGAGGGGATCCGCCAGCGGCTCGAGGAAGGCCACGGGGATGCCGGTCGGCAGGGCTGCGCCGAGAGCGTCGCGCAGGCGTCCGGCGTCCTCGATCGCGGCGACCCTGGCCACCCCGGCGATAGTGACGGGGATGGCCCGCCGCGCGGTCACGAGGTCGTCGAGCAGCGTCGCCGCGGTCGCTCCGCCGGTGGACTCCGGATCGAGGCGTGCCGCCACCTCGTCGGCGTCGAGCGGGCCGAGCAGCCGGAGCAGGTCGGCGACGCCCTCCACGCCGCGCGCCCGACGCTCCGGGTCGAGGCGCTGGGCCTCGCGCTCGAACTGCGCGATGACGTCGGGGTCGAGGAGCTCGCGCAGCTCGACCGTGCCCAGCAGCTCGCCCAGCAGTGCGGGATCGACGGACAGGGCGGCCGCTCGGCGCTCGGCCAGCGGCGAGTCGCCCTCGTACATGAACGCGCCGACGTAGCCGAAGAGGAGGTCGCGCGCGAACGGCGACGGCTGCCCCGGCTGGGTCTCGACGAGGCGGATGCGGCGGTCGGCGATGCTGGTCGCGAGCTTCCGGAGCGACGGCAGGTCGTAGACGTCCTGAAGCACCTCGCGCAGGGTCTCCAGGATCACGGGGAAGGTGGGATGCCGGCGGGCGACCTCGAGGAGCTGGGCCGAGCGCTGGCGCTGCTGCCAGAGCGGCGTGCGGCGGTTGGGGTTCGTGCGGGGCATGAGCAGCGCCCGCGCGGCGCACTCGCGGAACCGCGAGGCGAACAGCGCCGAGCCGCCGACCTCCTGCGTGACGAGCTGCTCCAGCTCGTCCGGATCGAACACGAAGAGCTCCGCACCGGGCGGCTCCGACTCGGCGTCGGGGATGCGCACGATGATGCCGTCGTCGCTCGCCACCGCGGAGCCCTCGACGCCGAGACGCTCCCGCACGCGCGCATTGATCGCGAGCGCCCAGGGCGCATGCACCTTCATGCCGTACGGGGAATGCAGGATGACCCGCCAGTCGCCGACCTCGTCGTGTCCGCGCTCCACGGTGAGCGTGCGGTCCGTCGGCAGGGTGCCCGTGGCCTCCCGCTGCTCGGAGAGATGCGCGAGGAGATTGGCCCGCGCCTGCTCGTCGAGCCCGGCTGCGATGAGACGCTGCTCCGCCTTCTCCGGCTTCGCGGCGGACACCTCGCGGGAGAACGTCCCGAGCGCCTCGCCCAGCTCGAACGGGCGGCCGATGCCGTCGCCGTGCCAGAACGGCACCTTGCCCGGCTGGCCGTAGGCGGGGATGACGTTGACGCGGTCGTGGGTGATCTCGGCGATGCGCCAGCTCGTGGTGCCCAGGGTGAACACGTCGCCGACGCGGGACTCGTAGACCATCTCCTCGTCGAGCTCGCCCACGCGGGCACCCGTGGACTCGCCCGCCACGAAGACGCCGAAGAGGCCGCGGTCGGGGATGGTGCCGCCGCTCGTGACCGCGATCCGCTGTGCCCCCGGGCGGCCGGTGAGCGTGCCGGCATCGCGATCCCAGACGAGGCGCGGCCGCAGCTCGGCGAACTCGTCGGAGGGGAAGCGGCCGGCCAGCAGGTCGAGGGTGGCCTCGTACGCGGAGCGGGGGAGCGACTGGAACGGGGCGGACCGGCGGACGGTCTCGAACCACTCCTCGACGCTGATGGCGCCGAGGGCGCTGGCCGCGACGGTCTGCTGGGCGAGGATGTCGAGCGGGTTCCGCGGCACCTGGATGGCCTCGATCTTCCCCGCCAGCATCCGCTCCGTCACGATCGCGGTGTGCAGCACGTCGCCGCGGTGCTTCGGGAACAGGGCCGCGCGGCTGATCTCGCCGACCTGATGTCCAGCGCGACCCACGCGCTGGAGTCCGGAGGCCGCGGACGGCGGCGCCTCGACCTGGATCACGAGGTCGACGGCACCCATGTCGATGCCGAGCTCCAGGCTGCTCGTGGCGACGACGCACCGGAGCACCCCCGACTTCAGCTCCTCCTCGACCTGCGCGCGCTGTTCTTTCGACACCGAGCCGTGGTGGGCCTTGGCGAGCACCGGATCGGCGCCCGCGGTGGTTCCCGCCTGCGCCATCATCGCGGCGGGCACGGCCGGCTCCGGAAGCGCGACCCCGATCCGCTCCGCATAGATCTCGTTCAGCCGTCCGGTCAGCCGTTCGGCGAGGCGGCGGGAGTTCGCGAAGACGATGGTGGAGTTGTTCTGGAGGATGCGGTCGACGATCGCCTCCTCGACGTGCGGCCACACCGAGCCGGTGACCTCGGTGTACTCCGCATCGATCCCCGGGGCCTCCGGCGGCGCCCCGGGCGGGGGTGGCGGGTTGGTCATGTCGTCCATCGGCACGACGACGCCGAGCTCGAAGGTCTTCGATGCCGGGGGAGCGACGATCTCGACCGGGTCGGCGCCGCCGAGGAACCGCGCGACCTCGTCGATCGGGCGGACGGTGGCCGAGAGGCCGATGCGCTGCGCTGCGGTCTCCGCGCCGTGGGAGCGGCGGAGGGCGTCGAGGCGCTCCAGGCTCACCGCGAGGTGCGCGCCGCGCTTGGTGGCGGCGACCGCGTGCACCTCGTCGATGATGACCGTGTGCACGTCGCGCAGGGTGTCGCCGGCCCGGCTCGTGAGCATGAGGTACAGCGACTCGGGGGTCGTGATGAGGATGTCGGGCGGATCGGATACTAGTTTGCGGCGATCGCTCGACGTGGTGTCTCCCGAGCGGACGCCCACGGTGATGCCGGGGGCGGTGAGACCGAGCCGCCGCGCGGACTGCCCGATGCCGATGAGGGGCGAGCGCAGGTTGCGCTCCACGTCCACACCGAGGGCCTTGAGCGGGGAGATGTAGAGGATCCGCGTGCGGGACCCGTCCTTCTTCGGCTCCTCCGGGAGGGCGGCGCGCTCGCGGAACACGCTGTCGATGGCCCAGAGGAACGCCGACAGCGTCTTGCCGGAACCGGTCGGAGCGACGACGAGGGCGTGCTTGCCGGCGGAGATCGCCTCCCACGCGCCCGCCTGCGCCGGCGTGGGTGCGGTGAAGGCACCCCGGAACCAGTCCTGTGTGGCCGGGGTGAAGCGGTCGAGCACGTCGCTCATGCCTCCATCATTCCCGACCCCACCGACATCCGGCCCGGACCTTGACAGCCCCCTCTCCCGCCCGCACGACCCGGTCCCGCCCGCACGACCGAACCGTGGTTCCGGTCGTGCGGGCGGACAAGGGTCGTGCGGGCGGGAGAGGTGACGAGGTCACACGACCTCCTGCAGCACGCCGTCCGCGTCGATCTCGAGCGTGAGGTCGAGGTCGAGTCGGGAGAGGAAGGCGTCGTCGTGACTCACCACGAGCACCGCCCCGCGGTAGGCCCGCAGCGCCTCGACGAGCTGGTCGACCGTGTCGAGATCGAGGTTGTTCGTCGGCTCGTCGAGGACGACGAGGTGCGGAGCCGGATCCGTGAGGAGCAGCCGGGCCAGAGCGACCCGGAACCTCTCCCCGCCGGACAGCGCGGACACCGGACGGTCGGCCGTCCCGCCCCGGATGAGGAACCGCGCGAGCCGGTTGCGGAGCTCCTTCTCCGGGACCTGCGGTGCCGCGACGGCCACGTTCGCGAAGGCGGACAGGCTCTCGTCGAGACCGTCGACGCGCTGCGGGAGGTAGCCGATCCGGTCAGTGAGCGCCTCCGCCCGGAGCTCCGGCCGTTCACAACTCAGGAGATCGCGCCCGATCTCCGCCTTCAGCGTCGGATTCGGACGTTCCGGCGCCTCTTGTCCTGAGTTGTGAACGGCCCCGTCGACCAGCCGCTCCAGCAGGGTCGTCTTGCCGGCGCCGTTGCGTCCGACGAGGGCCACGCGCTCCGGGCCCTGGATCACCCATGACCGCTCCGGTCCGCCGAGCTCGGCGATCCGGCGGCTCCGCGACACGTCGGGGTCCGGAAGCTCGATCTTCATCGAGGCGTCGGAACGGACCCGCCGTCCCGCGGCATCGTGTGCCGCGCGCGCCGCGTCCTCCTTCGCGCCGACCTCGGTGCGCAGCCTCCCCGCGGACACCTCGGCGGCCATCTTGCGACCGTGCGCGACGATCTTCGGGACGCGCTTCTCGACCTCGGCCTTCTTGGCGGTCCGGGCCCGGTGAGCGAGCTTGACCTCGGCCTCGATCCGCTGGCGCTTCTCCTTGCGGAGCACCTGGGCGGCGGCGACCTCGGCCTGCTTCGCCGCGTCCTGCTCCGCGTCCAGCCAGGCGCGCCACTCGGAGTAGGGGCCGCCGAACACGGAGAGGTTCCGTCCGTACAGCTCGGCGGTGTCGTCCATGAGCTCGAGCAGAGCGAGGTCATGGCTCACGACGATGAGCGTGCCCTTCCACGACTGCACCATCGCGGCGAGGGCCGCCCTGGCGTCACGGTCGAGATTGTTCGTCGGCTCGTCGAGGAGGGTGAGGGGAGCCCGCCGCAGCCGGATGCCGGCGATCGCGACGAGCACGGCCTCCCCTCCGGACAGCTCGCCGACCGTGCGGTCGAGGAACGCGGGGGCGAGCCCGGCCTCCGCGAGGGAGGCCTCCGCCCGCGCCTCGATGTCCCAGTCGTCGCCGACCGCGTCGAAGTGCGCGGGGTCGACGTCACCGGCGGTGATGGCCCGCACGGCATCGAGGGCGGCCGTCACCCCGAGGAGGTCGGATACCCGGCGGTCCACGTCGAGCGTGAGCTGCTGGGGGAGGAAGGCGACCTCGCCCGAGGTGCTGAGCGTTCCGGAGGTGGGGGAGAGTTCCCCGGCGATCAGCCGGAGCAGCGTGGACTTGCCGGCGCCGTTGCGGCCGACCAGTCCCGTGCGCCCGGCGCCGAAGGCTCCGGACACGCCGTCGAGGGCGACCGTGCCGTCGGGCCAGGTGAGGGAGAGGCGGTCGAGGACGACGGCGGCGTGCGAGGAAGAGGGCTGTGACATGGGGTGTCTCCTGTCGAGTGCGAGGGTGCACTGACACCGAGCCCTTCGGACCGTGGAGTCACGGAAGCGGAGGAGGGCGTCTGCCGGGGAGTCGGCGATCGTCGGGTCAGCGCGCGAGAAGAGGGGCGCGGAGGCGACGATTCAGATCAAAGGACTTCCAGACACGGCGGACAGGACGCCACGACGATACCCGGGCGTGTCGCGCCGCGCAACTCCCGGGCGTGTCGCCGCTCCGTCGCGCGGGGGATGCGGGGCCGCGCGACGGCTCGTACCGTGGAGGCATGTCAGACGATCGGAACCCCAGTCCCGAGGAGATGCGCGCCAGGACCGGCCTCGGCATCGGTCTCGCGCTCGGCGTCGCCATCGGTGTCTCCATGGGCGTCGCGTTGCAGAACTGGGCGCTCGGCCTGGTCTTCGGCGTCTCGATCGGCATCGCGCTGTCCGTGGCCTTCCGTGGATCGGGAGGCAGCGCCGAGAAAGGGTCGGAGGACGACGACGACGCCGGATCGGACTCCGCCGACGGCGCTCAGGACGGCCGGGACCCCTCCGCCTGATCCGCGCCGATCCCCTCGACCCAGGTCGTGAGGAACCGGTGCACGTCGCCGAGCTCCTCCTCCGAGATGCTGTGGGTCAGTCCGCTGTAGACGCGACCGGACAGGGACGTGTGCGCGGGGAGCCATTGCGCCGTGTGGGCGATCAGCGGCGCGGGGATGACGTCGTCGCGCGAACCGCGGCCCCAGAACACCGGGGGGCTGACCTCCGCGAGGTGCGCATCGCCGGGAAGGGCGTCCGGGGCGGCGTAGCCGCTCAGCGCGACGACCGCGCCGAACCGTTCGGGGGCCAGCCGCAGGGCCTGTAGCGACACCGCGGCGCCCTGGGAGAACCCGAGCAGCGCCACCGACGGCGCGTCCGCCGCGGCGTCGTCGAGCCAGCGCAGGAACGCCTCCGCCGCGAGGGTGACGGCGGCGGAGCTGCGTCCGTCGAGCCCCTCGATCGGGTACCAGGAGCGACCGGGGGCCGGCCACGGCGGAGTCAGCGGTGCGGCGACGGAGGCCACCGCGACGTCGGCGGGGAGATACGGGACGAGGCCGAAGAGGTCGTGCTCGTCGGCGCCGTACCCGTGCAGCAGCACGAGCAGCGGGAGCCCGGCGCGGTCGGTGCGCGACCAGCGCGTCGCCGCATCGTCGATCGTCAGGTTCTCGGTCACACCGTCATCCTGCCAGGGCTCGCGCCGGTGCTGCCATCGACGAGGACGGCTGGTAGAAAGGAGGCATGGCGGTGCGCACACCCGATCCGGAGCCGGAGCCCGAAGACGAGGGCCTCGGTTCGTTCCGCGATGCGAACCCGCCGGTGCCGGATGCGAACCCCGGCTGGCTGAGCGACGTCGAGCTGGAAGAGGCGCGGCGCCACCTTCCGATGCTCTACGTCGAGGCGATCCCCGTGCGCACGGACGGCTCCGGTCAGGTCACCGAGATCGGCGTGCTGCTGCGGTCCACCCCGCTCGGAGAGATCACACGCACCATCGTCTCGGGCCGCGTGCGCTTCGGCGAGACGATCCGCGACGCGCTGTTCCGCCACGTCGAGAACGACCTCGGGCCGATGGCCTTCCCGCTCCTGCCGCCGCAGCCGCTGCCGTTCACGGTGGCAGAGTACTTCCCCATCCCGGGGGTGAGCGCGTATCACGACGACCGTCAGCACGCCGTCTCCCTCGCCTTCGTGGTGCCCGTGACCGGGACGTGCGAGCCGCGCCAGGACGCCCTCGAGGTGACGTGGTTCTCGCCCGAGGCCGCCGCCTCCGACGCCGTCGCCGCCGAGATGGAGGGCGGCCGCGGCACTCTCATCCGCCACGCGCTCGCCAGCCTCGGCCTCCTTCGCTGAAGCTCGTCCTTCTCCCTCCTACTTCTCCCCGAGACCCCGGGTTCGAGTCGAGACCCCGGCTACCGCGCGCGCATAGTGCGGGGTCTGGGCGAGAACCCGGGGTCTCGGCGCGCGGTCAAGGCTTGTCTTCCGAGCCAGGGACCCTGTATCCATGACGAAGGTGATCTGCTCAGAACGCCCTGATCCTCGCGGTCGTCGACCGCGTCCGTCCCGAAGGATGCCCATGGCGTTCGCCGCTCCTCTCCGCACCCTCCGCGCACTGGCCGTCACGGTCGCCGTTGCGCTCCTCGCCTCCGGGCTCGTCTTCGTCGCGGCGCCCGCCACTGCGACGGCTGCCGCCGACCCCGCCTTCCCCGGGGTCGCTGAAGCGCTTCCCGCTGCGGTGGAAGCGGCCGCGGGGGTCGCTGCCGCCGATCCCGGTGAGGCGGATCCGGCGGGCACCGCCACCGTCACCGGACGGGTCACGTTCCCGGACGGCACCGATCTGAGTATGGGGCGGACTTTCGTCGCGGCCTATGCGCCGGGGGCGGACGTCGGTTCCCCGCTCGCGGCCGCCGCCGTGACCGACGGGTCTTACTCCCTGCGCGTCCCGCAGGGCGACGTCGTCCTCGGCGTGGTGTCGGAAGGGCGCGCCGTCTTCGATCAGGGTGGTCCGCAGAGCGGCGAGATCGTGTCCGTGGGACCCGACGGGGTCGTGCGTGACGTGGTGCTCGAGCGCTCCGCCCTCGTCTCCGGGCGCGTCACCGCGCCGACGGGCGTGGACATCACCGGGCAGCGGGTCGTCGTCGCCGTCTACCCGGTGGCCGGAGCCGGTGCCGCGGTCTCCGCTGCCAACGTCGTGACGGACGCCGGTACCTTCGCGGTCGGCGGGCTGCCGGCGGGCGAGTATCGCGTCGCCTTCGTGTCCTCGGTCGCGGGCGCGGTCTCGGAGTGGTGGCAGGACGCGCCTCGATTCGAGAAGGCTCGACCGCTTGTGCTGGCTGCAGGGGAGGCGCGGCCGGGGATCGATGCCGCACTCGAGGCGTTGCACCGCATGGAGACCTCGGTGCCCACGATCAGCGGTACGCCTGTCGTGGGGCAGACCCTTCGAGCGCTCCCGGGGGCCTGGACCGCGGGGGCCGCGCTCAGCTACCAGTGGTACGCGAACGGAAAGGCGATCGCCAAGGCGACAGCCTCCTCCCTCGCGCTGACGACAGCGCAGGCGGGGACGCGCATCACCGTTCAGGTCACCGGGAAGAAGGCCACCTTCGCGTCGGCGACGGTCGCCTCAGCGGCGACGGCCGCCGTGCTCCGCCCGCTCGTCGCGCCGACGCCGTCGATCACCGGTACGCCGACCGTCGGGCAGACCCTCAAAGTCCGGACCGGAATCTGGACGGCGGGAACACGGCTGACGTATCAGTGGTACATCAACGGCGCCCCTGTCGCACGTGCCACCGCAGCCTCGTTCACGCTCCCGTCGTCGGCCGCCGTGAAGACGGTGACCGTCGTCGTCTCCGGGACCAAAGCCGGGTACGCCGCCGCATCGCGGCGCTCGAAGCCGACAGCCGCGGTGAAGGGGATCCTGTCCGCACCGACGCCTCGGATCACCGGATCAGCGATCGTTGGCTCTCGCCTCACCGCCGTGCCGTACACCTGGACCAGCGGCACCCGGCTGAGCTACCAGTGGTACCTCAATGGCCGGGCCATCTCCCGTGCGACCGGCTCGACGCTCGTCGTCACCCCGGCGATGGTGAAGGCGAGGATCACGGTTCGCGTCACCGGCACGAAGAGCGGCTACATCTCCGCCGCGCGCACATCGGCTCGGACGGCCGCCGTCGTCTATCCGGGGCGCACCAAGCCGATCTCGACCTGGAACTGCCCCGCGTGGGCTCCCATCAAGGGCAACGCGCAGTCGATGATCTATCACGTGCGGAGCGGGGCGTACTACGCGAAGACGAAGCCGGAGGCGTGCTTCTCCACCGAGAGCGCCGCCGTCAAGGCGGGCTACCGCAAGTCGAAGCGGTAGGCCTCCGTCAGCCGAGACCCCGGGTTCCCGCCCATACCCCGGCGTACACCCGCGAGCGCCCCGGGGTCTCGGCGCGAACCCGGGGTCTCGGCGCGTCAGGGGCGGGTGAGGCGGGCGAGCGCGTCGACGAAGGCGTCGACGTCGGACTCCTCGGTGTCGAAGCCGCACATCCAGCGCACCTCGCGGCGGGCGGCGTCCCAGTCGTAGAAGCGGAACACGTCGCGGAGCTGATCGGCGACGCCCTCGGGCAGGGTCGCGAACACGCCGTTCGCCTGCGTCGGCTGCGTGAACTCCACCCCGACGATCGATCCGTCGGCGAGACCGTCCTCGATCCGCGCGCGGAGCCGGGCCGCCATGGCGTTGGCGTGCCGGGCGTTGCGCAGCCAGAGGTCGCCGTCGAGCAGTGCGATGAGCTGCGCCGAGACGAAGCGCATCTTCGACGAGAGCTGCATGTTGAACTTGCGTGCGTAGTTGAGGCCCACGGCGGCGTCCGGGTTCAGCACGACGATGGCCTCGCCGAGCATGGCGCCGTTCTTCGTGCCGCCGAAGGTGAGTACGTCCACCCCGGCGTCGGTCGTGAATGCCCGCAGCGGCAGATCGAGGGCGGCGGCCGCGTTCGACAGGCGCGCGCCGTCGACGTGCAGCTTCATGCCGCGCGCGTGGACGTGATCCGCGATCGTGCGGATCTCCTCCGCCGTGTACAGCGTGCCGAGCTCGGTCGACTGCGTGATCGAGACCACGAGCGGCTGCGCGCGGTGCTCGTCGCCCCAGCCCCAGGCCTCGCGGTCGATGAGCTCGGGGGTGAGCTTGCCGTCGTCGGTGGGGACGGTGAGGAGCTTGAAGCCCCCGATCTTCTCCGGCGCTCCGCCCTCGTCGACGTTGATGTGCGCGGTCGAGGCCGCGATCACGGCCCCCCAGCGCGGCAGCATCGACTGCAGGCCGGTGACGTTCGCCCCGGTGCCGTTGAACACGGGGTACGCAGCGGCGGTGTCGCCGAAGTGTGCCTGGAACACCTCCTGCAGGCGGGCGGTGTAGGCATCCTCGCCGTAGGCCACCTGATGGCCCCCGTTCGCGGCCGCGAGGGCCGCCAGGACCTCGGGGTGGATGCCGGAGTAGTTGTCACTGGCGAAGCCCCGGATGGCGGGGTCGTGCGGGATGCTCACCGGACAAGCCTAATCGCCTTCCCCTACCGGATGTCCGAGGCCCGCTCTACCCTCGAACCCATGGAACGCAGCGCGGCGAAGACCGCTTTCGCGAACGTCCTCGTCAACACGTTGATCGCCAACGTCACGACGAGCTTCCTGTGGTTCGCCCTCACCTTCTGGGTCTACATCGAGACCCGGTCGGTGCTGGCCACGGGCATCATCGGCGGTGCCTACATGCTGTTCGTGGCGTTCTTCGCGATGGTGTTCGGCACCATCGTCGACCGTCATCGCAAGCACCGCGTCATGCTCCTGTCGAGCGTCATCTCGGCGGCGGCGTTCCTCGTCGCGGGCGTCCTCTACCTGTGGCAGCCCGAGGCGTCCCTGCTCGACCTCGGCGGACCGTGGTTCTGGCTGTTCTCCGGCGTCATCCTGTTCGGCGGGGTGATCGAGCAGCTCCGCAACATCGCGCTGTCCACCACGGTGACGCTGCTGGTGCCGGAGGAGAAGCGCGCCAACGCCAACGGTCTCGTCGGCACGGTGCAGGGGCTCGCCTTCCTCGTCACGAGCGTCTTCTCCGGCCTCTCCATCGGCTTCCTCGGCATGGGGTGGACCCTGGGGATCGCGATCGTGGCGATGGCCCTCACCTTCGCGCACCTGCTGTTCATCCGGATCCCGGAGTCCGAGCCCGAGGTCGACCCGGAGGCGAAGAGCGCCGTCGACTTCCGCGGCAGCGTCCAGGCCATCCGCCAGGCGCCCGGACTGTTCGCGCTCATCGTCTTCTCGACCTTCAACAACCTCATCGGCGGCGTCTACATGGCGCTCATGGATCCGTACGGGCTCACGCTCTTCGACGCGCAGATGTGGGGGTTCGCCCTGGCCTTCGCGTCGACCGGATTCCTGATCGGCGGGGGACTGGTGGCCAAGTTCGGCCTCGGCAGGAAGCCCGTGCGCACGATGCTGCTCATCGTGATCGCGATGGGACTCCTCGGGGCGATCTTCATGCTGCGCGAATGGTGGCCGCTGTACGTCCTCGGCATGTGGGTGTACATGGCGCTCGTGCCGCCCGTCGAGGCCGCGGAGCAGACCGTGATCCAGAAGGTCGTCCCGTTCGCGCGCCAGGGACGGGTGTTCGGCACCGCGGCCGCGATGGAGGCGGCGGCGGCCCCGATCACCGCGTTCCTCATCGCCCCGATCGCCGAGTTCCTCGTGATCCCGTACATGGACAGTGCGCAGGGGCAGCGGCAGTGGGGGTGGCTCCTCGGCGACGGTGAGGCGCGCGGCATCGCACTCATCTGCCTCTTCGCGGGTCTGATCATGGTGGTCGCCGCGACCCTGGCCTTCTTCACCCGGTCATATCGCACCCTCACCGAGCTCTACGCGACCGCCCCGGATTCGGCTCCGGAAGAGGCTCCCGAACCGGCAGTCGACGCCGTGGATGAAGCGGGCGACGGCCCGCACGCGATCCGTGACGCCCCACCGATCGTCCCCGGCATACCGCCCGAGCCCCGGTGACCGCCCGAGGAGCGGGATTCAGCCCAGGTCGAGCACCCGGTCGTTGAGGTCGGCGGCGTCGGTGTCCCAGAGTCCGACGAGACGCGCGGCGAGGGCATCGGGATCGAGCGCCTTGGCGCGGAACACGACGGCAGCGGCGCGCAGCGGTTCGTCGGCCTCGCGCGCCGCCTTGGCGTACCCCTGGGCGACGGCACGGGTCCAGGCCTCGCTCGCTGCCTTGACCGCCGCGTAGTTCGCTCCGCCGGCGAGGGGGCGTGCGACGGAGGTCGACGACACGATCGCGAATCGTCCGGCGGCGGAGGCGCGGAGGGGGCCATCGAACGCGCGGCTCGTCGCGCGCACCGCCTCCAGCGCCGGCAGCAGCGCCGCGAAGTCGTCGTCGGTCTGCCCGGCGAGTCCGCCGCCGCCCCGCCAGCCGCCCACGAGGGGCACGACCGCATCGACCGTCTCGAGCCGCCCGGCGAGCGCCGTCATGTCGGCGAGGGAGGTCGCGTCGGCGACCGCCGTCTCGGCGCCCGCCTCGGCCAGGGCGCGTAGTCGCTCGGACGTGCGTCCGGTGGCGATCACCCGGGCACCGGCATCGCGCAGTGCTCGCGTCGCCGCGAGTCCCGCCGCGCTTGTCGCCCCCGCCAGCACGACCACCCGGCCCTGCGCTTCCCGGCTCGTCGGCGTCGTCATGCGGTGTCCTCTCGGTCGGAGATGCCTCTGCGGCCGGACCCGGGATCCGGGTCTCCGGCCGCAGAGGGGGTGCGCCCCAGCGTCACAACGGAGCGATGCGGATCAGTCGTCCGTACCGCGGATGCCGACCGTCGACTCGATGACCGGCTTCATCTTCTTGTCGAGCGTCTCGAAGAACATCGACAGCGGGAACTCGTCGTCCAGGACCGCATCGGTGTAGCCCTTCGGTGCTCCGGCGAGGATCTCGTCCGACAGCCCGCGCGCCCACTGCGATGCGGGGTGCGGGGTCAGCGTGCCGCGGACCAGCTCGTACGCGGCGAGCCAGTGCGCGACCTTGGGGCGATCGATCGAGTGCCAGTACAGGTCGTCGATCGCGTCACCGAGGGCCACGACGGCGTCCGGCACGTTCTCCCAGTCGAACGCGAGCGCCGTGTCGGTCCAGTGCAGCACGCCGCGCTGGTGCAGCCACGCGAACAGGAGCTGGCCACCCACCGCGTCGTAGTTGCGGACGCGCGTGCCGGTGATGGCGAAGCGGAAGATGCGGTCGAAGATCACGGCGTACTGCACGAGGTGCGCGTACTCGTGCATCTCCCGCTCGGTCTCCGTGAGCTCCTCGCCCGCGGCGACCCGGGCATCCAGCGCCCGCTCGATCTTCACCGACTCGCGGAACGCCGTCATGTCGCAGCGCATCTCCTCCAGCGAGTACAGGAAGAACGGCATCCGCTGCTTGATCATGAACGGGTCGAAGGGCAGGTCTCCGCGCATGTGGGTGCGGTCGTGGATGATGTCCCACATCACGAAGGTCTTCTCGGCGACCTCCTGATCCTCCAGCATCGCCGCCGCGCGCTCGGGAAGGTCGAGGTTGGTGATCTCCGAGGCTGCACGGACCACGCGGCGGTAACGGGCGGCCTCACGGTCCTGGAAGATCGCGCCCCACGTGAAGGTCGGGATCTCGCGCATGGCGACGGTCTCCGGGAAGAGCACCGCGGAGTTCGTGTCGTAGCCGGGCGTGAAGTCGACGAGTCGCAGCGAGACGAAGAGCTTGTTGCCGTAGTCGCCGGCCTCGAGCGCGGCGATGAACTCCGGCCAGATGGTCTCGACGATGAGCGCCTCGACCAGGCGGTCGCTGGAGCCGTTCTGCGTGTACATCGGGAAGACCACGAGGTGGCGGATCCCGTCGATGCGGTGCTGCTGCGGCTGGAAGGCCACGAGCGAGTCGAGGAAGTCGGGCACGCCGAAGCCCTCGGAGGCCCAGCGCTCGAAGTCGGCGACGGAGGCGGCGAGGTAGTCCGCGTCGTGCGGGAAGGCGGGGGCGAGTGCCCGGATCGCGGCGGTGATCTGCCTGACGAGGGCGGTCGCCTGGTCCTGGGTCGCTGAGCTCGTCGAAGCGCCAGGGATCGAGCCGTCCTTGATCTGCAGTTCACGGATGGCGATCGCGGCCTGCTTGAGCTGTGCCCAGGCGGCGGAGTTCTCCGCGATCGACGCATCCTCGACGACCTCGGGTTCGCCGACGACGGCCTGAACAGCGGAACTGTTGGCGGAAACGAGGGACATCGGAACCTCCGATCGCAGTGAAAAACGGAAAGATTCCGGTGATAACGGAATCCTGACGATAATCTTACAGCCATGGATGATTCTGTCGACCGTGCGATCCTGGCGACCATCTCCCGCGACGGGCGGGCGACGCTGTCGCAGCTCTCCGACGCCGTCGGGCTGTCGGTGTCGGCCGTGCAGTCCCGGCTGCGGCGGCTCGAGACCCGCGGCGTCATCACCGGCTACCGCGCGATCCTCGACCCCGAGCAGGCGGGCACTCCGTTGTCCGCCTTCATCGAGATCACGCCGCTCGATCCGGCCCAGCCCGACAACGCCCCCGAGCTCCTGGAGCACCTCGACGCGATCGAGGCCTGCCACTCCATCGCCGGCGACGCGAGCTACATGCTCTTCGTCCGCGTGCCGACGCCGCGCGACCTGGAGCAGCTCGTCCGCGACGTCCGGCTCGCGGCGAACGTGAGCACCCGCACGACCGTGGTCCTGCAGACCTACTACGAGCACCGGCCCATCATCCCGGTCTCGACCGCCGAGTAGGGCGGCGTCAGAGCAGCGCGCCGACGAGCGCCTCACCCAAGGGGGTGCGCACGTGCTGCATGCGGGAACCGTCCCGCTCGCTCACCACGAGCCCGGCGTCCCGCAGCACGGTGAGATGGTGTGACGCCGTCGACAGCGCGAGCCCCGCATCGGCGGCCACCTCCGAGGTCGTGCGGGGCGTCCCCGCGGTGAGGAGGATGCCGGCGCGCGCCGGGCCGAGCAGGGCGCCCAGGGCGGCCACGGTCTCGGTGGTGTCCCGTGCCCACCCCGCGGTCACGCCACGGGCGGGATAGAACAGCGTCGGCTGTGCCGGTGGCTCGGTGAGCACCAGGCAGCCCCAGGACGAGAGGACGGAGGGCACCAGCACGAGACCGCTGCCGCGGCAGTCCACGTCCTCGCTGTGGCGGCGGAGCGAGACCCGCACCGCGCCCGCGCCCCACGAGACCTGGGGATGGAGGGCTCCGGCCATCCCGGCGATGCCGGTCGTCGCGATCGCCCGGGCGCGAACGGCGATGTCGGCCCGGAGGAGGCGCTCCAGCTGAGGCCAGGCCGGTGCCAACGCGGCCTCCCAGACCTCCTCCCAGGCATCGGCGATCATCGCACGGGCGCGCGCCGGCCGGGCGGACAGGTCGCGCAGGGCCTGACGCTGTGCACCCGTCGAGCGCTGGATCCGCTTGCCGAGGTCGACCCGCAGCGGGTCGAGTGCCGCCTTCCGCAGGGCGGTGAGTTCCGCCTCGGGGGTCAGGTCGCCGCGCGGCGTGCTGGTGAGGAAGTCCGGGAGGTAGCCGTCGTCGCCGATCACCGTCGCCAGGAGCGCGAAGGGGTCGCGAGGCAGCCCCTCCCGCGCGGTGCGGAGCCACCCCCACTGCAGGGGGTGCGCCGCCGGGCGGAGGAGCACGCGCACTGCATGCGCCAGTTCGTGCCCGGGGGAGATGCCGAACCGCACCGCCTGGATGTCGCCGGCACTCAGGTGGAACTCGACCCGGTGATCCGGGTGGTCGACGCCCTCGACCGGCGCGGAGTTTCGATCCACGTCGAAACTCTAGGAGGTGCGACGCCTGCTGTCGACACTGGGGTCATGACCGAGATCCACGTTCCTCCGCTCGTCCCGAGCGGTGCGATCCGCATCGGCACAGGGCGCAGCCGCCGATTCGTCGGCGCCGACCACGGAGCCGCCGTCTCCTACTTCTTCGTCGAGAACCAGCCAGGAGAGGGGCCGGGGCTGCACTGGCACCCCTACTCTGAGACCTGGATCGTGCTCGAGGGCACGGTGCGGATCCGGATCGGCGACGACGTCCTCGTCGCGCGAGCCGGAGACACCGCCACCGCGCCCGCCTTCACGCCACACGGCTTCACCAACGCGGGGACCGGGCTCCTCCGGATCCTGTGCATCCACGCGTCCGACACGATCATCCAGACGTTCCTCGACGAGGACTGAGAGCGGAGACCACCATGTCCTTCCAGGCGTACCTCGACAAGGTCGAGACCCAGACCGGCCTCACGCCGCGACAGTTCATCGCCCTCGCGCACGAGCAGGGGTTCGACGAGAGCACGAAGTCCACCGTCGTCCTGAACTGGCTCAAGCAGGAGTACGGCCTCGGCCACGGCCACGCGCAGGCGATGGTCCACGTCATCCTCAAGGGGCCGAAGATCAGCGACAAGCACGTCGGCACGACCGGGGCGCACGCCGACAAGACCGACGAGCTCTGGCTCGACGGCAAGGACAGCAACCCGCACCGCTGAGTTCGCCGCCTCGCCGCGACGACTAGGATTCCGTGGGTGGCAGCATCCTCCCAGCGCAAGAAGAAATCCGGTCGGCGCACCCCGCCGCGCACCAGCGGCAACCCGGCCAAGCGGCCGGTCGTCGAGGCGGGTCCCGTGACGATCGGCGACTGGATCGGTGCGGCGCGTCTGCGCACGCTGCCCCTCGCGATCGCCCCCGTCATCATCGGTACGGGAGCCGCGCGCAGCACCGGGCCGGAGTTCCACTGGGTGATCGCGCTCGCGTGCCTCGCCGTCGCGGTCCTGCTGCAGATCGGCGTGAACTTCACCAACGACTACAGCGACGGGATCCGCGGCACCGACGCCCATCGGGTCGGCCCGGCGCGGCTCACGGCCTCCGGGCGGGTGAAGCCGCGCACGGTGCTCGTCATCGGCCTGGTCTTCTTCGCGCTCGCCGCGGTGGTCGGTATCGCGATCGTCGTGCGGACCGGGCAGTGGTGGATGCTCGCCGTGGGTGCGGCCTGCATCGTCGCCGCGTGGTTCTACACCGGCGGGAAGCGGCCCTACGGGTACTACGGCCTCGGTGAGGTCTTCGTCTTCGTGTTCTTCGGGCTCGTCGCGACTCTCGGCACCACCTGGGTGCAGGTCTTCATGCTCCCGCAGCAGGCCTGGCTGGGGGCGATCGCCGCCGGACTGTTCGCGTGCGCGGTGCTGCTGGCCAACAACCTCCGCGACATCGATCAGGACCGCGAGGTCGGCAAGCGCACGCTGACGGTCCTCATCGGCCGCCGCGCCACGCAGGTCCTCTTCACGCTCTTCGTGCTCGTGCCGTTCGGCATCGCCGTGTTCCTCGCGTTGCTGTTCCCGATCGCCTGGATCTCGCTGCTCGCGCTCCTGGCCGGTCTTCCCGCGATCGCGATCGTCTGGACCTACCGGCAGCCGCGGGAGCTGGTCATCGCCCTCGCCCTGACGTCGCTGACCTCGCTGCTCTACGCGGGCGCCCTGTTCTGGGCCTTCGTCGGCTGAGCTGCTCCCCGTCCTGCGCCTCTCCGGGCACAGCTTCGGAGCTCGCGACCGACACGCCGCCGTCGTGGACCTATCCTCGGCGCGTCGTGCGGTGGCTCCGAAGTCCTGCCCGGCGACCCGTGCACCGGGACCGAGATGCCGCTCGAACCTATGGGTCAGCCGAGAGTTTTGAGACACGGTCCAACAATCGGACCTGCCTCAGAGGCCGCCAACAATCGGACCTGCCTCAGAGGCCCGAAGCTGTGTACGGCGGACCTGCGTCAGGGGCGGTCGTCGGGGGCGCCGTCGACGAGTTCGTCCTCGGCCGCGGCGTCGGCCTGCTGCCCGGAGACCCTTCCCTGCCGGCGCTCGTGCAGGCGCGCAGAGGCGTCGGAGAGCGGGGTGCGCAGGAACAGCATCGAGATGCTCGCGCCGATGAGGGCCGCGAAGATCGCCGCCAGCCACCAGAACTCGCGGAAGATCGGGAAGAAGAACCACAGGATGGCCAGCGGGACGAGGAACGCCAGCAGGCGCAGCACGGTGTAGACGAGGAGGGGGGCGGGCTTCTTCACCCGTTCAGTCTACGTTCGCCCCCCGTGCTCAGGCTGTGACGCCGGAGTCCGAGGCTCGCGAACGGGATGCCCCGCACCACGCGCCGCCACGGATGTTCCCCCAGGGTCCACAGCAGCTCGTCATCCGGGTCCAGGGCCAGATCCTCGCAGCCGACCGGCAGGGCCACCGGGTGGCGGGTGAGGGCTTGGCGAGGTCCCGACCACAGCACTCCGGGGCGCAGGTGATCGGACTGCGACACGAGGTAGTGGTCGCCCCACCGCACGGCTCCCTGCATATGCCGGATGCCGGGGATGAAGCGCTCGAGTTCGACGAAGCCGTCGGCGGAGTCTTCGGGGATCGCGAACTCGCCGACCACCCCGGTCTCCTGACCCCGGTACTCGCCGATGAGCACGCGGGGGAGCGGTGTCCCGTCCGCGTCGAACACCCGACCGACGAAGGAGCACCGGAGGGCGACGGGATGACGGCGGGTCCGCACCGCCACCACGGCCGTGCGTCGGTCCCGACGGCGTGCTCCTCCGCGCACCCGCTGGGCGTCGGCGCCGTGCACCCGTCGAAGCGCGCCCAGGTCGAACTCCCAGATGCCCTGCCCTGTCGCGGCGGCGAACAGCCGGTCGCCGACCCAGGCGAGACCGCCGGCGTGGATCGGGGCAGGCTGAAGGACGTCGTTCTCGTCGGTGATGGCCAGCACGATGTCGATGCGGCGGGCGCGTTCGCGATCCACGAGGGTCACCCGGGAGGCGAGGTGGCGCCCCGAGGCATCCTGGCGGAACCAGCTCACCGCGAGCGCTCGGCGTCCCCGGCGCTCTCCGACGTCGATGCCCTGGGGGTACCACCGCTGGGTCCAGGAACGCGCGCTCAGCCAGCGCACCTCGACGCCGCCGCTCCGACGCCGCCGCAGCACCGGTCGCGAGATCGTGTTCCAGGGCCACCGCATGCCTCCATCGTCCTCGATCCGACGGTGGTGTGCGAATTTTCACGGATTGACCTAGGTCGATTCGCGCGATCGAACAGACGGTTGTATCGTGTTACGTGTTGAGTGCTGATCTTCATGGAGTCGCTCTCGACGACGCCTCGCGGTTCGCTGGTGGGGGCCAGTACCGCCGCGGGGTGGCCGTCGCCTCACGGTGGCGGTTCACCGGGTGTTCGCATCCGGCAGTGCAACGCACTGGGGGTGTGGCTCGTTCGGGTGCGGGCCACACCTCAGCGCGCATCTCGCGCCGACACCGGGCGTTCACCACGCGGTCGCCCTCCGGACACCGTCGCCTGTCAGGATGACGAGCCCATCGTCCATCCCGGGAGCTCCGTGCGCACGCCCCTCGTCACCGTCATCCTGCCTGCCAAGGACGCCGGGCCGTACATCGGCACCACGCTGGAGACGCTCACCCGGCAGTTCGATGATCCGGCCGCCCTCAAGCTCGTGGCGATAGACGACGGCTCGCGAGATGACACCGGCGCGCTTCTGGAGCACTACGCGGATCGGTTCCCGCGCGCTGAGGTGCTCCGCAATCCGGAACCGCGCGGGCTCGCCTCGGCACGCAACCAAGGGCTCGCGCATGTGGAAGGAGAGGCGTTCTGCTTCGTCGACGGCGACGACTGGATGCAGCCGCAGCGCCTCGCGGTCCTCGCCGCGCGCCTGCGAGAGCTCCGATGCGACTTCCTCCGGACGGATCATGTGACCGTCTCCGGGATGCGACGCGCGCTCGTCCGTGCTCCGTATCCGTGGCGGGAACGGGTCGTGCCGCCCCGGGAGGCGATCCTCCCCGTCGATGAGCCGAGCATGGTGGACTACCCGTTCGCCTGGGCGGGACTGCTGCACCGCCGCGTGCTCGACCGCGGGCTGGCCGCGTTCCCCTCCGGCCTCTTCACGGCCGAGGATCGTCCGTGGGTCTGGCGCCTGCACCTTGAGGCCGCCTCATTCGCCGTGGTGGACGCCCCGGCGCTGCTCTACCGTCGTGGCGTCGAGAGCTCGCTCACCCAGGTGCACGACCGCCGCCAGCTCGACTTCGCCCCGGCGCTGACCCAGGTGCTCGACCTCGTCCGGGCGGACCGCGAGGCCGACCGCTTCCTTCCGAAGGCCGTCTGGACCGCGCTCGCCCTCAGCGCGCATCACCTGGTGCGCTCACGGCGCATGACGCCGCCCGTGCGGAGGGAGATGCGCCGGCGGATCCGGCTGCTGTTGCAGGACCTCCCCGCCGCGGAGGTCGCCGGGGTGCTCGCCCGGCTCGACGGACCACGTCGGCGGGTGCTGGCGCGAAGCCTGCGCCGCGGAGGTCACGCCTGATGAGTCGCCTCTTCGCCCTGCACAGCGCCTACGGACTCGCCACCGCGGCCGCCGCGATCGACGCCGGGCTGCTCGACGAGGGCACCGACGGCGGCGGTCGGATGGCGGAGCGGGTGCTCGTGCCGTTCACCTCGTCGCGCGTCCCGGAGACGGTCGTGGGCATCGCCGAGGATCCTGCGCTGCGCTCCCTCCGCGGCCGTTTCCATCGGGTGGAGGCGCTGGCCGACGTGCTCGGTCCCCTGCATCCGAGTGCGTGGGAGCCGACGGATGCCGACCTCCCCGTCCTGGGTCGGCTTCTCGCGCGAGCGTGGCGGCTCGACCCGCGGGAGATCGAGCTCTTCGTGCAGAGCCCCCAGGTCGCACCCGCTCGCACGCTCCTCTCCCTGTTCCCGGAGGCCCGGGTGACCATCGTCGGCGACGGCCTCATGACCTACGCGCCGATGCGGGTCCGGCTGCCGCATGCGGTTGCGGCACGCATCGAGCGCGTCGTGTACGCCGACGTGGTGCCCGGCGTCCGTCCGCTGGTGGGGTCTCCGCACGCGGTGCCTGTCCCGGTGCCTCCCGAGTCCTTCGCCGCTGCTCTGCGCGAGACGGGCGAATCCTCAGAGGGGCCCCCTGCTGCAGGGCCGGCGACCGTGCTCGTACTGGGACAGTACGTCGCGGCCCTCGGCCTGATGACTACGGCCGAGGAGGTCGCGCTCCAACGGCGCCTGGTCGACCGGGCGGCGGAAGAGCGCCCGGAGCGGATCGTCTTCAAGCCCCATCCCGCGGCACCGCCGCAGCTCGCCCACGCCGTGCGCGCGCATGCGGAGAGTCGCGGTCTCACGTTCGTGGAGGAACGCGGTCGCCTTCCTGCCGAACTCCTGGCGGAGCGCCTCGACGCACGCACCGTCGTGGCGACCTTCTCGACGGCTCTGCCCACGGTCCGTACCCTGTTCGGGCGGACGATCGGTGCCGCAGGGACGACGGAACTGCTCCGCACCCTCGCCCCGGTGGAGAACAGCAACCGCATCCCGCTGACGATCGTCGATGCGCTCACCCGGACGCCCTCGCCCTACGCCGACTCGGATCGGCTGCAGCTCCTCGTCGACGCGGTGGGCTACATGATGCAGCCGGAGATCGCAGGACACCTCCGCGTCCGGGCCGAGCAGTTGCTCGACGGCCTCGACGAGGAGGAACGTCGCCGCTACTTCGCCCCCGACCGGTTGGCTGCGCTCGCCCTTCCCGGGGGCTCGGCACCGCGCGGCGCGCGCGGCCTGCTGCGTCCACGCGGAGGCGTGGGTCGGGTCGAGGAATGGCGGCTCACGGCTGTCGGCGCCCGCCGCCGTGCGGGCCGAGCCTGGCGGGAGATCCGGGGACGATGAGGAGACACGACATGGACGAACGCGTGCGGCCGGCGGTGGCGATCATCCCCGCGCGGGGCGGGTCGAAGCAGATCCCGAGGAAGAACCTCGAGCGTGTGGGAGGGGTTCCGCTGGTGGCCAGAGCCGTGCACGCCGCGCGGGCGGCGGCGTGCTTCGATCTCGTGGTCGTCTCGACCGACGACGACGAGATCGCCGCGGTGGCCGAGGAGGCGGGCGCACGGGTGGTCCGGCGTCCGGCCGAGCTCTCCGGAGACACCGCGGCCTCGGAGGCGGCGATCCTGCATGCGCTCGATGAGCTGGAGCGCGACGGCGAGCGCTTCGAGATCGTCGCCTTCCTGCAGGCCACCTCGCCCTTCCTCCCGAGCGCGGCGCTGGCCGGTGCCGTCGGCGACGTGCGGCGGGGAGAGTCGGACAGCGCCTTCTCCGCCGTCGAGACCTACGGCTTCCTCTGGCACCGGGGGACCGACGGCACGGCGGAGGCGATCAACCACGAGGCCGGCCACCGCCCTCGCCGCCAGGACCGAGAGCCGCACTACCTGGAGACCGGAGCCTTCTACGTCTTCCGGGCAGACGGGTTCCGCGCCCATCGACACCGTTTCTTCGGTCGTATCGGGATCGCCCCCGTGCCTGAGGAGACCGCGATCGAGATCGACGACGACGCACAGCTCCAGGCCGCTCGGGCCCTCGCCGTTCTGCACGAACGGCCCGGGCGCGTCCCCGCCCGCGCCGTGGTCACGGATTTCGACGGCGTGCACACGGACGACACCGCGATCATCGACGCCTCGGGCGGGGAGCGGGTGCGGGTCAGCCGGGAGGACGGGATGGGCGTCGCGCTCCTGCGGCGGGCGGGGGTGCCGATGCTGATCCTCTCCACCGAGGTGAACCCGGTGGTGCGAGCCCGAGCCGACAAGCTCCGTGTCCCCGTCCTGCACGGGATCGACGACAAGGAGGCTGCGCTCCGACAGTGGGCCCGGGAGCAGGATGTGGCGCTCGCCGACGTCGCCTACCTCGGCAATGACGTCAACGATCTCCCCGCGATGCGGATCGTGGGCTGGCCGGTCGCCGTCGCGGACGCGCACCCGCTCGTGCGGGCGGAGGCACGCGTCGTGCTGCGGCGGCGCGGCGGCGATGGAGCTGTGCGCGAGCTCGTCGAGCGGGTGTTGTCGAGCTGACGGCCCCCGGTAACCGTCCCGTCGGCCGGTGTTCACCCGTGGCCCGTACTCAGGAAGGACGGGGTGAAAACCGCTCGACGACCGGAGGAATCATGACTGTCAGCATCGGATCGCACGTGATCGGCGGCGGCCGTCCCGCCTACGTCATCGCGGAGATCGGCCTCAACCACAACGGCGACGTCGACATCGCGAAGCGCCTCATCGACGTCGCGGCCCGAGCCGGCGCGGACGCGGTGAAGTTCCAGAAGCGCACGCCCGAGATCTCCACGCCGGAGCACATGCGCGATGTGCCGCGGGAGACGCCGTGGGGAACGATGACGTACCTCGACTATCGCCGTCGGGTGGAGTTCGGCCGTGACGAGTACGTCGAGATCGGCGACCACGCCACGATGCAGGGCCTGGACTGGTTCGCCTCGCCGTGGGATGTGCCGAGCGTCGCGTTCCTCGAAGACCTCCACGTCGTGGCGCACAAGGTCGCGTCGGCGAGCCTGACCGACACGGAACTGCTCGTCGCGCTGCGGGAGACCGGGAAGCCGGTCATCCTCTCGACGGGCATGTCCACGATGGAGCAGATCGATCGTGCGCTGGACACGCTCGGCACCGACCGCGTCGTCCTCATGCACGCGACCTCGACCTACCCCCTCGAGCCCGAGGAGGCGAACCTGCGGGTGATCGCGACCCTGCGAGACCGCTACCCCGGGATCCCCGTCGGGTACTCGGGACACGAGCGGGGCCTGCAGATCTCGCTCGCCGCGGTCGCGATGGGGGCGGTCGCCGTGGAGCGCCACATCACGCTGGACCGGACGATGTGGGGCTCCGACCATGCCGCATCCCTGGAGCCGGGAGGGCTGGAGCACCTGATCCGCGACATCCGGGTCATCGAGAGCGCGGTGGGCGACGGCGTCAAGCGCGTGTTCGACAGCGAGCGCGCGCCGATGGCGAAGCTCCGCCGCGTGCCCGCATGACCGCCGATGCCGGGATGCGTGTGGTCGCCATCGCGGACGCCGACTCGTTCGTGAAGTGGGCGGCATCGCTGCTGGGGGCCGTGCCTGGTCTGCGGTCGCAGCTCCTGCTGGTGCGCACGCCGCTGACGGTGAGTGGCGCGCAGCAGGATGCGGCACTGGCGGGCACCGGCTTCGGCGCCGCTGACGTCACTCGGCTCGACCTCGATCGCGTGGTCGGATGGCTCGAGGCCGAGCGCCCTGACGTCGTGCTGCTCGCCGGGCGGGGACCGTTCGTCCGGCTCCTCGGCGGAATCGTCGATGCGCTGCCGCATCGCCCCGTGACCGTCTCCGGGCTTCCCGGCATGGCGATCCCCGCACAGCGTGGGGCGCTCGACTATCGACGACACACCGACCTGCTGATCGTGCACTCGCACCGCGAGCGCCGGGCGTTCGCCGAGCTCGGCGAGCGCATCGGGGTGCAGATGCCGCTCGCGCTGGCGACCCTCCCCTTCGCGCGGGGACGCGAGCGGTGGGGCGGCAGCCGTCTCCGGGAATCCAGGGCGGCCGGATCCCTCTCCGCGGGTACGGGCGGAGTCGCTCTCGCGGAGCGTCGTGTCGCCGCGACGCCATCGGCGCTCCGCCGGCCCGGGGCGACGGACGTCGTCTTCGCCGGGCAGGCCCTCGTCCCTGCCCGCCCCGAGCAGCGAGCGGCGATCGCCGCCCTGCTCGTGCGCGCCGCGGAGGCCGAACCGCCGCGCCGGGTGGTCGTGAAGCTGCGGTCCCGTCCGGGGGAGGCTGAGACCCACCGCGATCGTGATCCGTACACACGGCTCTTCATCCATGGCCGCCCGGCGAACCTCGTCTTCTCGCACGCGCCGATGGCGACCGCTCTCGAGTCCGCCGCCGGCCTGGTCACGGTGAGCTCGACGGCGGCGGTCGAGGCGCTGGCCCACGGGGTTCCCGTGATCGCGCTCGACCGCTTCGGGGTGCACAAGAGCCTGCTCAACACGGTCTTCATCGGAAGCGGTCTGCTGGGCGGCGCCGGCGAGGTCGTCGCCGGCCGATTCCGCCACCCGCACCCGTCCTGGCTCCGCGACAACTACTTCCACCCGGAGGCGGAGTCGGACTGGTGGGACCGGGTACAGGAGCTCGTCGCGCTGCGGCGGGCCGGCGCCCTGCCGCATCGCCGGGTGCCCCCGGCCCGGGGTGGGGCCTGGCATGAAGCCTGGCGTCGCGCGAGCGTGCTCGGCCGCACGGACCGCTCCCTCACCGGACGCCTCGCGCTCGCCGCCGGCGTGCCCGCGACGCGTGCGCTCTCGGTGCTGCGTTCGGGCCGCCGTCGGACCGGTCAGGACACCTGGGCCGACCCGACCACGGACTACACGCTCGAACCGAACCCGTTCCAGGACTCGATCCGCCGCTGAGTCACGGCCGGTCCGCGCTCAGACCGTGCGCCAGTCGTGGCTCTCGATCGCCGCGCCCGCCTGGGGTCCCATCTGCAGCATCCCGCCGTCGATCACGACGGAGGCGCCGGAGATGTAGGCGGCCTCGGGCGAGGCGAGGAACGCGATCAGGGCGGCGACCTCGCGGGCGTCGCCGGGGCGTCCGAGCGGGATGCCGGGGCGGTCCTCGGTGTGCGGGTCGGTGTCGGTCTGCCCGGTCATCGGGGTCGCGATCTCACCCGGAGCGACGCTCACGGCGCTGATCCCATACCGGCCGAGCTCCAGTGCGAGGTTCTTCATGAGTCCGCCGAGGCCATGCTTGGCGGTGTCATACGCGCTCGCCCCCACCATCGGCTGGTGCTCGTGCACGCTGGTCACGGAGATCAGCCGCCCACCGCGCCCCGCGGTGACCATCGACCGGGCCGCCCGCTGCAGGCAGACGAAGGCTCCGGTGAGGTCGGTGTCGAGCACCCGGTTCCACTCCTCGAGCGTCACGTCGAGGAACGGGGTCTGGAGCCCGGCCCCCGCGTTGTTGACGAACACGTCGACGCCGCCGAGTTCCGCGATCAGCCCGTCGACCACGTCGCCGCACGCGGGGATGTCGGAGACGTCGAGCTGTGTCACCACCGCGCGGGCGCCGTGGCTGCGCACCTCGTCCGCGGTCTCCTGGGCGCCGGCCTCGTCGCGGTGCCAGGTGATGCCGACGTCGATACCCGCTGCGGCGAGGGCGACGGCGGTGGCACGACCGATCCCGGAGTCGGCACCGGTCACGATCGCGCGGCGGGCCTCGGCCTCCAGCCGCGCCTGCGGCTCTCCGGCCTCCGCCATCGGCGTCGGGGTCTTGTCGTTGTGCTGAGATTCGGACATGTCGGCCTCCTGCTCGGGCGTCATCGGTGCGAGCGACGGTACGGCGGCGGCGCGGCGCGGTCGAACCGGTTGACGGCGAGCGACGGCGACGCTAGCCGTCTCCGTCATCCGGCGACTCATGGTGTTATCCCAGGCAACGGTTCTGGCGGGGATGATCACGGCCGGGTAACGTCATCCCCATCGCGGCGATCCGGGCGGTCCCGGGCCCCGGCTCATATCCGGAGGCGTTGCGGGTTCGACTCCCGCCGTCGCGTCCACTCCGTCCTCGGCTCGTCCGTTCATCCCGGATGATGGAGGCATGCCTTCCGCCCCTCGCCCCGGACTCCGGGTGTCCGCGGGTCTGACGATCCCGGAGGCCGAACTGTCGTGGCGGTTCTCGCGATCGTCGGGGCCCGGCGGTCAGGGCGTGAACACCACGGACTCCCGGGTGGAGCTGGTCTGGGATGCGGCGAACTCCGCGGCCCTGTCGCCGACGCAGCGCGACCGGATCCTGGAGAGGCTCGGCGGACGGCTGGTCGACGGCGTGCTGACGATCGCCGCGTCCGAGCACCGCGCGCAGCTGCGCAATCGGGAAGCTGCGCGGGATCGGCTTGCCGCCCTCGTCGCGGAGGCGGTGCGTCCGCCGGCGCCCGCCCGGCGGGCGACGAAGCCGAGTCGGGGGTCGAAGGAGCGGCGGCTGACGGCCAAGCACCGCCGCACCGACGTCAAGAGCCTGCGGCGGCGCCCCCGCGAGGACTGACGTCCGGACCCGTCTGTGCGCTCCGCGAGCCGGTGAGCCGCTCCTCGATCGGGGCCCAGCCGTTTTCGAGGAGAGCGGAGCCGGCGTCGAGCACCGCCTGCTGGTCGTCGCTCTCGGTGACGAGGATCTGCATCTGCAGGACGAACCGCGCGTACACCCGGACCTCGGGGGTGGGGGTCGGGATGCCGAGCTCCTCGGCGATGGCCGCGGCGAGCGCATCCTCATGGCGCAGCCACATCTTCGACGCGTAGTCGCGGAGCGCCGGCGTGTCGTTGAGGAAGCGCAGGAAGACGCGGGCCACGTCGTCACCGTGCTCGTCGAGGTTGGCGCCGACCTCGGCCGCATAGAAGTCGTGGATGGCCCGGTTGATCGTCACGCCGGTCGGCCGGTCGCGCACCGCCGAGACGAGGCGATCGCGCTGCTCGTCGTCCTCGTCGAAGACGAGCGCCTCCTTCTGCGGGAAGTGGGCGAACACGGTGGTGGGGGAGACATCGGCGGCGTCGGCGACCTCGCGGATGCTCACGTTGTCGAATCCGCGCTCCAGGAACATCCGGGTGGCCACGTCGGAGATGTTCTTGCGGGTCGCGGCCTTCTTGCGCTCGCGGCGGCCCGGGGGTGGGGGCGTCGTCATGCGGCCACCTTATCGCGCATCCGAACCAAAACTGTATTGACACGAAAACTGGTATCGCTACACTTTCGGTATGACTTCACCTCATCTCCCCGTTCGCGGCGCCGGCCGCGCCTGGGTCATGCTCGTCGTCCTGACGATGCTCACGGTCATCGGCATGACCGTCGTCCTTCCTGTCCTGCCGTTCGTCGTGCTGCAGTACGTCGCGCACGAAGACGACCTCGCCCTCTGGGTCGGGGTGCTGGAAGCGGTCAACGGGCTGTGCGCCTTCCTCGCCGCACCGCTCCTCGGGCGGCTCTCCGACCGGTTCGGACGACGACCCGTCATCATCGTCGCGGCGTTCGGCGCGGCCTTCTCGATGGCCCTGTTCGGCGTGGGTGGGGCGATCTGGGTGCTCGTGCTCGCCCGTGTCATCCAGGGGCTGACGGCCGGAGACCTTCCCGCCCTGTTCGCCTACCTGGCCGACATCACGCCACCCGAGAAGCGCGCGCAGCGCTTCGGGCTCCTCGGCGCGCTGACCGGGATCGGCACCATGATCGGCCCTGCCATCGGCGGTCTGCTCGCCGCGATCGACCTGCGCCTGCCCGTGTTCCTCACCGCGGCGGTCGGTCTCACGATCGCGGTCCTCAGCATCTTCCTGCTGCCGGAGAGCCTGCGGCCGGAGAACCGCATCGCCCGGATCGCTCTCCGCGACGTCCAGCCGTTCGGCGTGTTCCGTACCGCGTTCGGTCGGCCCGAGCTCCGCGGGCTGATGATCGCGTTCGCACTGCTCGCGCTGCCGTTCGGATTCTTCGTGAACAACTTCAGCGTGCTGGCCCTCGACGCCATCCAGTGGGGGCCGACGCAGATCGGCCTGCTCACGGCAGGCGTGGGCATCATCGACATCCTCATCCAGGGCGTGCTGCTCGGCATCCTGCTGCCGCGGATGGGGGAGCGCGGCGTGATCGTCAGTGCCATCACCGCGCAGGCGGTCGGTCTCGCCGGTCTCGCGGTCGTGGCTTCCCTGCTCGCCCAGCCGTGGCTCTTCATCGTCGGGGCGCTCCTGCTCGCCGCCGGTCAGGGCGCGGCGCAGGCTGCGATGGACGGGGCGATGTCCAACGCCGTCGGCGACGACGAGCAGGGCTGGCTCGGAGGCGCCACGCAGTCCCTCAACGCCGCGATGGGCACGATCGCCCCGTTGATCGCGGCCGCCCTCTACACCGCGGTCAGCCATGCCGCGCCGTACTGGCTGGGCGTCGGGATCATGGTCGTCGCCGCATTCGTCGTCGCGCGAGCGCATATCGCGAACACCGCGAAGCGTCCCGTCTCGGAGACGCAGGACGCCGTCGGCGTCGCCGAAGCGCGGGTCTGAGCAGAAGGACCCGGCGCGGCGTCCAGGGTCCGCGGGGGTCAGCGCTCCCCGCGGACGAGCTCCACCCCCGCCCCGGCGAACTGCCGCAGCGTGGCATCGGGGAGGAAGGCCCGGGTGAGGGCGCCGCCGATGCGGGTGAGGTCGCTCTCGTCGCGGAAGAGCAGGTACATGGTCTCGTAGCGGGGGTGGAACTTCTCCTTGAACCGGTGCAGCGAGCGGAAGCCGTAAACGGGCTCGAGCGCGTCGGCGAGGCGCTCGCTCAACGCGGCGATCACCCCCGCGTCCGGCGGGTAGTCGTGTGCGAGCGGAGCGCCGGAGAGCGACATGATCTCGGCGCCCTCCTCCGAGAACTGCTGGGCGGAGGCGCCGATCAGGTACTCCATCACCGGTCCGAAGCCGCCCTCGCGGCGTCGCATGAGGTCGAGGGTCCAGCCGCGCACCACCCCGCCCTCCCCGTACACGGGCAGCCAGGACAGGAAGCCGTCGACGTCGCCGTTCGGAGCGATAGCGAGCGCGAGGCGGACCTCGGGGTCCTCCGCCTCCTCCAGGGTCCCGAGCGTGAACCGCATCTCCGGAAGGTCCTTGTCGCCGACCCATGCCTCGGAGATCGCGCGGAGCTGCTGCCGCAGTCCCCAGGTCTCCGCGGCGAGGTGGGTGAGCCGGAAGGTCATCTGCTCCCGCCCCGCCCGGTTGAGGGAGGTGCGCACCGGTTGCCAGCGCTTGCCGGTGAAGGTGAGGCCGGGGAGGTCGACGATCGTGTCGTCCGCCACCACGAGGCTGCGCCAGGTCTCCGGGACGGCCTCCCTCGTCGCCTCGTCCGCGCTGAAGAAGCACGGCACGAGGCCGGCGTCCTCGGCCGTGTGGATGAAGTCGCGCACTGCCGTCGCACGGGACTCCGCCGGCCCGATCGGGTCGGCGAGCGCCAGCGCGACGCCGTTGCGACGCTGATACGCGACGATCCCGCCGTCCACGCGGGCATAGCCGTTGCCCTCCCACGTCGTCATCCAGGAGAGCGTGCCGCCGCCATGCGCCCGCAGTTCGCGGCGGAGCTCGTCCGGCGTCGGGGCGGGCTGCCGGCCGACCCCGGTCGAGCGGCGAGCGCGGAACGCCCGCCGCACCGCGACGAGGTAGACCAGCACCAGTGCCCAGAGCACGCCCGTGGCGAGCGTGAGCTCGGTCTCCGCGTCGATCACCGTCTCGAGCTGCGCCTCGCTCGTGAGGATGATGAGGACCAGGACGAGGGTGGCGGCCAGCACGTTGAGAGGTCCGAGGATGATGGCGACGACCCACGCCCAGCGGCGACCGCGCCGCAGGCCGTTCGCGATGAAGAGGATCACAGCGACGTCGATCGCCGTGTCGATGAACCCGCCGGAGGCCGGGTCCGTGGGGCCGAACGGGCCATCGGTCGGCACGAGGACCGTGATGATCTCGATGGCCACGAGCGTGAGCACGGCCATCACGGCGATCAGCCGCTGCTCCCGGACGGTCGTGCGCCGCACGCGCAGGCTCCGGTCGACGAAGAGGATGAGCAGCACCGCGAACAGATGCTCGAGGTCGGCGAGCTTTCCCCAGAACATCATCGCGACGAAGACGAATCCGAGGAGCACCAGCCACGCGCGCACCCGCCACGGCGGACGGAACAGGCCGACGGCGGCGGCGATGCAGGCCATGGTCCCGCCGGACGCCCCGACGTCGAGGGCCTGCGCCTGGGTCTGCGCCCACGCCCACGGCAGCTGCGACACGAGCAGCAGGAACAGGGCGGTGGCGAAGACGGCGAAGAGCTGTCCGACCGCGAAGTAGGCGACGGCGACCCGCGTGCCGCGACGGTGCTCCAGGAAGCCCATGCCCCAGAACCCGGCGATGGTGAAGAGGTAGACCCAGGGTTCATTGACGAAGAACGTCCCCGTGACCGGCGTCCACCACTTGCCCTCGGCCAGGCTCGGCAGCCCGTAGGCGACGGCGGGGAAGAGGGCCGAGTCCTCGAACGGCCGCCACAGCCCCTGCCAGATCACGCCGGTGAGCAGCACGAGACCGATCATCGTCAGCGTCGCCGGCGTGGTCCGCAGGGCCCCGAACAGGAGGCGGGCCGACGAGGGGCGCTCCGAGGTCATGCGCTCAGCGTAGAGGTGGGGCCGCCGCACGGCGACCCCACCCACCGGATCACTCGGCGACGGCCTTCGCGATCGCCTCCTCCAGGTCGTTCCACTCGACGAGTTCGACCTTCTCGCCGTCGACGAAGAAGGTCGGGGTGCTGCTCACGCCCAGCCGCTCGCCGTCGCGCTTGTCCTGCTGCACACGGGCGAGGGTCGCCGGATCGGCGACCGCGGCGTCGTACGCGGCCAGGTCGAGGCCGAGGTCCTCGGCGAACGCGCGGAACACCTCGGGTGTCTCCGCCGACTGCTCGCCCCACTGCGCCTGCGTCTCGAACAACCTGTGGAACATCTCCTCGTAACGGCCCTGCTGCGCGGCGGCCTCGGCGGCGAGAGCGGCCTGCGTCGAGTTCACGTGCCCGGGCAGGGGGAAGTACCGGGTGACGTACCGGATGTCGCCGTCGTAGGTGGCGCGCAGCTCCTCCACGATCGGGTAGAAGGCGCCGCAGGCCTCGCACTCGAAGTCGAGGAACTCGACGACCGTGACGGCGTCGGGGCCGCCCTCGTCGAGCACGTGGGAGTCGGTGCGGACGGTGGGCAGCTTCTCGCCGGCCTCGGGGTCGGGCTGCGCGGGCTGCTGGCTGAGGGCATAGACGATGCCGACGACGAGCAGCACGACGGCGACGGCGACGGCGATCAGGGTCGCCTTGACGGGGGTCTTCATGGGGTCTCCAAACACGGGTGATACGACGAGGGGTGCCGCGGAGGCGGCTGGAGCCGGCGTCGGATCAGGTGCGGGAGATGGAGAGCTGGATGAGCGAGACCGCGGGCACGAACGGGCGGGGGCCGGCGCGGAACCGTGTGGTCGCCCGGGGGAGGAGATCGCGGAACCGCAGGCCGCTTCTGGTGCGCAGGTGCCGGAAGAGAAGGACGAGGGCGACGCAGCAGAGAGCTGCCGCCGCGCACGCCGCCGCGGCGGCCGGATCCGCCGGTGCGACCTCGGTGACCGGTCCCGCAGCCGAGGTGTCGACCGGCTGCGAGACGCCCGGGGCGAGGCACAGGGTCGCGTGCGCATCCGCCGTCCCGTGCGAGGCCGACCACGCGCCGACGACGAGCAGGAGCGCGAGGCCGACGGCGATGACGATCCGGCTCTGCAGGACCCGCTCGGCGCGCGCTCGCGGCGTCGGAACGGGGGCGAGGGGCGGCATGTCCCGCGCAGTCTAGCAACGGACGCTTTGCCCGCCCCGGGCCCGTCCGACCCCGACATGCCTACACTGGAGGGGTGGCGAGACTACTGATCGTCGGCGGCTTCCTCGCCGCCGTGTTCTGGGTGTACAGCATCGTCGACTGTGCCGTGCAGCCGGCGACGCGGCACCGGGGCGTGCCCAAGGCCGCCTGGGTCGCCATCGTCGTCCTCATCCCCGTCATCGGCGGGATCCTCTGGTTCGTCATCGGCCGTCGCCGGGCCAACGACCAGGGCGTGCCGCGCACCGTCGCTCCCGACGACGACCCCGCGTTCCTCCGCAGCATCAGCAAGGCGGAGCAGGACGCCCGCATCCGTCGTCTCGAGGAGGAGCTCGCGCGGCTCGACGAGGAGACCGACGAGCCGCCCGCCGCGGATCCGCGCCCGTGACGTCGTCGCCGGCGATGGAGGCCGCGGCCTCCCTGTTCGCCGACCTCGTGTCCCACGGCGTCCGTGATGTCGTGGTGTCTCCCGGCTCGCGGTCGCAGGCTCTCGCGCTCGCCGCGGCGGCCTTCGCCGACGAGGACGCGCTGCGCGTGCACGTGCGGATCGACGAGCGGGTCGCCGGATTCACCGCCCTCGGCATCGCACGGGAGACCCGGGTCCCCGTCGCGCTCGTATGCACCAGCGGCACGGCTGTCGCGAACCTCCTCCCGGCCACGATGGAGGCCTTCCACTCCGGGGTGCCGCTGCTGCTGCTCACCGCGGATCGGCCTCCCGAGCTGCGGGGGGTCGGTGCGAATCAGGCGACCGTCCAGGAGGGGCTGTTCCACCCCTGGGTCCGTGCGCAGCTCGACGCGCCCGTCCCCGGAGACGGCACGTGGGACGGCCTCGCCGCGCGCGTGGTCGGCCTCGCGCTCGGAGCGGCGGAGCCCGAGTCCGGGCTTCCCGGCGTCGCCGGTCCGGTGCACCTGAACCTTCCGTCCCGCGAGCCGCTGTCGGGTGCGATGCCGACACGGACGCTGACGCCGGGGGAGGCGCCGCGCCTGCCGGAGCCGGAGGCGTTCGCGCTGGAGCGCGGGCCGCGCACCGTGGTCCTCGCGGGCGCCGATGCGGGTGCCGCGGCGGAGGAGATCGCCCATGCCGGTGGGTGGCCGCTCATCGCGGAGATCGTCAGCGGCGCGCGCTTCGGACGCCAGGTGGTGCACGGGTATCGTCGGCTGCTGTCCCGGGACGACCTCGGCGGACGCGTCGAACGGGTGGTCGTGCTCGGACACCCGACGCTCAGCCGCGAGGCCGCACGGCTGCTCTCCCGCGCGGACGTGGACGTGATCGCGGTCCGCAAGGGCGGCGAGGAGCTGAATCTGAATCACCGCACGCGCGCCGTCGCGGCCGTCACGGTCGCCCAGGGGGAGACCGACCGGGAGTGGCTCGGCGCGTGGATGCGGGCCGCCGCCGATGAGGCCGTTGATCTCAGCGAGAACGCCCCGGACACCGAGGGGCTCTCCTCCACCGACTTCGCCGCCCGTCGTGACGCCGTGCGCGCGGAACTCGACGCGGTGCGACGCCCGCTCGACCGGGAGCGCCTCGTGGATGCGGTGTGGCGGGCCACCTGGCCGCATGACCGTCTGGTCTTCGGATCGTCGCGCCTCGTCCGCGTCGCCGACGAGGTGCTCGGCGGCAAGAAGGTCCCCGTGCACGCCAACCGCGGACTCGCCGGGATCGACGGCACGATCGCCACCGCCACGGGTATCGCCGTCGCCAGTCAGGCCGCCGGGGCCCCCGGCGTGACCCGCGTGCTGCTCGGCGACCTCGCGTTCCTCCACGACGTCGGTGCGCTGCTGTCCCCGAGCGACGAGACGGAGCCGCGCCTCCAGGTCATCGTCGGCAACGACGGCGGTGGGACGATCTTCGACGGCCTGGAGGTGGCGGGCACCGCGCCGGCCGCACATCTCGATCGCGTGTTCTACACCCCGCACGGGGTGCGCCTGGAGCACCTCGCGCTCGCCTACGGCTGGGAGTATCAGCGGGTCACCACGCGCACCGCTCTCGACCAGGCGCTGACGACGCCGCGCGGCGGTCGCCAGATCATCGAGGTGCCGCTGCCGCGGTGACTGGCATCATGTGCGTATGAACGCGCACACCTGGACGCAGAACCTGCGGGTGCGGCCCGGCTTCCGCCTCGCCGACGTCGACCCCGACAGCAAGCCCGGCTATGACCACGGCAAGTCCCGCGGCACGGCCGACCTCGACGCGGGTCTCGAGCGCCTGAACGACCTGCAGGAACGGCTGTTCGCCGAGAGCCGGGTGGGCACGGCGCAGGACGCGGTGCTGCTCGTCCTGCAGGCGATGGACTCCGCAGGCAAGGGCGGCATCGTCCGGCACGTAGTCGGGGGCGTCGATCCGCAGGGCGTCGCGCTCGCCGCGTTCAAGGCGCCGACGGCGGAGGAGCGGCAGCACGACTTCCTGTGGCGCGTCGAGAAGAGACTGCCGGAGCCCGGGTTCATCGGGGTGTTCGACCGCTCGCACTACGAGGACGTGCTCATCGGACGGGTACGGCAGCTCGCCGACGCCGCCGAGATCGAGCGGCGCTACGACGCGATCAACGCGTTCGAGGAGCGCGTCGCGGCCTCCGGCGTCCGCATCGTCAAGGTCATGCTGCACATCTCCCCGGAGGAGCAGAAGGCGCGGCTGATGGAGCGCCTGGAGCGCCCGGACAAGCACTGGAAGTACAACCCAGGCGACGTCGACGAGCGGATGCTGTGGCCGCAGTACATGGAGGCGTACCAGACCGTCTTCGATCGCACGTCCACCGAGGCTGCGCCCTGGTACGTCGTGCCGGCGAACGCGAAGTGGTACGCGCGGCTGGCCGTGCAGGAGCTGCTGCTCGCCGCCCTCGAGGACATCGACCCGCAGTGGCCGGTGGCCGACTTCGACGTCGAGGCCGAGAAGAAGCGCCTCGCCGCGAGCTGACCGCGCCGGGCTCAAGCCAGCGCGTCCACGAGCGGGCGGAACTTCACGCGTGTCTCGAGGAGCTCGCTCTCCGGATCCGATCCGGCGACGATCCCGGCCCCGGCGTAGGCCGTGACCGCGATCGCGTCGTCCGTCGTCGTGAACTGCGCGCACCGCAGGGCGATGGCCCACTCGCCGTTGCCGTCCGCGTCGACCCAGCCGACCGGTCCGGCGTAGCGCCCGCGGTCGAACGGTTCGAGCTCCCGGATGGCGGCGATGGCCGTCGGTGTCGGGGTGCCGGCGACGGCTGCGGTCGGATGGAGTGCGCGCACGAGGTCGAGGGCGGAACGACCGTCCTCCAGCTCGCCCTCCACATCGGTCGCGAGGTGGAAGAGGTTGGGCAGCTTGAGGAGGAAGGGCTGCTCGCTCGCCGCGAGGGCCCTGGTGTACGGGCGGAGGGATGCGAGCACGCTCTGCACGGCGTACTGGTGCTCGTCGAGGTCCTTGGTGCTGGAGGCGAGGTGCGCGGACGCGGCGGTGTCGGCGTCGGCGTCGGCCCCGCGTCCGATCGTCCCGGCGAGCACGCGCGCGGTCACCGTCCGGTCCTGCACCGTGACGAGGGTCTCCGGGCTCGCGCCGATGAGTCCGTCCACGGCGAAGACCCAGGTGTCCGGGTACCCGGTGGCGAGCGCGCGGACGAGCCGCCGCAGGTCGGAGCCCGCGGGGATGGTGCCCTGGAGGTCGCGGGCGAGGACGACCTTGCTGAGCTCGCCGTCCGCGATGCGGTCCAGCGCGCCCCGCACGGCGTCCTGGTAGCCCTGGGGGCTCTGCGCTCCGGGGCCCACGGTCCCCGCCCAGTGCGGTCCGTACTCCGCGGGCTCGACGGCACCCGGCGCACGCTCGTCGTCGGACCGGCGGATGCGGGTCTCCCAGAAGCGGTCGCCATGGCGGCCGAGGATCCGCGACGGGATGACGAGCACGCTGTCGGCGCGCGAGTCCTCGTCGAAGGTGAAGGCCCCGAACGCGACGAGTCCGGTTCCGGGGAGTCGCAGCGGGTCGGAGACCACGGCCGCCGCCGCGAGACCCTGCCAGAGCGTCGCGAGGGTCTCGGCGCGGGTGCGCCCCTCCTCGGCCGACGGGCGGAGCTCGGCGAACGGCTCACCCACGGCCACGATCCCGTCGCCGCGGCGGAACCAGGCGAGCGGGCGGGCGGGGTCCGCGAAGGAGAGGAGGTCTTCGACCGGGTCGATCTCTCGGGTCTCCACGACCAGGGGGGTGTGCTGCACGACTCCAGCCTATTCCGCGGACGTAGGGTGGGCGGATGAGCGATGCGCGTCCCGCAGCCGGTGCCGAGATGATCTTCCAGTGGCGCAAGTGGGACGGGTCGCCGCACTGGCGCCACGAGTGCGTGTACCTCGGTGCCGACCGGTGGGGCGACTGGGTGGGGCAGCCCACCGGCTGGCACAGCGCCCGCCCGGGAGCCGAGTTCCACGCCGCCACGCCGAACGTCACCCTCGTCCCGCCGAGCGCCGACTTCGCGCTCACCGTCAATCGCCGCCACCCCCGGGGGATGCGCGTCTACATCGACCTCGGGTGGGACGTGCGGTGGGCGGACGACCCGCTGCTCGCGACCGGGATCGACATGGACCTCGACGTCGTCCGCGTGGAGGGGGAGCGCGGCACCTGGGTGGACGACCGCGACGAATGGGCGGAGCACAGCGCCCGCTACGGCTACCCGGCCCCCGTCATGCGGCATCTGGAGGAGCTGGCGCTCGACCTCGAGACGCGGGTCATGGAACGCACGGCGCCGTTCGACGACGCCACGGCCGATCCCTGGCTGGACCGACTCGAAGCGCTGGACCTCGCGCCTAGACTGGACGCGTGACCGCGAACGACAAGAACCGCGCCGATCTCGGCAAGGACCCCGCCCGCGTCAGCGGCATGTTCGACCAGGTCGCCGCCGGGTACGACCGCACGAACACCGCGATGACGTTCGGCAACGACGCGCTCTGGCGGGCCGCGACCACCCGCGCCGTCGCCCCGAAGCCGGGCGAGCGCATCCTCGACCTCGGCGCGGGCACGGCGTCCTCCTCCGCCTCCCTCGCCCGCAGCGGCGCGCAGGTCGTCGCGGCGGACTTCTCGCCCGGCATGCTCGCCGAGGGCCAGCGCCGCCACGGAGCGATGCGCAACCTCTCGTTCGTGCAGGCGGATGCCACCGCCCTGCCGTTCGCGGACGACGAGTTCGACGCGGTGACGATGTCGTACGCCCTGCGCAACGTGAACGACCCGAAGAAGGCGCTGCGCGAGCTCTACCGGGTGACCAAGCCGGGCGGCCGCCTCGTCATCAACGAGTTCTCCACCCCTCCGGGCAAGCTCTTCCGCGGGGTCTACCGGTTCTACAACGCGCAGGTGCTCCCGCGCGTGGCCCGGGTCGCCGGAACGAATGGCGACGCCTACGACTATCTGAACGAGTCGATCCGCGACTGGCCCGACCAGAAGCGGCTGTCCGCATGGATCAGGGAGGCCGGCTGGCAGGACGTCGCCTACCGCAACCTCACCTTCGGCATCGTGGCCCTGCACCGGGCGCGCAAGCCCGCGTGAGCACGGCGCGAACGGCGGCACCCGACGCAGGTAGGCTGGGAGCGTGACTTCGAGCCCCAGCGCCCCGGGTTCGCGACTCGCGAGCCGTCTCGGCTTCAGCGATCGCGTCTTCGTCGGTCCCGCCGCGCGTCGCATCGCCCGCACCATCGAGGACGGACTGGAGCTGGTCGAGACCGGGCTCGCGGACGACGTGCGTGTCGCCGACCCCCTCGCCGACGCCGCCAGCCGCTATCTGTACGAGGCCGGGGGCAAGCGCATCCGCCCCGTACTGACGCTGCTCGCGGCGCAGCTCGGCGACGGCAACACCCGAGAGGTGATCGACGTCGCGAAGGCACTGGAGATCACGCACCTCGGCTCGCTCTACCACGACGACGTCATGGACGGCGCCGACCGCCGCCGCGGTGTCCCCGCCGCGCAGACGGTGTGGGGCAACAACATCGCCATCCTCACCGGCGACATCCTCTTCTCGCGCGCCAGCCAGCTCATGTCGCGGCTCGGCGAGCGGGCCATCCGGCTCCAGGCCGACACGTTCGAACGCCTGGTCCTCGGGCAGATGCACGAGACCCTCGGTCCGCAGCCGGACGACGACCCGATCGCGTTCTACATCCAGGTGCTCGCAGACAAGACCGGTTCGCTGATCGCCGCGGCCACCCAGGGCGGCGTGATCTTCTCGAACGCCCCCGCGGAGTACGAGGAGCCGCTGCGCGTCTACGGCGAGAAGATCGGCGTCGCCTTCCAGCTCCTCGACGACGTGATCGACCTGTCGGCCAAGCCCGAGGAGACGGGCAAGGTCCCGGGCACCGACCTGCGCGCGGGTGTCCCGACCATGCCGTACCTCCTGCTCAAGGCGGAGGACGACGACGCCGCGGCCGACCTCGCCGCCCGCATCGACGACGGCGTGGCCCTCATCGCCGACGGCGCCGACCCGGCGATCCTCGACGGACCGCTGGACGAGCTCCGCGACCACGCCGTCACCCAGAAGACCCTCGAGCTCGCCCACGCGTGGACGCAGGAGGCGATCGACGCCCTCACCGCACTTCCGCGCGGCACCGTGCGCGAAGCGCTCACCCGATTCGCCGAGACCCTCGCCGAGCGCTCCAGCTGACACCGTGCACGGGCCCCGGGCCCGGGTGTCTCCCGCGACGGCACACGAAAGGACCTCCATGACCAAGCTGAGACTGGCCATCGTCGGCGCAGGCCCCGCGGGCATCTACGCCGCGGACATCCTGCTGAAGGCCGAGCGCAAGTTCGACGTGTCGATCGACCTGTTCGAGCAGCTTCCGGCCCCGTACGGGCTCGTCCGGTACGGCGTCGCCCCCGACCACCCCCGCATCAAGGGCATCATCACCGCCCTGCGCGACGTGCTCGACCGTGGCGACATCCGCCTCTTCGGCAACGTCCGGTTCGGCGAGGACATCACGCTCGACGACCTCAAGAAGCACTACAACGCGGTCATCTTCGCCACCGGGGCGATCCGTGACACGTCGCTGGACATCCCCGGCATCGACGCGGTGGGCTCCTACGGCGCCGCCGACTACGTGAGCTGGTTCGACGGCCACCCCGACGTGCCGCGCGAGTGGCCGCTGGACGCCGCCTCGGTGGCGGTCCTCGGCAACGGCAACGTCGCCCTCGACGTCTCCCGCATGCTCGCGAAGCATGCGGAGGACCTTCTCGTCACCGAGGTCCCCGAGAACGTGTACGAGGGGCTCAAGGCGAGCGCCGTCACGGACGTGCACGTGTTCGGCCGCCGGGGCCCGGCCCAGGTGAAGTTCACGCCGCTGGAGCTCCGCGAGCTGGGGGAGCTGCGCGACGTCGACATGGTCGTCTACGACGAGGACTTCGACTACGACGAGGCCTCGAAGGACGCAGTCGCGAGCAACAAGCAGGTCATGGTCATCGACCGCATCCTGCAGTCGTGGCGCAAGCGCGACTCCGTCAACAACGCCGGCGGCACCGCCTCGCGCCGCCTGCACCTGCACTTCTGGGCGCGCCCGGTCGAGGTGCGCACCGACGAGAACGGCCGTGTCGCGGCTCTCGTGTACGAGCGCACCCAGCCGGACGGCCAGGGCGGTGCGGTCGGCACCGGTGAGCTGCGCGAGGTGCCCGTGCAGGCGCTGTATCGCGCGATCGGCTACTTCGGCTCGCCGCTGCCCGGGGTCCCCTTCGACAAGAAGCACGGCGTCATCCCGAACCACGAGGGCCAGGTGCTCGCGAAGGACTCCAACGACCGCGTCCCCGGCGTGTACGCCACGGGGTGGATCAAGCGCGGCCCGGTCGGCCTCATCGGCCACACGAAGTCCGACGCCATGGAGACCGTCCGTCACCTCATCAACGACCAGGGCTCGTGGTGGCACCCGGAGGACCCGTCCGAGGAGGCCATCCCGGCGCTGCTCGCCGAGCGCGGCGTCGCCTGGACCGACCTGGACGGCTGGCACCGCCTCGACGAGCACGAGATCAGCCTCGGCGCGCCCCAGGAGCGTGCACGTGTGAAGGTCGTCCCGCGCGACGAGATGGTGCGCGTCTCCCGCGGCGAGTGAGTCGTCTCGGCGCCGGGGCGTGCTCCCGGCGCCGGGTCCCCGCAGCCCTAGGCTGAGGCCATGCGACCTCGTGCACTCCTGGCCCTCGGCGCCGTGGCCGTGCTCCTGCTGTCCGGCTGTGCACCCGAACCCGAGGTGAAGCCCACCGGCACGCCGACGGCCGCCGCCACGGTCGCGCCCACTCCCGCATCGGCGGAAGCGCCCACTCCGGCCTTCGATGTGGACTGCGCCGATGTCGCCGAAGCGATGTCGGGCTCCGCCGGCGAGGTCGAGGGTGAGGTGGCGGAGGCGCTGGGTGTGTGGTCGTCACCGAGCTGGTACCCCGGTCCCGCGCAGCACATGTTCCAGCGGGCGGGCGGCATCGCCTGCTCGGCGGGGACGGCGGAGCGCAACTGGGAGGTCACGATCCTCCCCGGGGCCGAGGAGACGATCACGGGCGCGGAGTCCCGCGGCGGGTACTACGGTGAGGAGTCCCGCTGCGAGAGCGGCGGATACTGCTTCTTCCAGCTGGTCGACGGCGACGTCCTGGTCTCGGCGACCGTCGTGGATCCGGAGAAGGGGCCTGACGATATTGCGACGCTCGAGGAGGCCCTGCGCGGACTCGGCGCGGCAGCCGTGGCGTCGCTGCGTGAGGTGGATGTGCTGGAGAGTGCGGTCGAGGGCGTGGACTGCACGCGGTTCCTCACCGCGACGGAGCTCGCAGAGCAGGTCGACGCCGAGGTGCACGTGATCGACGCGTTCGGCGGATGGTCCATCCCGGCCGAGGTCTACCAGGAGCGCAACGGTGCGCGGATCTGCTACTACGCCTCCGGGGACGACGAGTACGCGGCCCAGGGGTACATCATGCTCACCACGCTGCCCGGTGGCGCGTGGGCGTTCGACGAGCTCGAGGACGGGGAGGAGATCGCGATCGAGGGCGTGGATGCCGCCCGCACCGGCGTCGACGAACTCCGCCGTCCGGTGCTCGATCTTCGCGTGGGTGCGGACTGGCTGCGTCTCACGACGTTCGACGGGTCGGGGATCGACGACCTCGCGCCGATCGCGGCCACCATAGCGGACGACTTCGCCGTCGCCCGTCCGGGCGGCGAGTGACGCCGTGGGCTAGCCTGGGCGCGAGGGGGAGGACGCATGGCCGAGTGGGTTCCGGATGTTCTCGGCGATGAGTTCGCCCAGCTCACCCTCGACCTCGGCAGCGACGAGCAGGGTCCGGTGGTCGCCACCCTCGTGCGGGCTCTGCCGGCTCCGGTTCCGTGGTGGGAGCGCGCCCGGCGCCGTCGCCCGTTGCTCGAGGGCGTGGACGTGCTCTACATCCACGGGTGGTCGGACTACTTCTTCCAGAAGCGGTTGGCCCGATTCTGGACGGCTCGCGGTGCCCGCTTCTTCGCCCTCGACCTGCGCAAGTACGGGCGCAGCCTGCGCGAGGGCCAGACCCCGGGCTACATCACCGACCTGTCCACCTACGACGAGGACATCGCCGCGGCCCTGGACGCGATGGGGCGCGGCGAGGACGGCGAGGAGAGCGGGCGACGCCTGATCCTCTTCGGACACTCGACCGGCGGCCTGACGCTGAGCCTGTGGGCGTCGCGGCATCCCGGTGCGGCCGACGCCCTCATCCTGAACAGTCCCTGGCTCGAGTTCCAGTTCGCTCCCGTGCGGGCCGCGATCGCCCCGATGGTCGAGTTCCAGGCACGGATCCGGCCGCTCGACGTCGCGCCGCAGGTCGACCTCGGCTACTACACCCGGGCGCAGCAGGAGGTGGCCGACCCCGACGACCCGATGGAGGTCAACACCGCCTGGCGTCCCGTGCAGACGATGGCCGTGTACGCCGGGTGGCTCAACGCGATCCTCACCGGGCACAAGGCCGTCGCCGCGGGTCTCGACATCGCGGCGCCGGTCTGCGTCCTGCTGTCGAAGCGGTTCGTGCCGCCGACCCGGTGGTCGGAGGAGCTGACCTCCGCCGACTCCGTGCTCGTCGTCGACGACATCGCCCGCGCGGCCCTGCGGCTGGGTTCCACGGTGACCGTCGAACGGATCGACGGCGCCCTGCACGACGTGTTCCTGTCCCGACATGAAGCCCGGGAGGACGCGTACCGCCGCCTGCACCGCTGGGTCGTCGGCTGGCGCGCCGTTCAGACGTAGTACATCGCGCGTGCGAGGCGCTCCGCCTCATCGCCGTCGCCGGAGCGCACCGCGTCGGCGAACCCCGCATAGACCTGTCGCATCCGCTCGCGATCGCCGGGACGCACGACCCACCCGCGCAGGTTCCGGGTCACGGCGACGGCGACATCGTCGATGAGCATCCGGTGCTGGCGGTTTCCGCTGTGGTCGGCGAGGTAGGCGAAGACGGCCCATCGCGCCCGTGCCGTCGATGCGCCGTCGGCGAGCGAGTCCTGCATCCGTGCGATGAGATCCTGCACGCGCTCCCGTTGGACGGCGCTCAGTCTCGGCACCGCCATCCGCGCCGTGATGCCGCCCTGGTAGCCGGCGAACTCCAGCGATTCGGCCACCACCTGCGGCGTGACCATCGTCACCTCCGTGTACCGGCTCGGGTACATCGTCACCAGTCCCAGTCGCTCCAAGCGCTGGAGCGCTTCGCGAACCGGCGTCCGCGAGACGTGGAGCTCGTCCGCCACGTCGACGTCCCGGATCCGGTCGCCTTCGGCGAACTCTCCCTCCGTGATGAGCCGCCCGATGTGGTGGAACACCTCATCCGCCAGCAGCTGCTTGTTCTCTCCGATGCTCTTCGACTCGATCTGCCCCATGGCCCAGCCCCCGGTCGTTCTTGGTCTGCGACCGGCGTCCACTCCCGGGCGGTGAGGGAGCGACGGTCGCAGGATTGCCGTCATGCCTCCACGGGGGGCCGATCCGCGTGGGGGCGCGCAGCGGGCGGGGAGGCTTGTCATGAACCCGGGACCGGTCGGCGTGCGACGTCGGCAGACCCCAGGCCGACGCGAGCTTCGGGGGCCCGCGCCGCTCCCTCCCCTGAGCCGGCGTGGCATCCTCGAAGCGCATCCACCGCGGCGATCGGGCGTCGGACGGGGATGGCGTCGGAGTCGTGACGAATCACGACCGCTTCCAGTCTCGACGAAGAACACCGATATCTCGGTATGCGTTGACCGGGGAAAAGAAAGGGCCCGGGATGACTCCCGAGCCCTGGCCTCCGACGCGAATGGCGTCAGCGGTAGTTGATGAACTGCAGATCGATGTCGAGGTCGCTGCCCTTGAGGAGCGCGATCACGGCCTGGAGGTCGTCGCGGCTCTTGGACTGCACGCGGAGCTCGTCGCCCTGGATCTGGCTCTTCACGCCCTTGGGGCCCTCGTCGCGGATGATCTTGCCGATCTTCTTCGCGTTCTCCGAGGAGATGCCGTCCTTCAGGCTCGACAGGATGCGGAACTCCTTGCCGCTGGCGAAGGGCTCTCCCGAGTCGAGGCTCTTCAGGGAGATGCCGCGCTTGATGAGCTTGGACTGGAACACGTCGAGGACGGCGTTCGCGCGCTCCTCGGTGTTCGCGGTGATGAGGATCTGCTCGCCGCTCCAGGCGATCGAAGCGCCGGTCCCCTTGAAGTCGTAGCGCTGCTCCACCTCTTTGCGCGCCTGGTTCAGGGCGTTCTCGGCCTCCTGGCGATCCACTTTCGAGACGATGTCAAAGGAACTGTCAGCCATGACTCAACTGTATCCGCGGGGGTGCGGAAAGTCCCGTGAGCGGGCTCACGGGGCGCGCGCCGCCCCGGCGCCTAGACTTCGTCGATGCCGATGTCGCCCTACGTCGAGGCGATCCGTGCGCGGATCGGACACGACTTCCTCCTGCTGCCCGGTGTCACCGCCGTCATCCGCGACGGCGAACGGTTCCTGCTGGCCCGACACGCGCACTCCGGCGTGTGGAGTCTGCTCGGGGGCGGCATCGAGCCCGGTGAAGAGCCCACGGACGCGGTCGCCCGGGAAGTCCTCGAAGAGACGGGAGCGCGTCTGCGGATCACAGGACTCATCGGCGCGTACGGTGGCGACCCGATGGCGGTGACCTATCCGAACGGCGACCAGGTCGGCTACGTCACGGTCGCCTACGAGTGCGAGCTGCTCAGCGACCCGGCACCGGACATGGACGAGATCGTCGAACTGCGCTGGTGCCCGCGAGAGGCCATCGCCGCCTTGCCGCGGCGTGACTGGATCGACCGCGTCATCCGCGATGCGCCGCATCGTGCTGGCGGTGACGCCGCGCGCTGATGCCCTCACCATCGGCTGATATGGAAGCGTTTTCATATCAGGAGAGTCTCGTCGTGCCGATCACGGGTTGATATCAACGCGCTCGCGGATTGTGATCGCCTTTCGAAACGATGCATACTGTAAGCGCTTGCAGTCTTGCAGGCGCTCAGCACTGAGAGAGGCACACACCAATGAAGGTGAACAAGAGGGGCATGGTCGCCGCGGGCGCCATCGCCATCGTTTCGGCTCTGACGCTCGCCGGCTGCTCGACCGGCTCCGGCGGCGACGACTCTTCCTCCGGTGGAGACGGCGGCGGCACGCTGACCGTCTGGGTCGACGCCGAGCGGGTCGACGCGCTGCAGGGCGCGGCGGACGCGTACCAGGAGAAGACCGGTGTCACGGTCAAGCTGGTGGGGAAGTCCGTCGACGACATGAAGGACGACTTCATCCAGCAGGTCCCGACCGGCAAGGGCCCCGACGTGGTCATGGGCGCTCACGACTGGCTCGGCGAGCTCTCGACCAACGGCGTCGTCGCGCCGATCGAGCTCGGCGACAGCTCTGAGGACTACCTCCCCGTCGCGCTCCAGGCGGCGACCTACGAGGGCACCGTCTACATGCTCCCGTACGCGGTCGAGAACATCGCGGTCCTGCGCAACGCCGACCTCGTCCCCGAGCCCGCGACGAGCTTCGACGACATGGTCTCGAAGGGCACCTTCGTGGTGGAGCAGGGCGCCGAGGGCAACCCGTACCACCTGTACCCGTTCCAGACCGCGTTCGGCGCTCCGGTCTTCGGCACCGACGACAGCGGCAGCTACGACCCGACCGACCTGCAGCTCGGCAGCGAGGGCGGCTTCGCCTTCGCCGACTGGCTGGGAGCGCAGGGCGCGGCCGGCACGCTGAACACCGATATCGACGGCGAGATCGCCAAGCAGCAGTTCCTCGACGGCACCGCCGCCTTCTGGCTGACCGGCCCGTGGAACGTGGGCGCGGCCACCGAGGCGGGCATCAACGTCGAGATCGACCCGATCCCGAGCCCGACGGGGGAGACGGCCTCGCCGTTCGCCGGCGTCAAGGGCTTCTTCGTGAGCGCCGAGTCGAAGAACAAGGTCGCGGCCAACGACTTCCTCGTCAACTACCTCGGCACGGAGGACGTGCAGCTGGAGCTGTTCAAGGCCGGCAACGTGCTCCCGGCCCTCACGGCTGCCGCCGACACCGCGGCGTCCGACCCGATCATCGCCGGCTTCCAGGCCGTCGGCGCCGACGCGGTCCCCATGCCGGCGATCCCCGCCATGGGCGCTGTCTGGCAGTTCTGGGGCGTGGCCGAGGCCGCCATCATCAACGGCGAGGACCCGCAGGCGACGTGGCAGAAGCTCGTCGACGACGTGACCGCCGCGATCGAGTAACGGCCGACAAGATGACGACCCTGCCGGGGCGGGCCGACCAGCCCGCCCCGGCAGGACCATGACGAGGACGACATGACAGACACCGAAGAGCGCACCGCGCCCCCCACTCCTCGGCAGCGCCAGGCGGCGAAGATCGCCGAGGCGGCCTCCCGACCGATCGGGTGGATGCTGCTCAAGATCCTGTTGCTGGCGATCGTGGACGCGATCGCCGTCTACGCCGTGTTCGTGCTGCTCGTGCAGCACGAGTGGCTGGTCCTCGGCCTCGTCGTCGCGGTGACGGTCCTCGTCAACTACATCTACTTCTCCCGCAAGCGCATCGCGGCGAAGTACCTCACCCCCGGCATCATCTTCCTGGTCCTGTTCCAGGTCTTCACGCTCCTCTACACGGGCTACATCGGCTTCACGAACTACGGCACCGGTCACAACGGGAGCAAGGAGCAGGCGATCTCGTCGCTGCTCGCCTCCGCGCAGGAGCGCGTCGAGGACTCTCCGACGTACCCCGTCACGGTGGTCGAGCAGTTCGGCACCTACGGCCTCCTCGTCACGGATCCGGAGGACGGCGATGCGCTCCTCGGCACGGCGGAGCAGCCTCTCGCCGAGGTCGACGCGGAGTTCGAAGGCGGCAAGGCCGTCGCCCTGGACGGGTGGACCACTCTTCCGCTCGCCACCGTCTTCACCCTGTCGGAGGAGCTGGAGCAGCTCTCCGTCCCGTTCAGTGACGACCCCAACGACGGCAGCCTCCGTGCACCCGACGGTCAGAACGGCTACCTGTACGTCTCGACGCTGATCTACGACGCCGCTGCGGACACGATCACGGACACCGCGACCGGCACGGTCTACAGCGACACCGGCGACGGTGCGTTCACGGCGGAGGACGGCGAGCAGCTGCTGCCCGGCTGGCAGACCACGGTCGGCTTCGACAACTTCGTCCGCGCGGTGACCGACGAGTCCATCCGCGGCCCGCTCATCTCCGTCACCGTCTGGACCTTCGTCTTCGCGCTGGTGTCCGTCGCGACGACCTTCTTCCTCGGCCTGCTGCTCGCGCTCGTCTTCAACAACACGCGCATGCGCTTCCGCAACGGCTACCGGATCATCCTCATCCTCCCGTACGCCTTCCCCGCGTTCCTCTCCGCGCTCGTCTGGGCCGGGATGATGAACGAGAGCTTCGGGTTCATCAACCAGGTGCTGTTCGGCGGCGCGGCCATCCCGTGGCTCACCGACCCGGTGCTGGCGAAGGTGTCCGTGCTGCTGGTGAACCTCTGGCTCGGCTTCCCGTACATGTTCCTCGTCTGCATGGGCGCGCTGCAGGGCATCCCGGACGACGTGAACGAGGCCGCCGTCATGGACGGCGCGAACGCGTGGCAGATCTTCCGCCGCATCAAGCTGCCGCTGCTGCTGGTGACCGTGGCGCCGCTGCTGATCTCGTCGTTCGCGTTCAACTTCAACAACTTCAACCTGATCTACATGCTGACCAAGGGCGGCCCGCGCTTCAGCGACGTGTCGATCCCCGTCGGCCACACCGACATCCTCATCTCGATGGTCTACAAGGTGGCGTTCACCGGACAGACCCGCGACTACGGACTCGCCTCCGCCTTCACGATCCTGATCTTCGTCGTGGTCGCGACGATCTCGATCATCAGCTTCCGCAAGACCAAGGCCCTCGAGGAGCTGAACTGACATGAGCACCGTCCCCAGCACCGCCACCGCCACCGCCCACCGCACCGCTCCGCGGCGTCGTTCGTTCGGCGCCTGGTTCGCCGACACCGGCTGGCGTCATCTCGTCGCCATCGTGGTGAGCGCCTTCGCCCTCTTCCCGCTGCTGTACGTGGTGTCGGCCTCGCTCAACCCGAAGGGCACGCTCACCGGGTCGAACCAGCTCTTCTCGGCCATCGGGATCGACAGCTACGTGCGCATCCTCAGCGACCCGCAGAATCCGTACGGGACGTGGTTCCTGAACACGCTGCTCATCGCGGTCGTGACGGGCGCGGTCACCGTCTTCATCGGGGCCTGTGCGGCATATGCCTTCTCCCGCATGCGCTTCGCGGGCCGCCGCGTGGGGCTCGTCACCATCGTCGTCGTGCAGATGTTCCCGCAGCTCCTCGCGGTCGTCGCGATCTTCCTGCTGATGTCGACGCTGGGGGACTGGTTCCCGGCGATCGGCCTCAACACGCACACCGGCCTGATCCTCGTCTATCTCGGCGGCGCGCTGGGCGTGAACACCTACCTGATGTACGGCTTCTTCAACACGATCCCGAAGGAGATCGACGAGGCCGCCCGCATCGACGGCGCCGGGCACGCGCGGATCTTCTTCACGATCATCCTGCGCCTGGTCGCGCCGATCCTCGCGGTCGTCGGTCTGCTCTCCTTCATCGGCACGGTGAACGAGTACGTGATCGCCAGCGTCATGCTCGTCGACGTGGATCAGCAGACCCTTGTCGTCGGTCTGACCAAGCTCGTCGCGAACCCCCGCTATGCCGACTGGTCGGCCTTCTCCGCCGGCGCGGTCATGGCCGCGATCCCGGTCATGGTGCTGTTCCTCTTCCTGCAGAAGTACATCGTCGGCGGTCTGACCGCCGGAGCGACAAAGGGCTGACCGAAGAACCGCTGCCGCTATCCTGCGTCACATGCTACCTTGTGAGGCATGACAGCGGACGTCGGTGCGCAGATGCGCAAGGGAGTGGTCGAGTACTGCGTACTCGGTCTGCTGTCGCGCGAGCCCATGTACGGCTGGCAGCTGTCGGATGCACTCACCGGCGCCGGGCTGATCGCCAGCATCGGCACGCTGTATCCGCTCCTCGGGCGGCTGCGCGACAACGGCTGGGTGACGACGTTCGACCGGCCGTCGGAGAGCGGTCCGGTGCGCAAGTACTACCGGCTCACGGATGCCGGTATCGATCAGCTCGCGCGCTTCCGGGCGCAGTGGGCGCCGTTCGCCCGTGCCGTCACGGGCATGGTGGGGGAAGGATGACAATGACCGAGAAGACCGCAGCCGAGCTGCGTGACGACTACCTGGCGCGGCTGGACGAGGCGATGCGCGGACTACCGCACGGTGTCGCGTCGGACATCCGCGGCGGGATCGCGGAGGAACTCGACGGGCTCGATGCGGAGGCGACCGCGGAGCGGATCGACCGGCTGGGGGACCCCCGAGGGATCGCCCGTGAGGCGGAGGACGAGGTTCCGACCGCGCCGCCCGTCGTGCTCCCTGCGCCCACGCCCGCACCCTCGGCTCCGCGCACGCCGACGACCGCGACGCGGGGCTTCGCGATCGCGGCCGCGCTCACCCTCAGCTTCGGCGGGATCGTGGTGCCGGTCGTCGGCTGGTTCGTGGGTGCGGTGCTCGTGAGCCTGAGTGCGATGTGGCGGACCTGGGAGAAGGCGGTTGCGATCCTGGTGCCCTTCGTCGCCACCGGGCTGACCGTCCTGATCGCATCGACGATGACCGGCTTCTCCACCGGATCGGCGTCCGGCAGCTCGACCGGCGGCGAAACCATGCCGGAGGTGGTGAACCCACTCGTCCCCTCCTTCGGGGAGTGGCACCTGCTCCTGCTCCTGGGGTTCCTACTGGTCCCGGCTTCCGGGCTCTGGCTGCTCTGGCGGATGCGCGGTCGTAGCGCCCGTTGAGCGACACCACCTCGACGCGGCGTTGCTCACGACCCTCGCGACGGCTCGGGCCTACGGTGAGACCATGGCACGGGTGGGTGGACGCAACCTCGGGATGAGCTGGTTCGCCGGCATCGTGTGTGCAGGGATCGTCGCCGGACTCGTCTGGCTCTCGCTGCCGATGGTGCCGATCCTCGCGCAGTTCGCCGGGGATGCGCTTCGCAGTACTTTTCCCTGAGCGGCGGAAACCGCGGGACCACGCGTATGGCGACACGACGGCACGCCTCCGGAAGCGCCGGGACAGGCGGCGGTAATCTCGCACTGCACATCCCCGATGAGAGGCGCACCCCATGAGTGATCCCGAGGCTCGTCAGCCCGAGAAGTCGAACGACGTCGACGACGTCGTCGGCAGCGCGAACGCCGGTCTCGACGCCGCGGCGGCGGCCCGCGGAGATGTCCCCGGCCACGCCGACGACGCCCGTGCGGATGATTCCCGCGCCGCAGACGTCACCGCGGCCTCCTCCGAGCCAGTGGCCGACCAGGCCGCGACCCGGCAGGAGTCCGCCGTCGACCCCGATCTCGCCGCCTTCGAGGCCGCCGAGCGGGACCACCCCGGTACTTTCAGCTCCGCCGCCCCGATGCCCTCGAGCACCGACGGCGACCGCCGTGACGCGGACCTCCGCGACGCGGACCGCCGCGATGCGACCCCCGAGACCTCGCTGTACGCGACGCCGGAGACCTCGCTGTACTCCACGCCGAGCAGCCACGCGCACGAGGAGTCGGCCATGGCCGGTGCGGCCTACGCATCGCACGCCGACGACACCGACACCCGCATCGTGCCGTCCGAACCGCTCACGAACGGCGCGGCCGCCGCGCCGCAGCAGCCGCAGCCGATCTTCGTGCAGGCGCCGGAGCCACCGCGCGAGCGTGGCAACCGCGGCCCCGCCGGGGCCATCGGCCTGCTCGCCACCGTCGCCTTCGCGCTGCTCTACCTCGCCACCACACTCGGCCTCGGCGCCCTGGCCGGCGATGTGAACGGGGAGAACATCGGCGAGGCGCTCGTCGCCCCGCTGCTCACCTGGGGGTTCTGGACCCCGGTGGTCGTGTTCTTCCTCGGCTTCTGGCTCCTGGGAGCCATCATCAACCGCGGCCGCTGGGGCCTGTGGGTGGTGTTCGGCATCGTGGTCGGGCTGATCGCCTACGCCGGACACATCCTGGGCCAGCTCTTCGAGGCGCCCTTCTGGAAGCTCACGGCGTCGCAGGGTCTCGAACTCGCGGGCGAGCAGCTACTCGCCCCGCTGGCCATCGCGGCCTTCGTCTTCGCCCGCGAACTCACCATCTGGTTCGGCGCCTGGGTGGCCCGCAGCGGTGCCCGCAAGACCGAGCTGAACGAGGAGGCGCAGCGCGAGTACGAGCGCACCCTCGAGGCCGGTCCCACCCTGTCGAGGTAATCACGAACACCACCACGCCGAACCCCCGCGGGCCCGAGTCCGCGGGGGTTTCGGCTGTCCTGGCGGCGGTCATGGCCACCATCGCCTTCTTCGCCCTCGCGGTCTTCGGCCTCGGCGCCCTCAGCGTCGCCACCGACCGCGACATCATCGACGTCCCGGGCCTGGGGCAGGTCCCCGGGGTGTCCGGCATGGTCGCGGCCGTCGTCGTGTTCGCACTCACGCTGTGGGCGACGGTGCGGAGAGGACATGCCTCCTTCGGCTCCGCTCCCGTGATCGCGCTGCTCACGGCACTCGTGCACTTGGCCACGGTCTGGATCGCCGTGCTCGTCGCGACGAGCGATGTGGTCGTGGCCACGGCCGTCGCCGGAGATCTCGTCCGCGGCGGCGCGAGCCTCGTGCTCCTCGCCGCCGCAGCGGTGGCTGCCTGGGGCGGGATAGCCCTCCGCCGGACGAGGTCCGCACAGCCGCGATGGCCGTGGGAGCGTGACGAGGCGGAGTGACACCCCGTAAATCCGCGCCGTGAGCGGCGACGCGCCGTACGCTGGTGGGGTGGAGCGCTCATTGGAGACGCAGGTCGACCAGGCCGTCGAGGCCTGGTTGCGCTGGGTGCCGCGCTGGGAGCCGGCGACCCACCGCGGAAGGACTGCGCCGTGCCGGCGCTGTCTCGGCTCGCCCGTCCTCGCCGCCGCAGGCATTGCGGGCACCACGCCGCACGGTGTCCAGCATGGGCTGTCGACGCGTGTCAAGACGATCGTCGACCACGCGGTCGCGGAGTACACGGCGCGGAACCTCCCGACCCTGCAGCGCGAGCTCGATCAGCAGGCAGCGCGCAACCGCGCCCGCAGCTACCGGCCGACGGAGGACCTCGACCCCGAGTTCGAGGGCATGCCGCTGGATCCGGAGCCGGTACCCGGCGCCCCCTTCCTCTTCACGATCGCCGGTCTCGCTGACGATTCCGCTGCGGAGTTGCCGCCGCTGCCCCCGCTGTCGGACGAGGCGAAGACCGCTCTCCGGCAGGAGGTCGCCCTGGCCGACGAGTACGCGAACCTCGTCGGGCGCGAGATCTGCGGGATCCTGCTCCGACACCGGATCACGATCCAGGCTGCGGTGTCGCGACATGTCGAGCCGCAGATCGAGGCGCTTCTCGCCGAGCTCACGGAGTCGCTGGACTCGCCGTTCGACCCCGACATCCCCTGACTTCGGGTGGCGCGGGGGAGTGCGACCATCATTTGACCGTCAGGTTACGCGGCATTACACTTGATCAGGTGTGTGCACGTCCTGACGTGCGCGCTGGGCGTCGGCACCTCGCCGGTCCGCCCCCACGGCATACCCACCACACCAAAAGCTCGTCGGTTCCGGCGTGCCGGTGGGTCATGATGTGAAACCCATCACGCTGTCACCGTGCAGCACTATGAGGAGAGAACGTGCCAACCATTCAGCAGTTGGTTCGCAAGGGTCGCTCGCCCAAGGTCACCAAGACCAAGGCGCCCGCGCTCAAGGCGAACCCGCAGCAGGCCGGGGTCTGCACCCGCGTCTACACCACCACCCCGAAGAAGCCGAACTCGGCGATGCGCAAGGTCGCTCGTGTGAAGCTCCGCAACGGGACCGAGGTCACCGCGTACATCCCCGGTGAGGGCCACAACCTGCAGGAGCACTCCCTGGTGCTCGTCCGAGGCGGTCGTGTGAAGGACCTCCCCGGTGTGCGTTACAAGATCGTCCGTGGCGCTCTGGACACCCAGGCCGTCAAGAACCGTAAGCAGGCTCGTTCCCGCTACGGCGCGAAGAAGGGTTGAGTTAGATGCCTCGTAAGGGTCCCGCCCCCAAGCGCCCCGTCGTCAACGACCCGGTCTACGGCGCTCCGATCGTCACCTCGCTGGTGAACAAGATCCTCGTCGACGGCAAGAAGTCGCTGGCCGAGTCGATCGTCTACGGCGCCCTCCGCGGTGTCGAGGCGAAGAACGGCCAGGACGCCGTCGCCACCCTGAAGAAGGCGCTCGACAACGTGCGCCCCACGCTCGAGGTCCGCAGCCGCCGCGTCGGTGGCTCGACCTACCAGGTTCCGGTCGAGGTCAAGCCGCACCGTGCGAACACCCTCGCGCTGCGCTGGCTCGTGAGCTACGCCAAGGGTCGTCGTGAGAAGACGATGACCGAGCGTCTCCAGAACGAGATCCTGGACGCGTCGAACGGCCTGGGTGCCGCGGTCAAGCGCCGTGAGGACACCCACAAGATGGCCGAGTCGAACCGCGCGTTCGCTCACTACCGCTGGTAACCCCTTCGACGGGCTCAGGGACCCTTCCGCGTTCCTGGGCCCGTCGCACCCCCTCTTCGCAGTACACCTGCTGCTCCAAAAGATAAGGACACTCCTGTGGCACAAGACGTGCTCACGGACCTGAGCAAGGTCCGCAACATCGGCATCATGGCGCACATCGATGCCGGCAAGACCACGACGACCGAGCGCATCCTGTTCTACACGGGCGTCAACCACAAGCTCGGCGAAACGCACGACGGTGCGTCGACCACCGACTGGATGGAGCAGGAGAAGGAGCGCGGCATCACGATCACGTCTGCCGCCGTGACCTGCTTCTGGAACAAGAACCAGATCAACATCATCGACACCCCCGGTCACGTGGACTTCACGGTCGAGGTGGAGCGTTCGCTCCGCGTCCTCGACGGTGCGGTCGCCGTGTTCGACGGCAAGGAGGGCGTCGAGCCCCAGTCCGAGACCGTGTGGCGTCAGGCCGACAAGTACAACGTGCCCCGCATCTGCTTCGTCAACAAGATGGACAAGCTCGGCGCGGACTTCTACTTCACGGTCGACACGATCATCAACCGCCTCGGCGCCAAGCCGCTGGTGCTGCAGCTCCCGATCGGTGCCGAGAACGACTTCGTCGGCGTCATCGACCTCGTCGAGATGCGTGCTCTGGTGTGGCCCGGCGATGCCAAGGGCGACGTGACCATGGGCGCCTCCTACGAGGTGCAGGAGATCCCGGCCGACCTCAAGGACAAGGCCGAGGACTACCGCCAGCAGCTGCTGGAGACGGTCGCCGAGACCGACGAGGAGCTTCTCGAGAAGTTCTTCGGCGGCGAGGAGCTCACCGTCGCGGAGATCAAGGGCGCCATCCGCAAGATGGTCGTCGCCAGCGAGATCTACCCGGTCCTCTGCGGCTCCGCCTTCAAGAACCGCGGTGTGCAGCCGATGCTGGACGCGGTCGTCGACTACCTCCCGTCCCCGCTGGACGTGCCCGCCATCGAGGCGCACGACCCGAAGGACGAGGAGAAGATCATCGAGCGTCACCCCGACGCGAAGGACCCGTTCGCGGCCCTGGCCTTCAAGGTCGCCGTGCACCCGTTCTTCGGTCGTCTGACGTACGTGCGCGTCTACTCGGGCGAGCTCGAGTCGGGCGCCCAGGTCATCAACTCGACCAAGGGCAAGAAGGAGCGCATCGGGAAGATCTTCCAGATGCACGCCAACAAGGAGAACCCGGTCGACAAGCTGACCGCCGGCAACATCTACGCCGTCATCGGCCTGAAGGACACCACCACCGGTGACACCCTCGCCGACATCGCGCAGCCGGTCGTCCTCGAGTCGATGACGTTCCCGGAGCCGGTGATCGAGGTCGCGATCGAGCCGAAGACCAAGGCCGACCAGGAGAAGCTGGGTCTCGCGATCCAGAAGCTCGCTGAGGAGGACCCGACCTTCCGCACGGAGCTCAACCCGGAGACCGGTCAGACGACCATCAAGGGCATGGGCGAGCTGCACCTCGACATCCTCGTGGACCGCATGAAGCGCGAGTTCCGCGTCGAGGCGAACGTCGGCAAGCCGCAGGTCGCGTACCGCGAGACGATCCGCAAGGCCGTCGAGAAGCACGACTACACGCACAAGAAGCAGACCGGTGGATCGGGCCAGTTCGCCAAGATCCAGTTCAACATCGAGCCGCTCGAGCTCGACGGCGAGAAGACGTACGAGTTCGTGAACGCGGTCACCGGTGGCCGCATCCCGCGCGAGTACATCGGCTCGATCGACGCCGGTTTCCAGGACGCCATGAACGTCGGTGTCCTCGCGGGCTACCCGATGGTGGGCGTCAAGGCGACCATCGTCGATGGTGCAGCGCACGACGTCGACTCCTCGGAGATGGCGTTCAAGATCGCGGGCTCCATGGGCTTCAAGGAGGCCGCGCGTCGTGCCAACCCCGTGCTGCTCGAGCCGCTGATGGCCGTCGAGGTCCGTACTCCGGAGGAGTACATGGGCGACGTCATCGGCGACCTGAACTCGCGTCGTGGCCAGATCCAGTCGATGGAGGACGCCGCCGGCGTCAAGGTCGTGCGCGCCGCGGTGCCGCTGTCCGAGATGTTCGGCTACATCGGCGACCTGCGCTCGAAGACCTCGGGCCGTGCCGTCTACTCCATGGAGTTCGACAGCTACGCCGAGGTCCCGCGCGCGGTGGCCGACGAGATCGTCCAGAAGGCCAAGGGCGAGTAATCGCTCTTCTGGGAGCCCTGGGTGCTGAGCAAGTCAAAGCACCCGGGGTTCCCAGGTCACCTACAACTTCACATTCCCTCTCTACTAAACTGAGAACCTAACCCGTAGAGAACCGGTCGCAAACCAGTGCCCGGCACCTCTACAACGACGTCCTGAGGAGGACCCAGTGGCTAAGGCCAAGTTCGAGCGGACCAAGCCGCACGTCAACATCGGAACGATCGGTCACGTCGACCACGGCAAGACCACGCTCTCCGCAGCGATCTCGAAGGTGCTTGCTGACAAGTACCCGTCCGACACGAACGTGCAGCGCGACTTCGCTTCCATCGACTCGGCGCCGGAAGAGCGCCAGCGCGGTATCACGATCAACATCTCGCACATCGAGTACGAGACCCCGAAGCGCCACTACGCCCACGTTGACGCCCCCGGCCACGCCGACTACGTCAAGAACATGATCACGGGTGCGGCGCAGATGGACGGCGCGATCCTCGTCGTCGCGGCCACCGACGGCCCGATGGCGCAGACGCGCGAGCACGTTCTGCTCGCCAAGCAGGTCGGCGTCCCCTACCTGCTCGTCGCGCTGAACAAGTCCGACGCGGTCGACGACGAGGAGATCCTGGAGCTCGTCGAGCTCGAGGTTCGCGAGCTGCTCTCGAGCCAGGGCTTCGACGGCGACAACGCTCCCGTCGTCCGTGTCTCCGCTCTCAAGGCCCTCGAGGGCGACGAGAAGTGGGTCGACGCGATCCTCGAGCTCATGCAGGCTGTCGACGACAGCGTTCCGGACCCGGAGCGTGACCGTGACAAGCCGTTCCTCATGCCCGTCGAGGACGTCTTCACGATCACCGGTCGTGGCACCGTCGTCACGGGTCGTGCCGAGCGTGGCACCCTGGCCATCAACTCCGAGGTCGAGATCGTGGGTCTGCGCCCGACGCAGAAGACGACCGTCACCGGTATCGAGATGTTCCACAAGCAGCTCGACGAGGCATGGGCCGGCGAGAACTGTGGTCTGCTCCTCCGCGGCACCAAGCGCGAGGACGTGGAGCGCGGCCAGGTCATCGTGAAGCCGGGTTCGGTCACGCCGCACACCAACTTCGAGGGCACGGCCTACATCCTGTCCAAGGACGAGGGTGGCCGCCACAACCCCTTCTACACGAACTACCGTCCGCAGTTCTACTTCCGCACCACGGACGTCACCGGCGTCATCTCGCTGCCCGAGGGCACCGAGATGGTCATGCCCGGCGACACCACCGACATGACGGTCGAGCTGATCCAGCCGATCGCCATGGAGGAGGGCCTCGGCTTCGCCATCCGTGAGGGTGGTCGTACGGTCGGCGCCGGTACGGTGACGAAGATCATCAAGTAAGCAGCCGCTTCCTCGCAGAGGGGTCGAGCCTTCGGGCTCGACCCCTCTGTCGTTTTCCGGATCGAGGGTTCCGTCGCCCGGTTCCGCCCGGCACAATGAGGTGTCCGGCGCGATCGTCGGAAGCACACACCTCCGAAGGGGATTCACATGGGTATCGAGGACGCCGTCAACAAGGGCAAGGACCTGTACGAGCAGAACAAGGACAAGCTGGCCGAAGCGGTCAAGAGCGAGCAGGCCGAGGACATCAGCGACAAGGTGCTCGACGGCGTCGCCGACTTCGCGAAGAAGATCGCGCCCGGTGCCGCCGAGAAGATCGATGAGATCCGCGAGAGCGCCGACAAGAGCGTGGGCAACGAGTAGATCCCGACATCTCCGTGGAGAGCGGCGGTCCCGAGAGGGGGCCGCCGCTCTTCCGTGTCGAGGGGACGCATGGCGCCCTCGGATGTGGCGGATTCTCGAAGACATCGAGTAGGATCGTGTCGACCGCCTGGGGATCTTGCGGTCGGGGTGCCGAAGGGGTTCGGCTCCCGAATCACGCGGGTTCATCCGCGTTCACACTGGGGAAAGCGATCTTGGGGATCATCGTGCGACGCGCGCACTCTCTGCGCCTGAGCGTCTCCCCGCCCGCGCGGCGGGTCTTCCGCCGCGCCCTCGGTCGAGGCATCCGGCGTCCCTTCACGCTGGATTCCTCGCGTTCGGTGTGCCCCCTCGCACCGGACGCCCTCCCCAAGCGGGGCGAGGCATGGGGATGCCTCGCCCCGCGCTCCTCCGCGGGCTGAGGCGCCCGGGAAGAGGCGTTCACTGGGAGTCCGGTGAGCGCGACACGCCCGGGTTTGCAGAAGTGAAATCCGTCGTGGCAGAATAGACAGGTTCGATATTCCGTCGCCGCTGTGCGTGCGCCGGATCACTGCCAGGGCAGTGCATAGACGGCGCCTCCTCCGGGAGGCTGCAGGGTTCTAGGCCGCGGGCAGCAGAACACAATCCCGACACCTTCATCATCGAGGGCACTGCCGTGCGCGGCGGGCGTCGGGCATCCGTCACCTTCGGGTGTGCGGCTGACAGCAGAACAGTGGTGCAGCCTCTTCGACAGGCTCCCTGACCGCGAGGTCGAGAGCCGGAGAAGACGAGTGCCGAGGCGCGAACAGCGCCGACGTGCGTCCAATGCCCCAAGGCCACCCGGTCTCGGACGGTAAGACGCTTAAAGAGAGAGAGCAGACAATGGCGGGACAGAAGATCCGCATTCGCCTGAAGTCGTATGACCACGAGGTCATCGACACGTCCGCACGCAAGATCGTCGACACCGTGACCCGTGCGGGCGCGACCGTCGTCGGACCCGTGCCCCTTCCGACCGAGAAGAACGTCGTGTGCGTCATCCGGTCGCCCCACAAGTACAAGGACAGCCGCGAGCACTTCGAGATGCGCACCCACAAGCGCCTGATCGACATCGTCGACCCGACGCCCAAGGCTGTCGACTCGCTGATGCGTCTCGACCTTCCGGCCGACGTCAACATCGAGATCAAGCTCTGAGGTCCGCCATGGTTGACATCAACTCCAAGGTTTCCAAGGGCATGCTCGGCACCAAGCTCGGCATGACCCAGGTCTGGAACGAGAACGGCAAGCTCGTTCCCGTCACCGTCATCGAGCTCGCGCCGAACGTGGTCACCCAGATCCGTACCCCCGAGAAGGACGGCTACAACGCCGTGCAGATCGCGTACGGTCAGATCGACCCCCGCAAGGTGAACAAGCCCCTCTCGGCTCACTTCGAGGCTGCCGGCGTCACGCCGCGTCGTCACGTGACCGAGGTCCGCACGGCCGACGCCGCCGACTACACCCTGGGCCAGGAGCTCACGGTGGACGGCACGTTCGAGGCCGGCCAGCTCGTCGACGTCGTCGGCACGAGCAAGGGCAAGGGCACCGCCGGTGTCATGAAGCGCCACAACTTCAAGGGCGTCTCGGCATCGCACGGTGCACACCGCAACCACCGCAAGCCCGGCTCCATCGGCGCATCGTCGACCCCGAGCCGCGTCTTCAAGGGCATGCGCATGGCCGGCCGTATGGGTGGCGAGCGCGTGACCGTCCTCAACCTCACGGTGCACGCCATCGACATCGAGAAGGGACTCATGCTCGTCAAGGGCGCCGTCCCCGGTGCTCGCGGCCGCATCGTCTACGTCCGCAACGCAGTGAAGGGTGCCTGATCATGGCTGACTCCACTCTCGCGCTCGACGTCCTCAAGGCAGACGGCAAGAAGGCAGGCTCCGTCGAGCTTCCCGCCGCGCTGTTCGACGTCAAGACGAACATCCCGCTCATCCACCAGGTCGTCGTCGCGCAGCTCGCGGCGGCTCGCCAGGGCACGCACTCGACCAAGCGTCGTGGCGAGGTCTCGGGCGCCGGCCGCAAGCCCTTCAAGCAGAAGGGCACGGGTAACGCCCGTCAGGGCTCGATCCGCGCGCCGCACATGACCGGCGGTGGCATCGTGCACGGCCCGAAGCCGCGCGACTACTCGCAGCGCACCCCCAAGAAGATGATCGCTGCCGCCCTCCTGGGCGCGCTCAGCGACCGCTTCCGCGGTGACCGTCTGCACGCGATCGACACCTTCGGCACCGACGGCGCGCCGTCGACCAAGGCCGCCGCGGGCTTCCTCGCCCAGGTCGCCACGTCGAAGAACGTCCTCGTGGTCATCGAGCGCGGCGACGAGCTCGCGCTCAAGAGCATCCGCAACCTCGGCCACGTCCACGTGCTGACGTTCGACCAGCTCAACGCCTACGACGTGCTCGTCTCCGACGACATCGTCTTCACCCAGGCCGCGCTCGAGGGCTTCATCGCCTCCAAGTCCGGCGCCAACCAGGAGGTCTCCGCATGAGCGAGCAGGCATCTGTTCTCCAGACGGCCCTGAACAAGGACCCGCGCGACATCATCCTGAAGCCGGTCGTGTCCGAGAAGAGCTACGGCCTGATCGACGAGGGCAAGTACACCTTCCTCGTCGACCCGCGCGCTTCGAAGACCGAGATCAAGCTCGCCATCGAGAAGATCTTCGGCGTCAAGGTCGCGTCCGTCAACACGATCAACCGCGTCGGCAAGGCCCGTCGCACCCGCTTCGGCACCGGTAAGCGCAAGGACACCAAGCGCGCCATCGTGAGCCTGAAGTCGGGCACCATCGACATCTTCACGGCAATCGGCTGATCCGGGGGACAAGGACAATCATGGCTATTCGCAAGTACAAGCCCACGACCCCGGGCCGTCGCGGCTCGTCGGTGGCTGACTTCGCCGAGATCACCCGATCGACGCCGGAGAAGTCGCTGCTGCGCCCGATCTCGAAGACCGGTGGTCGCAACAACCAGGGCCGCATCACGACCCGTCACATCGGTGGTGGCCACAAGCGCCAGTACCGCGTCATCGACTTCCGTCGCAATGACAAGGACGGCGTGAACGCCAAGGTCGCTCACATCGAGTACGACCCCAACCGCACCGCGCGCATCGCGCTGCTGCACTACTTCGACGGCGAGAAGCGCTACATCCTCGCGCCGGCGAAGCTGAAGCAGGGCGACATCGTCGAGTCCGGCCCCGCGGCGGACATCAAGCCGGGAAACAACCTCCCGCTGAAGAACATCCCCACGGGTACCGTCATCCACGCCATCGAGCTCCGCCCCGGCGGCGGCGCGAAGATGGCGCGCTCGGCCGGTGCGTCGGTCCGCCTCGTCGCCAAGGACGGCCCCTACGCCCAGCTGCGTCTGCCCTCCGGTGAGATCCGCAACGTCGATGCGCGCTGCCGCGCGACCATCGGCGAGGTCGGCAACGCCGAGCAGTCGAACATCAACTGGGGCAAGGCCGGCCGCATGCGCTGGAAGGGCGTCCGCCCGACCGTCCGCGGTGTCGCGATGAACCCGGTCGACCACCCGCACGGTGGTGGTGAGGGCAAGACGTCCGGTGGACGTCACCCCGTCTCCCCGTGGGGTCAGGCCGAGGGCCGCACCCGCCACGCCAACAAGGAAAGCGACAAGTACATCGTGCGTCGTCGCAACGCCGGCAAGAAGCGCAAGTAGGAGTAAGAGAAGATGCCTCGCAGTCTCAAGAAGGGCCCCTTCGTCGACGAGCACCTGCTTCGCAAGGTGGTCGTGCAGAACGAAGCCGGCACGAAGAACGTCATCAAGACCTGGTCCCGCCGGTCCATGATCATCCCGGCCATGCTGGGTCACACGATCGCGGTCCACGACGGTCGCAAGCACATCCCCGTGTTTGTCTCCGAGACCATGGTCGGTCACAAGCTGGGCGAGTTCGCGCCCACCCGCACCTTCCGCGGCCACGAGAAGGACGACAAGAAGGGCCGCCGCCGCTGACGCGGTGGCGATAGAGGAGAGAGAAATGGTGGAGTCCATCGCACGCGTGCGACACATCCGCGTGACCCCTCAGAAGGCTCGTCGTGTCGTCGCGCTCATCAAGGGCAAGCAGGCCCAGGAGGCTCTGGCGATCCTGAAGTTCGCTCAGCAGTCCGCCAGTGAGCCGATCTACAAGCTTGTCGCGTCGGCCATGGCCAACGCGCAGGTCAAGGCGGATCGTGACGGCGAGTACCTCGACGAGCAGGACCTGTACGTGAAGAACGCGTACGTGGACGAGGGCACGACGCTCAAGCGTTTCCAGCCCCGTGCACAGGGTCGCGCTTTCCAGATCAAGAAGCGCACGAGCCACATCACGGTCGTGCTCTCGACGCCGGAGGCGGCTCCTGCTGCGGCCGGCGACAGCAACAAGAAGGCGAGCAAGTAATGGGACAGAAGGTCAACCCGTACGGCTTCCGCCTCGGCATCACCACGGACCACGTGTCGCGCTGGTTCTCCGACTCGACGAAGCCGGGTCAGCGTTACGCCGACTACGTGGCCGAGGACATCAAGATCCGTCGCCTGCTGCAGACGCAGCTCGACCGTGCCGGCGTCTCGAACATCGAGATCGAGCGCACCCGTGACCGCGTCCGCGTCGACATCCACACCGCCCGCCCGGGCATCGTGATCGGTCGTCGTGGTGCAGAGGCCGAGCGCATCCGCGGCGACCTCGAGAAGCTCACGGGCAAGCAGATCCAGCTGAACATCCTCGAGGTCAAGAACCCCGAGGCCGACGCCCAGCTGGTCGCCCAGGGCATCGCCGAGCAGCTCTCGGCTCGTGTGGCGTTCCGCCGCGCGATGCGCAAGGGTCTGCAGGGCGCGCAGCGCGCCGGCGCCAAGGGCATCCGCATCCAGGTCTCGGGCCGTCTCGGCGGCGCCGAGATGAGCCGGTCGGAGTTCTACCGCGAGGGTCGTGTGCCGCTGCACACGCTGCGCGCGAACATCGACTACGGCTTCTACGAGGCCAAGACCACCTTCGGCCGCATCGGCGTGAAGGTGTGGATCTACAAGGGCGACCTCACCGCCAAGGAGCTCGCGCGCGAGCAGGCCAACGCGCCGAAGTCGCGCCGTGACGACCGTGGTGACCGCCGCCGTGCCCCGCGCAACGAGGCACCTGTTGCAGAAGGAGCTTCGGCATAATGCTCATCCCCCGTAAGGTCAAGTACCGCAAGCAGCACCACCCGGGGCGCTCGGGTCAGGCCACCGGCGGCACGAAGGTCTCCTTCGGCGAGTTCGGCATCCAGGCCCTCACCCCCGCGTACGTGACGAACCGTCAGATCGAGTCCGCTCGTATCGCGATGACCCGTCACATCAAGCGTGGCGGCAAGGTGTGGATCAACATCTACCCGGACCGTCCGCTCACGAAGAAGCCTGCCGAGACCCGCATGGGTTCCGGTAAGGGTTCCCCCGAGTGGTGGGTCGCCAACGTCAAGCCGGGCCGCGTCCTCTTCGAGGTCGCGGGTGTCGACGAGCAGCTCGCTCGCGAGGCACTGACCCGTGCAATCCACAAGCTGCCGCTCAAGGCACGCATCATCAAGCGCGAGGAGGGCGACGCGTAATGGCGATCGGCACCAAGGAGCTCGCTCCGGCAGAGCTCGACACGTTCGAAGACCAGCGCCTCGTTGAGGAGCTGCGCAAGGCCAAGGAGGAGCTGTTCAACCTCCGTTTCCAGTCGGCCACCGGCCAGCTGGAGAGCCACGGCCGCATCCGCGCCGTCAAGCGCGACATCGCGCGCCTCTACACGGTGATCCGCGAGCGCGAGCTGGGCATCCGTGCGACGCCCGCTCCGGTCGAGGCTCCCGCGAAGAAGGCGACCAAGTCGAAGGCGAAGAAGGCGGACGCCGCCGAGGACGCCCCGAAGGAAGAGGCTGAGTGATGGCCACCAAGAAGGAAGCCGCCGTCGAGGCTGAGCACGCCGCTCACGACGTGCGCGACGCCGACGCCCGCGGGTACCGCAAGGCCCGTCGTGGCTATGTCGTCAGCGACAAGATGGACAAGACGATCGTCGTCGAGGTCGAGGACCGCGTGAAGCACCCGCTTTACGGCAAGGTCATCCGCCGCACGTCGAAGGTCAAGGCGCACGATGAGGCGAACTCCGCCGGCATCGGCGACCTGGTCCTGATCAACGAGACCCGCCCGCTGAGCGCCACCAAGCGCTGGCGTCTGGTGGAGATTCTGGAGAAGGCCAAGTGATTCAGCAGGAGTCCCGTCTCAAGGTCGCCGACAACACCGGCGCCAAGGAGCTGCTCACGATCCGCGTCCTCGGTGGCTCGCGCCGCCGGTACGCCGGTCTGGGCGACACCATCGTCGCGACCGTCAAGGACGCGATCCCCGGTGGCAACGTCAAGAAGGGCGACGTCGTCAAGGCGGTCATCGTCCGCACCAAGAAGGAGACCCGTCGTCCCGACGGCTCCTACATCAAGTTCGACGAGAACGCCGCCGTCATCCTGAAGAACGACGGGGAGCCCCGCGGCACCCGTATCTTCGGGCCGGTCGGCCGTGAGCTTCGCGACAAGAAGTTCATGAAGATCGTCTCGCTGGCACCGGAGGTCATCTGATCATGGCGAAGATCAAGAAGGGCGACCTGGTTCAGGTCATCTCGGGCGCCAAGCCCGAGCGTGGTGGCGACCGCGGCAAGCAGGGCAAGGTCCTCGACGTCCTCGTCGAGCAGAACCGTGTCGTCGTCGAAGGCGTCAACTACGTCACCAAGCACACGCGCGTCGGTCAGACGCAGCGTGGCACGAAGACGGGTGGCCTCGAGACCGTCGAGGCGCCCATCCACATCTCGAACGTCGCACTCGTCGACCCCTCGACCAAGAAGCCGACCAAGGTCGGCCACCGGGTCGAGGAGCAGACCAAGGACGGCGTGAAGCGCACCGTCCGCGTGCGCTTCGCGAAGAAGAGCGGTAAGGACCTCTGATGGCAACGACCGACGCTGCGGTGGCTGGCAAGATCCAGCCCCGCCTGAAGGCGAAGTACAACGCCGAGATCAAGAAGGCTCTGCAGGACGAGTTCGGCTACGAGAACGTCATGCAGATCCCCGGCCTGGTCAAGGTCGTCGTGAACACCGGTGTCGGCGAGGCTGCTCGCGACAGCAAGGTGATCGATGGTGCGGTCGACGACCTCACCAAGATCACCGGCCAGAAGCCGATCGTCACCAAGGCCCGCAAGTCCATCGCGCAGTTCAAGCTGCGTGAGGGCCAGGCCATCGGTGCGCACGTCACCCTCCGTGGCGACCGTGCGTGGGAGTTCGTGGACCGCCTGGTCTCGCTCGCGCTGCCCCGCATCCGCGACTTCCGCGGTCTGTCGGCCAAGCAGTTCGACGGCAACGGCAACTACACCTTCGGTCTCCAGGAGCAGAGCGTGTTCCACGAGATCGATCAGGACAAGATCGACCGCGTCCGTGGTTTCGACATCACCGTCGTGACCTCGGCGAAGACGGACGACGAGGGCCGGGCACTGCTCCGTCACCTCGGCTTCCCGTTCCGCGCGGACGACGCCCAGGCGTGACCCTTCGACGGGCTCAGTGGTCTCGTGTCACTGAGCCCGTCGATGTGCACGTACAATTGAAGATTGCGTGCTCATCGCAGGCCGTCTGTCGTGTAACGGCAGCCGGAACCTCATGAACGAAAGTAGACAACAATGACAATGACAGACCCGGTCGCAGACATGCTGACCCGTCTGCGCAACGCGAACTCGGCGCACCACGACACCGTGACGCTGCCGTCGAGCAAGCTCAAGACGCACATCGCAGAGATCCTCCAGCAGGAGGGCTACATCGCCGGTTGGGAGACCTCCGACGCGCGCGTGGGCAAGAACCTCACGCTGACGCTGAAGTACGGCCCGAACCGCGAGCGCTCGATCGCGGGCATCAAGCGCGTGTCGAAGCCCGGCCTCCGCGTGTACGCGAAGTCGACCGAGATCCCCACGGTCCTCGGCGGCCTCGGCGTGGCCATCCTGTCCACCTCCTCCGGTCTCCTCACGGACCGCCAGGCTGAGCAGAAGGGCGTGGGCGGAGAAGTTCTCGCCTACGTGTGGTAATCCGAAATGTCGCGTATTGGACGACTTCCCATCGACGTTCCCGCGGGCGTGACCGTTTCGGTCGACGGCCGTGAGGTCGCGGTGAAGGGCCCCAAGGGTGAGCTCACCCTCACGGTGGCCAGCCCCATCGAGGTGTCGGTCGAGGAGAACCAGGTTCTCGTCACCCGCCCCGACGACGAGCGCGAGTCCCGGTCGCTTCACGGCCTGACCCGCACGCTCATCAACAACAACATCATCGGCGTGACCCAGGGCTACACCAAGGGTCTCGAGGTCGTCGGCACCGGTTACCGCGTGCAGCAGAAGGGCAACTCGGTCGAGTTCGCCCTCGGCTTCTCGCACCCGGTCCTGGTCGACCCGCCCGCCGGCATCACGCTCACGGTCGAGGGCACGAACAAGCTCACCGTCAGCGGGATCGACAAGCAGGCCGTCGGTGAGGCGGCTGCGAACATCCGCAAGATCCGCAAGCCCGAGCCGTACAAGGGCAAGGGTGTGCGCTACGCCGGCGAGGTCGTGCGTCGCAAGGCCGGAAAGGCTGGTAAGTAACCATGGCTGTGAAGTCGAAGTCCGACGCCCGCGCGCGTCGTCACGCCCGTCTTCGCAAGAAGATCGTGGGCACCGAGGTGCGTCCGCGCCTCGTCGTCAACCGTTCGGCGCGTCACGTCTTCGTGCAGCTCGTCGACGACAGCAAGGGCCACACGGTCGCCTCGGCCTCGACGCTCGAGACCGACCTGCGTTCGCTGGATGGCGACAAGACCGCCAAGGCCCGCAAGGTCGGCGAGCTCCTCGCCGAGCGTGCGAAGGCCGCAGGCGTTTCCGAGGCAGTGTTCGACCGTGGCGGCAACCGCTACGCGGGTCGTGTCGCCGCCATCGCCGACGGCGCCCGTGAAGGGGGTCTGGCACTGTGAGTGACAACAAGGAGAACGAAGTGACCGAAGCGGCTGCTGCCACTTCCGAGACGGCCGCCGGTACCGCGCAGGCTGAGCCCACTCGCGACCAGCGGGACGGCCGCCGCGGCGGACGTGACCGCAACCAGGGCGGCCGCGACCGCAACTCGCGCGACCGCGGCGACAACCAGTTCCTGGAGCGCGTCGTCACCATCAACCGCGTCTCGAAGGTCGTGAAGGGTGGTCGTCGCTTCAGCTTCACCGCTCTCGTGGTCGTCGGCGACGGCAACGGTCTGGTGGGCGTCGGCTACGGCAAGGCCCGTGAGGTCCCCCTGGCGATCTCGAAGGGTGTCGAAGAGGCGAAGCGCAACTTCTTCCGCGTCCCGCGCGTCGGCAGCACCATCCCGCACCCCGTGCAGGGTGAGTCGGCCGCCGGTGTGGTGCTCCTGCGCCCCGCCGCCGCCGGTACCGGTGTCATCGCCGGTGGTCCGGTCCGCGCCGTGCTCGAGTGCGCCGGCATCCACGACGTGCTGTCCAAGTCGCTCGGCTCGTCGAACACGATCAACATCGTGCACGCGACGGTCACCGCCCTGAAGGAGCTCGAGGAGCCCCGCGCCGTCGCCGCACGTCGTGGTCTCGAGTTCGACCAGGTCGCCCCGGCCCGGCTCGTCCGCGCCGAGGCCGAGGCCATCGCCGCACAGAAGGTAGGTGCCTGATGGCCGCGCGACTCAAGGTCACGCAGATCAAGTCCAAGGTGAGCGAGAAGCAGAACCAGCGCGACACGCTGCGCAGCCTCGGTCTCAAGCGGATCGGTGACACCACCGTCCGCCCCGACGACGCGCAGACGCGCGGCTACGTCAAGACCGTCGCCCACCTCGTCAAGGTTGAGGAGATCGACTAATGGCTGAGAAGAACGAGGCCGTCGAGGCCGAGAAGGCCACCAAGAAGGCGGCGGCTCCCAAGGCCGACGCCGCCAAGAAGCCGGCCGCGAAGAAGGCACCGGCCAAGACCGCTGCCGCCGACGCCAAGGCCGACGGCTCCGCCAAGGCTGCGCCGAAGAAGGACGCCCCGGCGTCCCGCCCCGGTGTGCTGAAGGTCCACCACCTGCGTCCCGTCCCCGGCTCCAACACCGCGAAGACCCGTGTCGGTCGCGGTGAGGGCTCGAAGGGCAAGACGGCCGGTCGCGGCACGAAGGGCACCAAGGCCCGCAACACCGTGCGCGTCGGCTTCGAGGGTGGCCAGATGCCGCTGCACATGCGCACGCCGAAGCTGCGCGGCTTCAAGAACCCGTTCCGCGTCGAGTACCAGGTCGTGAATCTGGAGAAGCTCGCGGAGCTCTACCCCCAGGGTGGCGACGTCACCGTGAGCGACCTGGTCGCCAAGGGTGCGGTTCGCAAGAACGAGAAGGTCAAGGTTCTCGGAGGCGGCGACATCGCCGTGAAGCTCACCGTCGCGGTCGACAAGGTCTCGGGTTCTGCCGAGCAGAAGATCGTGGCTGCGGGCGGATCCGTCAAGTAACCACTGCGGAAGAGGGGTCGGAGATTCTCCGGCCCCTCTTCTGGTTCGGCGGGGGAGAAGCCGACCGCTCGCATTCCCCGGACCTCGGAGTGGGTTACCCTGGTGTTTCAGCCGCCCCTCGAGGGTTCGGCCACCTTTTCAGGAGGAACGTTCTTGTTTAGCGCCATCGCGCGGATCTTCCGCACGCCCGACCTGCGTCGGAAGATCGGTTTCACTCTCGCGATCATCGCGATCTACCGTCTGGGCTCGAACGTCCCTGCGCCGTTCGTCAACTTCCCGAACGTCGAGCAGTGTCTCGCTGCCAACGCCGGCACCGAGGGCCTGCTCGGACTCGTCAACCTCTTCTCCGGCGGCGCGCTGCTGCAGCTGTCGATCTTCGCGCTCGGCGTCATGCCGTACATCACCGCGACGATCATCACGCAGCTCCTGCGCGTCGTCATCCCGCACTTCGAGGCCCTGCACAAGGAAGGCCAGGCCGGACAGGCCAAGCTGACCCAGTACACGCGGTACCTCACGATCGCGCTCGCGCTCCTGCAGTCGACGACACTCGTCACTGTGGCCCGTACAGGCCAGCTCTTCGGCACGACCGACATCGGGGCGTGCACGCAGCTCCTCACGAACGACGTGTGGTGGGCGCAGGTGCTCATCATCATGGCGATGACGGCCGGCACCGGTCTTATCATGTGGTTCGCCGAGCTCGTCACGGAGCGGGGCATCGGCAACGGCATGTCTCTGCTGATCTTCACCTCGATCGCTGCGACCTTCCCCGGCGCGATGTCGATCATCTGGCAGACCCGCGGCTTCGAGGTGTTCCTCCTCGTGCTGCTCGTCGGCATCATCGTGATGGGGCTCGTGGTCTTCGTCGAGCAGTCGCAGCGGCGCATTCCCGTGCAGTACGCGAAGCGCATGGTGGGCCGCCGCACGTACGGTGGGACGAACACGTACATCCCGATCAAGGTCAACATGGCGGGCGTGATCCCGGTCATCTTCGCCTCGTCGCTGCTGTACATCCCGGCGCTCATCGCGCAGTTCAACACCCCGCAGGACGGCTCCACGCCGCCCGCGTGGGTTAGCTGGATCAGCGCGAACTTCACCACCGGCAACAGCCCGATCTACATGGCGGCGTACTTCCTGCTGATCATCGGGTTCACCTACTTCTACGTCGCGATCACGTTCAACCCGGTCGAGGTCGCCGACAACATGAAGAAGTACGGCGGCTTCATCCCCGGGATCCGGGCCGGCCGTCCGACCGCGGAGTACCTGGACTACGTGCTCACCCGCATCACGCTCCCCGGTTCCCTCTACCTGGGTCTGATCGCCCTCATCCCGTTGATCGCCCTCGCCACGGTCGGCGCCAACCAGAACTTCCCGTTCGGTGGCGCGTCGATCCTCATCATCGTCGGCGTGGGTCTCGAGACGGTCAAGCAGATCGATGCCCAGCTGCAGCAGCGACACTACGAAGGACTTCTCCGATGACGGTTCGACAGGCTCACCGACCCACTGCCCGTTTGCTCATCGTCGGCCCCCAGGGTTCCGGCAAGGGCACGCAGGGTGTGCGCATCGCCGAGTCCTACGGGATCCCCGTCGTCTCGACCGGCGACATCTTCCGCGCGAACATCAAGGAGGGGACGGCTCTCGGCCAGCAGGTCACGGCGATCCTCGACAAGGGCGACCTCGTTCCGGACGAGCTGACGAGCGAGATCGTGCGCGACCGGCTGAGCCAGGACGACGCGCAGAACGGCTTCCTCCTCGACGGCTACCCCCGCAACACCGCTCAGGTCGCGCACCTGGACGCGTTCCTCGAAGGACGCGGCGAGGCGCTGGACGCGGTGATCCTCCTCGACGTCCCGCGCGAGGAGAGCATCGCCCGCCTCGCGCTCCGGGCCGCCGAGCAGGGGCGTTCCGACGACACGGACGAGGCCATCGCGCACCGACTCGACATCTACGAGAAGGAGACGGCGCCGATCATCGAGGTCTACAGCAGCCGCGGCATCGTCGACCGCATCGACGGTGTGGGCTCCCTCGAGGAGATCACGGAGCGCATCTCCGCCGCCCTGGCCGCTCGTGGGCTGCGTTCCACCACGTCCGCCGTCTGAGATGTTCCGCCGCTCGATCTACAAGACCCCGGCTCAGCTGCGAGCCATGGTCGAACCCGGCCTCATCACCGCCGAAGCCCTCGATGCCGTCCGGGCCCTCATCAAGCCGGGGGTGAAGACGATCGAGCTCGACGCCGCCGCGAACCGCGCCATCCTGCAGCGGGGGGCGGAGTCGAACTTCCAGCTCGTCAAGGGGTACCACCACACGATCTGCGTCTCGGTCAACGAGCAGGTCGTGCACGGCATCCCGGGGGAGCGGGTCCTCCAGCCCGGCGACATCGTCTCGGTGGACTGCGGCGCCCAGTTCGAGGGCTGGAACGGTGACAGTGCGATCACGGTCGTCGTCCCCGATCCCGAGCGCCCCGAGCTCGTCGCGCGCCGCGAGGAGCTCTCCCGCGTGACCGAGGGGTCCATGTGGGCGGGGATCGCCGCGATGGCCACGGCCTCGTCGATCGACGAGATCGGCGCCGCCATCCAGGACTACATCGAAGCGCAGGGGCCGTCCGCCGTGAGCGGTGAGCCCTACGGGATCCTCCGCGAGTACGTCGGACACGGCATCGGGCGGAAGATGCACGAGGCCCCCAGCGTCTTCAACTACCGGACGCCCGACCGCGGCGCGGACGTGAAGCCCGGGCTCGTGCTCGCCATCGAGCCCATGGTCACCGCCGGCGGCGAGGCGACGTTCGTGGAGGATGACGACTGGACCGTCACGACGGTCGACGGCACTGACGGCTCACATTGGGAACATAGCGTCGCCCTGCATGATGGGGGCATCTGGGTGCTCACCGCGCCCGATGGTGGAAGAGCCGGACTCGCCCCGTTCGGGGTCGAGCCTCGAGAGATCGGAAAGTAATGGCAGCGGCGAAGAGCAACACCAACTGGTTCGCGATCGGCGTCTCCATCGCCGTCGTCGTGGTCCTGGTGGCCCTCGGCGGACTCGTGGTGTTCCTCAACAACCAGGCGACCTCTCCCGGCGCCACCCCGACCGCTAACGAGAACTTCGACGCCGAGGCCGGCTCCATCTCCATGGGTGACGGCGACACGACGGTGTCGGTCTTCCTCGACTTCCAGTGCCCGGTCTGCAAGTCCTTCGAGGACCAGTTCGGCGCCGCCCTCGAGGCCAAGGCGCAGAGCGGCGAGATCACCCTCGAGCAGCACCCCATCGCGATCCTGGACCGCTTCTCGCAGGGCACCGAGTTCTCCTCCCGTTCGGCCGGTGCCGCGTTCTGCGTCGCCGAGTCGGACTCCGACCTCTACTTCGACTACGCGAAGGTCCTGTTCGAGAACCAGCCGGCGGAGAACACCCCCGGCCTCACGAACGAACAGCTCGCCGAGTTCGCCACCCAGATCGGCGCGGGCGACGACGTCGTGTCCTGCATCACGGACGAGACGTACCGCAAGTTCGGTGCCGCGCAGGCGAAGGCCAACGACATCCAGGGCACGCCGACCGTCGAGATCGACGGCGAGCGGCTCGACCTCCAGAACCAGGAAGACATGAAGCGGTTCACCGACCTGCTCCGCTGAGACCCGCTCACCCGCTCGACGCCCCATTCGGCCAAGTTGCCGGATGGGGCGTCGTCGGATAACATAGATCTTTGGTGCCTTGTGCCATGCGTTCGGCGTGTCCGATCCGGCCCGGTACCGCACACCACCCACCCACCGCAGATCGACCGATCTGCAGAAGCGTCAGCGAGGCTATGGCTAAGAAAGACGGTGTCATCGAGATCGAGGGCGTGATCTCCGAGGCTCTTCCCAACGCGATGTTCCGCGTTGAGCTCAGCAACGGACACAAGGTCCTGGCAACGATCTCCGGAAAGATGCGGCAGAACTACATCCGTATCATCCCCGAGGACCGTGTGGTCGTGGAGCTCAGCCCCTACGACCTGACCCGCGGCCGCATCGTCTACCGCTACCGCTGATCGGTCGAGAAGTAACGGCTGCCCTTCGACGGGCTCAGGGACCCCGGTCTCGGAGGTCGGACATCGGGCAGCACGAAGACAGCGAACAGGAAACATCATGAAGGTCAACCCCAGCGTCAAGCCGATCTGCGACCACTGCAAGGTGATCCGCCGCCACGGCCGCGTGATGGTGATCTGCAAGAGCAACCCGCGCCACAAGCAGCGCCAGGGCTGAGCCCCCGCTGCGTGAGCGCCGCTCTCGCAATCTCATAACTCAATACGAAACGGCAGGATCAGAGCCCGCGGAAGCGGGGGACACCTCGGGGCGGAGGCCCGGGCACCGATCCTGCTCCACACCTCCACAACACCCAGGAGAACCGCATGGCACGTCTTGCCGGCGTTGACATCCCGCGCGACAAGCGCGTGGTGATCGCCCTTACCTACATCTACGGCGTCGGCCGTACCCGCTCGGTCGAGATCCTCAAGGCGACCGACATCGACGAGAGCATCCGCGTGAAGGACCTCAGCGATGACCAGCTCATCGCCCTCCGCGACTACATCGAAGGCAACTACAAGGTGGAGGGTGACCTGCGCCGCGAGGTCGCCGCAGACATCCGCCGCAAGGTCGAGATCGGCTCCTACGAGGGCCTCCGCCACCGTCGTGGCCTTCCGGTCCGCGGTCAGCGCACCAAGACCAACGCCCGTACCCGCAAGGGCCCGAAGCGCACCGTCGCCGGCAAGAAGAAGGCCCGCTAAGCAGCGGCCAGGGACTAGGAGAACACTTTCATGGCTGCACCCAAGGCCGCCGCGCGCAAGCCGCGCCGCAAGGAGAAGAAGAACATCGCGCTGGGCCAGGCCCACATCAAGTCGACGTTCAACAACACCATCGTTTCGATCACCGACCCGTCCGGCGCCGTCATCGCCTGGGCTTCGTCGGGTGGCGTGGGCTTCAAGGGCTCCCGCAAGTCGACCCCCTACGCCGCAGGCATGGCAGCGGAGTCCGCTGCCCGCCAGGCCGCTGAGCATGGCGTGAAGAAGGTCGACGTCCTCGTGAAGGGTCCGGGCTCCGGCCGCGAGACCGCGATCCGCTCGCTGCAGGCCGCCGGCCTCGAGGTGGGTTCGATCCAGGACGTCACCCCGCAGGCGCACAACGGCTGCCGTCCGCCGAAGCGCCGCCGCGTCTGATGCGTGTGCCGAGCCGCTCGTCCTTCGGGTCGAGCGGCTCGGCGCCCCGCGTGGGGCATCGACTTCCACAACTCAAGACCTCACCCCACCACATGTCATATAGCGGGCATGTGATCGAAAGGAACACAGAGTGCTTATTGCACAGCGTCCCACACTGACCGAGGAAAAGATCGTCGAGAACCGGAGCCGGTTCATCATCGAGCCTCTGGAGCCCGGCTTCGGCTACACGATCGGCAACGCGCTGCGTCGCAGCCTGCTGTCGTCGATCCCCGGCGCCGCTGTCACCAGCGTCCGCATCGACGGTGTGCTGCACGAGTTCAGCACGATCCCCGGCGTGAAGGAGGATGTCACCGAGATCATCCTCAACATCAAGCAGCTGGTCGTCTCCAGCGAGCGCGACGAGCCCATCACCGCGTACCTCCGCAAGACCGGTGCCGGTGAAGTGACCGCCGCCGACATCTCGGCTCCGGCCGGTGTCGAGGTGCACAACCCCGAGCTCGTCATCGCGACGCTCAACGACACCGCCAAGTTCGAGCTCGAGCTCACCATCGAGCGCGGCCGTGGCTACGTCTCCGCGACGCAGAACCGCAACGAGTACGCCGAGGCCGGTCAGATCCCGATCGACTCGATCTACTCGCCCGTGCTCAAGGTCAGCTACCGCGTCGACGCCACCCGTGCCGGTGAGCGTACCGACTTCGACAAGCTCATCCTCGACGTCGAGACCAAGTCGGCGATCAGCCCGCGCGACGCCGTCGCCTCGGCCGCCAAGACGCTCACCGAGCTGTTCGGTCTCGCCCGCGAGCTGAACGTCGAGGCCGAGGGCATCGAGATCGGCCCGGCGCCGGTGGAGGCTGTGAACTCCAGCGAGCTGTCGATGCCGATCGAGGACCTCGACCTGTCGGTCCGCTCGTACAACTGCCTGAAGCGTGAGGGCATCAACACCGTTTCTGAGCTCGTCGCCCTGTCGGAGACGCAGCTCATGAACATCCGCAATTTCGGCCAGAAGTCGGTCGACGAGGTGCGCGACAAGCTCATCTCGCTCGGTCTGTCGCTCAAGGATTCGGTGCCCGGTTTCGACGGCGCCCACTTCTACGGCGGCAGCGAAGACGAGTCCTTCTGATACCCGACCCTTTCTGACCAGGAGTTAGACGATTATGCCCAAGCCCACCAAGGGTCCCCGCCTCGGAGGCGGCCCCGCCCACGAGCGCCTGCTGCTTGCCAACCTCGCGGCTGCGCTGTACACCCACAAGTCGATCAAGACGACCGAGACGAAGGCCAAGCGCCTGCGTCCGCTCGCCGAGCGCCTCATCACCTTCGCCAAGCGCGGGGACCTGCACGCCCGCCGTCGCGTGCTGTCGGTCATCGGTGACAAGGAAGTCGTGCACGTCCTGTTCAACGAGATCGCTCCGCTCGTCGCGGACCGCGAGGGTGGCTACACGCGCATCACCAAGGTCGGCAACCGCAAGGGCGACAACGCTCCCATGGCCGTGATCGAGCTCGTCCTCGAGCCCGTCACCCCGAAGGCGAAGTCGACCAAGAAGGCCGCCGCGGCTCCGAAGGACGAGAAGCCCGCTGCCGAGGAGGCTCCCGCTGAGGAGGCCGTCGAGGCGCCCGCGGACGAGACCGCTGCCGACGACACGGCTGCCGAGGCCGGCGCCGAGTCGCAGGCCGAGGGCGAGGCCGCTGAGGCCGCCGCCGAGGACGCTGTCGAGAAGAAGTCCGAGTAAGGACCGCTCTCCCACGAAGCCCGCCGCCCCTCTTGGGGGTGGCGGGCTTCGTCGTTCAGCGGGGATCGGTGACCCGATAGCGCGCTCCGGGGCGCCCCTTGGTCGAGTAGTCCAGGGACCGCACGGCCTGGCCCGTGGCGGCGAGGTGCTCGAGATAGCGACGGGCGCTGACGCGGGAGATGGCGAGGTCGTCCCCGATCTCGGTCGCTGAGGCATCCGGTCGGGCGGCGAGGGCGGCGGAGACCCGTTCCAGGGTCTCCGCACTCAAGCCCTTCGGCAACCCGTACCGCTCCCGGAAGGCGATGATGGCGTCGGCCGCCTCGACCCGGCGGACGACGTCGTGCAGCTCGGTGTGGTCGCGGAGCAGGAGCGTCGCCCCCACGTCGGCGGATCCGTCTCCGGAGGCGGTGCTGCGGGCGACGAGCACATGCGAGCCGACGATGACGGGGCGGCCCGCGGCCTCGCCTTCCCGGAGCACGGTGGCGAGCTCCTCCCCGAGGACCTCGTCCGCGGGAGCGCCGTCGAGATCGGCGGCATCGCGGCCGAGGAACCTCGCAGCCGCGTCGTTGACCAGGGTGATCCGACCGGCGCCGTCCACGGTGACGACGCCTTCGCTGAGCCCGTGCAGGGTCGTCTCCTGGTTCTTGACCAGCGCCGCGATCTGGTGCGGCTCGAGCCGGTAGATGCGTCGCCGGATGAACGACGTCACCCACGCGGCCCCGAAGACCCCGAGGACCGCTGCCACGAGCATGGCGGAGATGAGACCCACGAGGTTGCTGGTGAACTCCTCGTTCAGCTCGGACTCCAGGATGCCGACGGAGGCCGTGCCGATGACGGCACCGTCCTCGTCGCGGATGGGCACCTTCACCCGCCACGAGGTCCCGAGCGTGCCGGTCTGCGTGCCGACGAAGATCTCGCCGCCGAGCGGGATCGACGGGTCGGTGGACACCCGCTCGCCGATGCGGTCGGTGTTCGGATGCGAGTACCGGATGCCCTCGTCGTTGGCGACCACGACGTACGCGAGGTCGGAGGCCTCGCGGATGACCTCGGCGACCGGCTGGATGGCAGCGGCCGGGTCCTCGTCGTCGAACGCATCGAGGACGACGGGGAGAGCGGCGACGGACTGGGCGACCGCCTGCATGCGGTCCTTGTAGGCCTCGCGAAGCGCGTTCTCCTGGAACGCTCCGGCGGCGATGCCGGTGCCGAGGGTCACCAGGAACACGATCAGCGCCTGCAGCGCGAGCAGCTGCACACGGAGCGTCATCTTCGAGGCCACGGATCCATTCTCCCGGGTGGGTGGACGGGCCGCGAGCCGGCGCCGGAGCTGTTCGCGACCAATAGTTACGGAACGCGACCAATGGTTTCCGAAGCTTGAGCGGGCGCATCGGCGCCTCGACAGTGGACGGATTGCACTCGAACGCTCAAGGAGGAGCGCCATGAATCACGCCCGCATCGGGACCCTCGCCGCGGCAGTCGCCGCGACCGCCCTCGTCCTCACCTCGTGCTCGACCGCCGACGGCGGAACGGCCGGCTCCGACGGCGGCGACGACGCGGCCGCCATCACCGACGTCAACATCGTCGTCCCCGCCGACCCGGGCGGCGGCTGGGACCAGACCGGCCGCGCCCTCTCGCAGCTGCTCACGCAGGAGGACATCGTCGGTTCGGCGCCCGTCACCAACGTCGGCGGCGCGGGAGGCACGGTGGGTCTCGCGCAGCTCGCCAACGAGAAGGATCCGGCGACCCTCATGGTCATGGGCCTCGTGATGGTGGGCGCGGTGGAGACCAACGCCTCCGCCGTCCGCATCGAGGACATGACCCCGATCGCCCGACTCACGGACGAGCCCCTCGTCGTGGTCGTCCCCGCGGACTCGGAGTACGACACGCTGGAGGACCTCGTCGAGGATGTCGTGGACAAGGGCCAGGAGGTCACGATCACGGGCGGCTCCGCCGGGGGAGCCGATCACATCCTCGCCGGGCTGCTGCTCGAGGAGGCGGGACTCGACGGCGCCGAGATCGCCGAGAAGCTGAACTACACGCCCAACTCGGGCGGCGGCGAGGCCACCTCGCTGATCCTCGGAGGCAAGGTCTCGGCCGGCATCTCCGGCGTGGGCGAGTTCCTGCAGCACATCGAGGCCGGCACCATGAAGGCCCTCGCCGTCTCGTCGGAGGAGCCGGTCACGCAGCTGCCGGACGTCGACACGATCACCGAGTCCGGGTACGACGTCGTGCTCACCAACTGGCGCGGCGTGATCGCTCCGGGTGGGATCAGCGACGCCGAGCGCTCGGAACTCGAGCGCCTCGTCACCGAGCTGGAGGCGTCCGACGCGTGGAAGGACGAGCTGGAGACGCGAGGGTGGGCGGACGCGTTCCTCACCGGCGCGGAGTTCGACGAATTCCTCGACGGCAACATCGCCGAGGTCACCACGACGCTGCAGAACATCGGGCTGGTCGGCTGAGATGACGACCGGGTCTTCCGGACCCGGCGAGGAGGTGCGGACCGACGCCCGTCGGTCCGCACGTCTCGTCGCGTCCCTGCCGCGGGGGGAGCTCGTCTTCGCCCTGCTCATGGTGGCCCTCGGCGTATTCGCGTTCGCCGGTGTGTTCACCATCCATGTGCCCGCGGGTGGCCAGGTCGGGCCGACGGTCTTCCCGCTGTTCGTCTCGGTGCTGCTTCTGGGCTCGTCTCTCGCCGTCGTGGTGAGCATCCTCCGCGGCTACCGCGGTGTGCCCGAGGAGGGGGAGGACGTCGATCAGAGCCTGCCGACCGACTGGCTCACGCTCGTGAAGATCGTGGCGCTCGTGGTCGCTCATCTGCTCCTCATCGAGCCGCTCGGCTGGGCCCCGGCGGCGGCTCTGCTGTTCGGCGGCGTCGCGTGGGCGCTCGGCGCCCGCCGCTGGTGGATGGCGCTCCTCATCGGCAGCATCCTCGCGCTGGTCGTCCAGGTGGTGTTCGGCGGTCTGCTCGGGCTGTCGCTCCCCTGGGGACCGGCGCTCGGCTGGCTGGGAAGGATGTTCTGATGGACAGCTGGAGTCTGCTCCTCGAGGGGTTCGCGACCGCGCTGCAGCCCCAGTACCTCGTGTTCGCCTTCTTCGGCGTGCTGATCGGCACCGCCGTTGGAGTGCTCCCCGGGATCGGGCCGGCGATGACCGTCGCCCTGCTCCTTCCCCTCACCTACACGTTGGAACCGGCCGCAGCGCTCATCACGTTCGCGGGGATCTACTACGGCGGCATGTACGGCGGGTCGACCACGAGCATCCTGCTGAACACCCCGGGGGAGTCGTCGTCGATCGTGACGGCGATCGAGGGCAACAAGATGGCCAAGCTCGGGCGGGGCGCGGCGGCGCTGGCCACCGCGGCGCTCGGGTCGTTCGTCGCGGGGACCCTCGCCACCGTGGGCCTGACGCTGCTCGCACCGGTGCTCGCGCAGTTCGCCGTGAACCTCGGGCCCGCCGACTACGTGGCTCTCATCGTCGTAGCCTTCGTCACCGTCGGTGCGCTGATGGGGTCCTCCGTGCCGCGCGGCCTGCTGTCGCTCGGCGTCGGCTTGTTCCTCGGCCTGGTCGGCACCGACTGGCTCTCGGGCCAGCAGCGGTACACGCTCGGCCTGCTGCCCCTGGCGGACGGCATCGACGTGGTGCTGGTGGCGGTGGGGCTCTTCGCGGTCGGCGAGACGCTGTACGTCGCGGCCCGGCTGCGGCACGGCGCGATCGACGTGATCCCCGTGTCGCGCGGGTGGCGCAGCTGGATGACGAAGGACGACTGGCGCCGCTCATGGAAGCCGTGGCTCCGCGGCACCGCCATCGGCTTCCCGATCGGCACGATCCCGGCCGGCGGTGCCGACGTGGCGACCTTCCTGTCCTACGCCACCGAGCGCAAGCTCTCGCGCCGCAAGGACGAGTTCGGCCGCGGGGCCATCGAAGGCGTCGCGGGCCCGGAGTCGGCGAACAACGCGGCGGCCGCGGGCGTGCTCGTGCCGCTGCTGACGCTGGGACTTCCGACGACGGCGACGGCCGCGATCATCCTCACCGCGTTCCAGACGTACGGTCTGCAGCCCGGGCCGCAGCTGTTCACCGGACAGGCTGACCTCGTCTGGGCACTGGTGGCGAGCCTCTACATCGGCAACGTGATCCTGCTCGTGCTGAACCTGCCGCTCGTGGGCATGTGGGTGAAGCTCCTGCAGATCCCGCGGCCGTACCTGTACGCGGGCATCCTCCTGTTCGCCGCCTTCGGCGCGTACGCGCTGAACTTCGCGGTCGTCGACATCCTGATCCTGCTGATCATCGGCGTCCTCGGCTACTTCCTGCGGCGGTACGGGTTCCCGGTGGCGCCGCTGGTGGTGGGCATGATCCTCGGGCCGATGGGGGAGGAGCAGCTGCGGCGCGCACTGCAGCTCAGCCAGGGCGACCTGACGACGCTCATCGCGCAGCCGTTCTCCGCAGTCGCCTACGTCATCCTCGCGCTGCTCATCGTCGGCGGGCTGTGGCTGCGGCGCCGACAGCGCCGGTACGAGCAGGCGCTCACGGAGTCCATCGCGGTGCCCGTCAAAGCGGACTCGGAGGTTTGAGCCCGCTCGATTCGAGGAGGGGAGAGGCCGGGAGTAGGCTGATCCGGTGAGCGATGCGACGGTCCTGAAGCGCGGGCCCCGCGCCTACGCCACGTTCATCGGCATCGGCCTCCTCGCCGGCCTCCTCTCCGGTCTCTTCGGCGTCGGCGGCGGCACGGTCATCGTCCCCCTGCTGGTGCTGCTGCTCGCGTTCGACCAGCGGCTCGCGGCCGGGACCTCGCTGGCGGCGATCGTCCCGACGGCGACCGTCGGGGTCATCTCCTACGCCGCGTCGGGCTCCGTCGCCTGGATCCCGGCGCTGATCCTCGCCGCCGGAGCCGTGGTCGGAGCGCAGATCGGCACCCGCCTGCTCCCGCGGATCTCGCAGACCGCCCTCCGCTGGGGGTTCGTCGGCTTCCTCGTCGTCGTGATCGTGAGCCTCTTCCTCGTCATCCCCTCGCGCGACGCCGTCTTCGAGCTCACCTGGCTCACCGGGATCGCCCTGGTGGTCGTGGGAATCGGAACCGGCATCCTGGCCGGGCTCATCGGCGTGGGCGGCGGTGTGATCGTCGTCCCGGTGCTCATGCTCGCGTTCGGCACGAGCGACCTCGTCGCGAAGGGCACCTCGCTACTCATGATGATCCCGACCGCGCTCTCCGGCACGGTCGGCAATCTCCGCAACCGCAACGTCGATCTCCTCGCCGCGCTGCTGATCGGCGTCTCGGCGTGCACCACGACGGCCCTCGGCGCCTGGCTGGCGACCATCGTCGACCCGACCGTCGGCAACCTCCTCTTCGCCGCGTATCTCGTCGTGATCGCGGTGCAGATGGCCCTCAAGGCCGTCCGCGGGCGCCGGCGCGGCTGACGCCGCGGCCGCCGTTCCTGCGGCGCGAGCCGACCGCTGAAGCGCGCCGGACCCGTCCCTTTCCCTGACTCCCGCGAACGATTTTCGCCGCGCCTCTTTACAGGCGGTGCTGCGCTCGCTATCGTCAGTCATCACATGACGTCATATAACGAGTCATGATGTTTGATCGAAGGTCATCAGAAGGGACCATCTTGTCTGCCACCGCTCTGTTCGTCGACTCCGCCGCTATCGAGAACCAGCTCGCTGCGGCCCGCCAGGCGATCGCGACCCGAGACACCATCTCGCGCGTCGTGCTCACCGCCTGCGGCGGCTCCTTTGCCGTCATGCAGCCCATCGAGTACCTGTTCGGCACCAAGGCGGTGTCGCTCGAGGCGACCGCACTCAATGCTGCCGAGTTCACCAGCCGCGCCTCGTCGCGCGTCGACGCCGACACCCTCGTCGTGCTCTGTTCGCACTCCGGCACCACGCCGGAGACGGTCGCCGCGGCGAAGCACGCACGCGAGCGCGGTGCGCTCACGGTCGCCTTCACGTTCGACCCGACGTCGCCGCTCGCCGAGGCATCGGAGCACGTGGTGGCGTATCAGCACGGCGAGGGGAAGAGCGAGGCCCACGTCGGCCCCGCGCTGCTGCTGCGCCTGGCGGCCGGCATCCTGGACGACCGTGAACAGGCCGGCATCGTCGGTGCGGTCGACGAGGCCGTCGCCCAGTTGCCGACCCTCGTGCCGGCAGCGCGCGAAGCGCACTCCGCAGCCGCCGATGCCTGGGGATACCGCCACCGTCGCGAGTCCCTCATCTACACGATGGCGGCAGGCTCCAACTACGGCTCCGCGTACTCGTTCGCCATCTGCCTGCTGCAGGAGATGCAGTGGGTGCACTCCGCCGCCATCCACGCCGGCGAGTACTTCCACGGCCCCTTCGAGATCACCGAGGAGGATGTGCCGTTCATCGCGCTGCTCGGACTCGATGAGACTCGGTCCGTCGAGCAGCGCGCGGTGGACTTCGTCACGAAGCACTCGGATCGGGTGCTCGTCATCGACGCCCAGGAGTTCGGCCTCGATGTCGTCGCTCCGGAGGTGCGCGGCATCGTCGCCCACCTCCTCTTCAACGTCGTGCTCCGCGCGTACGCGGATGCACTCGCCGACCACCGAGGACACCCCCTCAGCGTGCGCCGCTACATGTGGCGCATGGAGTACTAGGAACGAAAGGATCGCAACGATGCGAACATCAGCCCGGATCGGCGTGGCGGCTGCGGCCGCCGCCGCCCTCGTCCTGCCCCTGGCCTCGTGCGCCGGCGGCGAGAGCGAGGCCTCGGACGGCCAGGTGGAGATCAGCTTCTTCCACCGCTGGCCCAACGAGCCGAAGAACTCGTACTACACCGACATGGTGGCGGAGTTCGAGAAGGAGAACCCCGACATCAAGGTCTCCGTCGAGAGCGTGCTCAACGACGCCTACAAGGACAAGGTGAAGGTCGTCGCGGGCTCCGCCAACGCTCCGGACGTCCTGTTCACCTGGAGTGGCTCGTTCGTGGACGAGCTCGTCTCCAACGACGCCCTGCTCGATCTCGGGCCGTGGCTCGAGGAGGACACGGACTTCCGGGACAGCTTCTACCCGAGCCAGCTGGAAGCCTTCGAGGTCGACGGCACCTCCTACGGTCTGCCAGTGGGGATGCAGTCGAAGCTGTTCTTCTACAACAAAGACGTGTTCGAGGAGCTGGGTCTCGAGCCGCCGGCGACGTGGGACGAGTTCATCGACGTCCTGGAGACGATCCAGGACGCCGGCATGACCCCGATCGAGTACGGCGCGCAGGAGCAGTGGACGATCGCGCACTACGTCGGCACGCTGAATCAGCGTGTCGTCGATCCGGAGGTGTTCGCAGCGGATCAGGATCCGGCGACCGGCGCGTTCACGGACGAGGGGTATGTCCGGGCGCTGGAGCGCTTCCAGGAACTCGCCGAGTACATGAACGACGACCTCACGGCCGTCGGGCATGAGATCGCGCGTAACGCCTGGATCGCGGAAGAGGCGCCGATCATGTACATGCAGAGCGCCGAGGTGGGGTACTTCGGCGACGCGCAGTTCGAGTACGGCACGTTCAACTTCCCTGCGGTCGAGGGCGGCAAGGGCGATCCGGCGGAGCTGACCGGAGCTCCGGAGGGCTTCGCGATCTCGAAGACCACGAAGCACCCCGAGGAGGCGCAGCGGTTCCTCGAGTTCCTGCTCAGCAAGCAGAGCGGCATCGCCTATGCGGAGCGCGCGGGCGAGCTGAGCCCGGTCAAGGGTGCGGTCGAGGAGGCGGACGTGCCCGAGATCTCACGGGAGCTCGCCCAGGGGATCGTCGACGCCTCGGCGATGACGACCTGGCTCGACAACGCCTACGATCCGCAGATCGTGCAGGCGTACCTGTCCGAGACTCAGCTGATGCTCAGCGGCCAGCAGACCCCCGAGGGGGTCATGGCCGCCGTGCAGGAAGCCGCGAAGCGCGTGCGCGACGCCTCCTGATCCGCACCGGGGCCGCCGGCATCCTCGGCCGGCGGCCCCTCCCACCTTTCGGAAGAGACACCGTGATGAGAACACGCTCTCGAGCCTGGTCGAACCTGCTCTACGTGCTTCCCGCGATCATCCTGATCGGGGTGTTCGTGTACTACCCGCTGGTCGCCAATGCGGCCTTCGGCTTCTTCTCGTTCAGCGCCGGCAGCGGTGAGATGCGCTTCGTCGGCCTCGACAACTTCGCGCGGCTCCTCAGCGATCCGATCATCGCGACGGCCCTGGGCAACAACATCCTGTACGCGATCGTCTCGATCGTGTGCCAGGTGGGTGGTGCCCTCGTGATCGCCGCCTGGCTGACCCGGCTGCTCGGTCCGCGCATGGGCGCATTCCTGCGCAGCGTGTACTTCTTGCCCGCCGTGATCTCGATGACGGTGATCGCGCTGCTGTTCACGTTCGTGTACAACGCCCGCGGCGGACTCCTCAACGCTCTGCTGGAGGCGATCGGACTCGGCAGCCTGCAGACGGCGTGGCTCGCCGATGTCGACACGGCGATGGGAGCGGTCATCGGCGTCTCCCAGTGGCAGAGCATCGGCTACGTCTGCATGCTCTACGTCGTCGCACTGCAGCAGATCCCGGAGGAGTACTACGAAGCCGCGTCGCTGGACGGCGCCGGACGGGTTCGCCAGTTCTTCAGCATCACCGTCCCGCAGGCCAAGGAGATGATCTTCGTCGCGATGATCCTCACCGTCTCCGGCGCTTTCACGGTGTTCAACGAGCCTTACATCCTGACCAAGGGCGGTCCGGGAAACACCACCCAGGTCCTCGCGACCTATATGTACAACCAGGGTTTCTTCCAGAACGAGATGGGCTACGCCTCGGCCATCGCGAGCCTGATCTTCGTGATCACGCTCGTGCTGTCCGTCGTGCAGATGGTCTCGTTCCGAAGCGGGAGGCAATGACATGAGCAGTACCCGGCTTCGTCCGGCGGAGCGTTTCCGCCGTGCTCCGGTCCAGGTGATCCTGGCCGTCTACGCCGTCGTGATCGCCTACCCCCTGCTCTGGATGGTGATCTCTTCGTTCAAGTCCTCGTCCGAGATCTTCGCCGATCCGTGGGGGCTGCCGTCGGTCTGGCTCGTCCAGAACTATGCCGCCGCCTGGGATCGCGGGATCTCCGACTACTTCCTCAACTCCGTCATCGTCACGGTCATCTCCACCGCCGCGACCGTCGCACTCGCGGCACTGTGCGCCTACGGCATGGTGAGGCTGTCGAGCCGCGTGGCGACCATCGTGCTGATCGTGGCGATGGGCGGGCTGGTGGTGGCACCGCAGGTGAGCCTCATCCCGCTCTACCGCCTTCTCGACACGATGGGACTGCTGAACACGTACTGGGCGATGATCCTCCCTTATGTGGCGTTCCGTCTGCCGATGGCGATCCTGCTCATCCGTTCGGTCTTCCTCGGCATCCCCCGCGAGCTCGAGGACGCCGCGACCATCGACGGCTGCCGCTCGTTCGGCGTCTTCCGGCACGTCTACCTGCCGCTGAGCGCGTCCGTGCTGACGACCGCCGCCGTCCTCACCGGTTACTTCGCCTGGAATGAGTTCCTCTTCGCGATCGTCTACATCGACGCTGATGCGCTCCGCACCATCCCCGCGGGACTCATGTCGTTCCGCGATTCCCTCTCCACGGAGTGGGGTGTGCTCCTGGCAGGATTGACCATCGCGGCCCTGCCCATCGTGGTGGTGTTCCTCGCGCTGCAGCGGTACTTCGTCGCCGGCGTCGCGGCGGGGAGTGTGAAGGGATGACGATGGATACGGATCAGCTCCGGGATGCGCTCGCCGCGGTCCCACCGCCCTCGCTGGTCGGCGTCGGGGACAACGTCCTCGACTGCTATCTGCATGAGGACCTGGCCTACCCCGGGGGCAACGCCCTGAACGTCGCCGCGTACAGCCGGCTCTTCTTCGGCGGCACAGCCGGATTCGTCGGGATCATGGGAGACGACCGTTTCGCGGACCACGTGCGGGGCGTCCTCGACGAGGTCGGAGTGGACGGCGCCCGCATCAGACGCGTGCGTGGCGCGAACGGCATGGCTTTCGTCGCGTTGGACGAGGACGGCGACCGGCGCTTCGTCGCCTCGAACCGCGGGGGAGTCCAGGCCGAGCTGCGGCTGCGTCTGAGCGAGGCCGATCACGAGTACCTCTCCGGCTTCGACCGCGTGCACACCTCGGTCTACTCGTCGTTGGAGCCGGAGCTTCCGGCCATCGCGGAACGGGGGAGCCGCGTGTCGTACGACTATTCCGACGACGCGTCGCCGGATATGATCCGGGCGACAGCTCCGCACGTCGACGTGGGGTTCTTCTCCGGCGGCCACCGCAGTGATTCCGAGATCGACGCCCTCGGCCGCTTCGCCGTGGCCTGCGGTATGGGGTCGGCCGTGGTGACGCGGGGTGCCCGCGGCTCTGTCGGCTTCGACGCCACTTCCGTGCGGCGTACCGGTATCCGCGAGGTCGACGCCGTCGATGCGCTCGGCGCCGGGGACGCCTTCCTCACCGGGTTCCTCGCGGCGCGGGCGGGCGGGGCCGATCTCGCCGAAAGCCTCGATATCGCCGCTGTCAGCGGAGCGCTCGCCTGCACGTTGCGCGGGGCGTTCGGATACCCTGTGCATGCGGGGGACGACGCACGCGCGCAGATGCTGCGACGATACCCGGCGCCGTAGAGGAGGACTCCGACGTGACTCAGCTGTCGTCAGCCGTCGGTTCGACCCCGCTGCACGAACAGGTGCGAAGCCTGCTGATGCGGGAGATCGACGCCGGGACCTATGCCGAAGGCGAGCGGCTTCCGTCCGAACCCGAGCTGTGCGAGCGCTTCGGCGTCAGCCGGATCACCGTGCGGCGGGCGGTGGCCGACCTCGAGGGCCTCGGCATCGTGCGTCGACAGCAGGGCCGTGGGACCTTCGTCGCTCCGCGACGCGAGGTGATCGGCGCCATGACCCTCGGTGGCTTCGCGGACACCGTGGTGGCAGACGGGGTCAAGTCCCGACGGATCATGCGCGCTGAGACGACCCCCGCCGACGAGAAGCGCGCGCGCCGCCTCGGCGTCCCCGTCGGCGACCCGGTGTTCCGGCTGGTACGCGTCTTCGCTCTCGACGGCATCCCGCTCTCCATCGACGACAGCCGGTATTCTCTGACGCGCTTCCCGGATTTCGATCGGCACATCGACCACGACACCTCCACGTATCAGGTGCTCCGCGACGTGTACGGCGTCGAGTTCTCGGAGATGTACCGCGAGATCGACGTCGGCTTCACGACCGCGCAGACCGCGGAGTGGCTGGCCCGCCCGGAGCACGATCCGCTCATCGTCGTCCGGAAGCGCGCACTCGACCGGGCTGGTGAGGTCGTTCACACGTCACGGGTGAAGGTCGTTCCGAGTCGGATGACGCTGAACATGGTGGTTCGCTCCCAGGGGTGAGGGCAGCCCGGGTCTCGCGATGCCGCATATCGTCCGGGTTTCCGCCGGCCCCGCCCGGACCGGACTGTCGGCGTGCCTCGGTAGGATCGACGGGTGGCAGTGAACCAAGAACTCGTCGGCCGGGAGTTCCCGCCGACCGCCCCCTACCTCGTCGGGCGGGAGAAGGTGCGCGAGTTCGCGCGCGCCGTCTTCGCCGACGCCCCGCAGCACACCGACGTCGAGGCCGCCCGTGCGGCCGGCTTCGCCGACGTCGTCGCGCCGCCGACCTTCGCGATGGTCCTGCAGGACCTCACGCTGCAGCAGCTGCTGGCCGAGCCGGATTCCGGCATCGTCTTGGCGCGCACCATCCACGCCGAGCAGCGGTTCCGCTACACCAGGCCGATCGTCGCGGGAGACGAGCTGACGGCGCAGCTGCGCGTCACCGGCATCCGCATGATGGGCGGCAACGCCATGATCACGAGCGAGGCCGAGATCACCGACGACGGGGGCGCGCACGTCGTCACCGCCACCAGCGTGCTCCTCGTCGGCGCCGAGGAGGAGACCGCATGAGCGCGTTCACCGTGGGAGACGTGCTCGCCGAGCGCACCGTGCACCTGACGAGGGAGTCGCTCGTCCGCTACGCCGGGGCTTCTGGAGACTTCAACCCGATCCACTATCGCGACGACGTCGCCGCCGCCGTGGGTCTGCCCGGCGTGCTCGCGCACGGCATGCTGACCATGGGCATCGCCTCCTCTGTGGTCGTGGCCGCGCTCGACCCGCAGACCCGGATCCTCGACTACGGTGTGCGCTTCACGAAGCCCGTGGTGGTCGACCCCGAGACCGGCGCCGACGTGCACGTCGTCGCGACGGTCGGCGCGGTGGACGATGAGTCCGCGCGCATCGACCTCAAGGTCACGACCGGCGACACCACCGTGCTCGTCAAGGCGCAGCTGCGCGTCGCCGTCCGATGAGCGACGTCGAGCCGATCCGGCTGGCCGAGCTCACGACGCTCCGCACCGGCGCCGCCCCCGCGCGCATGCGCGAGGCGACGACGACGGCGGAGCTCGTCGCGGTCCTCCGGGAGACCTGGGCGGAGGGCGACCCCTGGCTGGTGCTCGGCGGGGGTTCGAATCTCTTCGTCGGCGACGAGCCGTTCGAGGGCACCGTCATCCGCATCCGCACGAGCGGGATCGAAGAGCTCCCGTCGCCGCATGCCGGCCGCATCCGCCTGCGCGCGCAGGCCGGACACGGCTGGGACGATCTGGTGTCGTACGCGGTCGAGCGGGGCTATGCCGGACTCGAGGCCATGAGCGGCATCCCCGGCACGGTCGGCGCTGCGCCCGTGCAGAACATCGGCGCCTACGGGCAGGAGATCCAGGAGACCCTGGTCGAGGTCGAGCTGATCGATGAGGGTTCCGGCGAGATCTCCACTGTTCCGGCGACCGAGCTCGGGCTCGGATTCCGCACCTCGGTGCTCAAGCACCATCACGGGAGCGAGCCGCAGCGCCGGGCCGTGATCCTGTCCCTCACGGTCGATCTCCTCGTCGCTCGCGAACGCGTGGTCCGTGGGGAGCAGCTGCGCCGCGCTCTCGGTCTGACCGACGACACCCCGGTGCCGCTGACATGGGTCCGAGAGCGCATCCTCGCCACGCGCGCATCGAAGGGCATGCTGCTCGATGCCGACGACCCGGACACGCACGGGGTCGGCTCCTTCTTCCAGAACGCGATCGTCACGGCCGCGCAGGCCCGGTCCCTCCCGCCAGAGTGCCCGCGCTGGCCGGTCGCCCCCGACCTCGACGCCGTGACCGTCATCCCCCTCGCCTCCTACGACGGACACGTGCCGCCGACGAAGACCGAGGCCCCGGACGTGAAGGTGAGCGCCGCCTGGCTGATCGAGCAGGCGGGCATCCGCAAGGGGTTCAAGCTGCCCCGCTCGCGGGCGTCCGTCTCGACCAAGCACGCCCTGGCCCTGACCAACCGGGGCGACGCCACGGCGGCCGAGGTCGCCGAGCTCGCCCGATTCATCCAGCACCGTGTGCACGCCGAGTTCGGTCTGGTGCTGCAGCCGGAACCCGTTCTGGTGGGCGTCGACCTGTGACGAAGCTCGAGCGGGTGTCGCGGACGCAGGCCGTCGTGGACGGACTGCTCGACGCCATCATCACGGGTCGGCTCGAAGCCGGACAGCCGCTGCCGCCCGAGGGGGAGCTCGCGGAGCAGTTCGGGGTCTCCCGCCTCACGATGCGCGAGGGCGTCCGCCTCCTGCAGGCGCAGGGCGTGATCGTCGCGGTGCCCGGCACCCGACACCGCATCGCGCCGACCGACGAGTGGACGGGCCTCGACGCGGTCGTCCGGCACGCCCAGAGCGCAGGCGCCCGAGAGCGCTCCTCGCTGGAGATGCTCGAGATGCGCATGATGTTCGAGACCGGGGCGGCGGAGTTCGCGGCGGGGCGCCGCACCGAGGAGCACCTCGCCGAGATGGCCGCGCTCCTCGAGGAGATGCAGGCGGCGCACGAGCGGGCCGACGTGGACGCCTTCGTGGCCGCCGACCTCGCCTTCCACGACGTGATCATCCGCGCGGCGGAGAACCGCATCCTCGTGGCCTCGATGCGTCCGCTGACGACGATGCTGCAGGCCACCCGCAGCGAGACGAGTGCCATCCCGGACATCCGGGAGCACGCGCTGGCGGAGCACGCGGCGGTGCTGGAGGCGATGCGGACCGGGTCCGGCGCGGCTGCCCGCCAGGCCATGCGCAGCCACATGCGCCAGACCCGCGACGACCTGCTGCGCTACGTACACGGGCGCTGAGCAGCACGCACTCCGTCGGTTTGGAAGGACGGTGATCGTGAGGTACGCTCGTCGCTATCTGATATCGGATAGCGATGCAGATTCCCCTGGCCCGTGTCCCCCACCACGGGCCATCTTCCGGAACGAAGGAGTTCGTGTGCACATCGACGACCTGCTGGCCCCCCTGCCTGCACCCGTCGCCGTCACCGCGGCCGACGTCCGCACCGAGGTCGACCCCGCCGCCGTGCTCCTCGTCCTCGACGACGACCCGACCGGCACGCAGTCGGTCGCGAACCTCCCGGTCCTCACCCGATGGGAGCGCGCCGACCTGGACGAGGCGCTCGCGACCGGCGCCGCCGCCGTCTATGTGCTCACGAACACCCGGTCCCTCGACGAGGAGGCCGCGGCCGCCCGCAACCGCGAGATCGTCGACGTGGCCCTCGCCGCCGCCGAGGCCCAGGGGCGGCGCGTGACGTTCGTGTCCCGGGGCGACTCGACGCTGCGCGGCCACTTCCCGCTCGAGACCGACGTCCTCTCCGCGGAGATCGGCTCCCGCTCCGGTCGCACCCCCGCACTGACCCTGCTCGTCCCCGCGTTCCCCGACGCCGGGCGCATCACGGTCGACTCCGTGCACTACTGGGTGACCGACGGCGAGGCCACCCCGGTCGGCGAGACGCCTTTCGCGGCGGACGCGACCTTCGGCTACGGCTCTTCCGACCTGCGCGAGTGGGTCGCCGAGAAGACCGGCGGACGCATCCCGGCGTCCGCGGTCGCGGGTCTCGACATCCGCACCATCCGCGCCGGGGTGGACGCCGTGGCCGGCTTCCTCGAGGGACTGACCGACGGCACGGTCGTGGTGGTCGACGTGGTCGAGGAATCGGACATGCGCGTCGTCGCGCTCGCGCTGCACCGGTTGCGGGACCGCGACGTGCTCCTCCGAGTCGGCCCGCCCTACGTGCGCGCGCACATCGGACAGGAGATCGCCGAGCCGGTGCGCGCGGAGGACATCCCCTTCGCGCATGACCGCGGTGGCCTCGTGGTCGTCGGCAGCCACGTGCCGCTCACCACCGCTCAGCTCGAAGCTCTCACAGCGGCCCGGCCGAACACCCGCACGATCGAACTCGACGTGCGTGCCCTCATCGGCTCCGAGCGCGAGACCCACCTCGAGACGCAGGCGCACGCCGTCGCCGAAGCGCTCGCCACGGGGACCGTGATCGTGCACACCACCCGCGAACTCGTCACGGGTGCCGACGGCGACGAGAGCCTCGCGATCGCCCGCCGCATCTCCAGCGGCGTGGTCGAGCTCGTGCGTCGGGTCCTCGCCATCGCTCCGCCCCGCTTCGTCATCGCGAAGGGCGGGATCACCTCCAGCGATGTCGCGAGCGAGGCCCTCGAGATCCGCCGGGCCACCGTGCTCGGTCCCATGCTGCCCGGCCTCGTGTCGCTGTGGCAGCCGGAGACCGGCCCTGCCGTCGGTATCCCGTACGTCGTGTTCGCCGGCAACGTCGGCGACGCGGACTCCCTCGTCACGGTCGTCGCCACGCTCGCAGGCGACGATGGAAACAACCCGGAAGGACACTCATGACATCCACCGTCGCTGTCATCGGACTCGGCGCCATGGGGCTGCCGATGGCCACCCGCCTCGCCGAGCGCTTCGCGGTGCGTGGCTTCGACATCGCTGCCGAACGCGTCGCCCTCGCCGCAGAGGCGGGTGTCACGCCGGCGGCGTCCGCAGCCGACGCCGTGGACGGTGCCGACGCGGTGCTGGTCGCCGTCCGGACCGGCGCGCAGCTCGAGGCGCTGCTCTTCGGCGAGGACGGGCTCGCCCCGCACCTCGCGGACGGCGCGGTCGTGATCCTCACCAGCACGGTGGGCACGGACGGCATCGATGCCATCGCCGCCCAGCTCGCCGCGCACGGTGCGCAGCTCGTCGACGCTCCGCTGTCCGGAGGGCCGGTCCGTGCCGGGGAGGGCGACCTCCTCATCGTCGTC